>NZ_JBTWMV010000018.1:0-186886 GCF_054850255.1 Streptomyces sp. 7R007 | reverse complement strand
CGAAGCCCGTGCCCATGTCGACGGAGTTGTCGGGGAACCGCTCGTCCTTGGGTGCGAAGCAGGGCACGAGGGGCTCTCCGGGGTGGTAGGGCCGGGTCGGTTTCGCCGGGAGCTTCACGATCGTCAGGTCCATGGTCGAGCCGCGGCTGTGGCCGGATTTCTCCGCGATGTAGCCGTCCGCGAAGAGCCGCGTCTTGTCGACGTTCGGGTAGAACTCCCCCTTCATGGCCTGGTCGTTGAGGTCCTCGGCCCACCGGACGAAGTGGTCCACCGCGCGCTGGGGGCGGTAGCAGTCGTAGACCTTGAGGGTGTAGCCCTGGCGGAGCAGTCTCGACTGCGCTCTGTGCAGGGCCTCGGCGGCGGGTCTGGTGAGGATGCAGATCGGCTGCTGGTAGCCGTCGATGCGCTCCCCCACGAAGTTGTGCGGGGTGAAGTAGCGCATCTCCTGGATGATCGTCGGGTCGACGGCCCGGAGCGCGACGAAGTCCTTCGGTGCCTTGGGCTCGGTCCCGGCGTGGGCGGCCGGGGCTGCGACCGTCACGGTGAGCAGGGCCGCGAGGACGGTGACGAGACGGCGTGCCACGGAAGAGAGTCTTGTCATGTCCTTGCGTCTGCCCATCCCCGGTCTCCCGTGACACACTTCTGACGTTCCGTCAGATCATAGGCCGGGAGGAACGATGGCGCGGGAACGAACGCCGGTGGTGACGGGCTGGTTCACCGAAGACGCGGACGACTTCACGCTCCTCGGCACCCGCTGTTCCGCGTGCGGCTCGGTGTTCTTCCCGCGGGAGGACGTCCACTGCCGCAATCCGCGCTGCGCGGGCGGCGAGCTGCGGGAGGTTCCGCTGTCGCGGCGCGGGCGGGTCTGGTCGTACACGGACAGCCGGTACCGGCCGCCGTCACCCTATGTGAGCAATCCGGAACTTCCGTGGGAGCCGTACGCGTTGATCGCAGTGGAACTGGAGGCCGAGCGGATCGTGGTGCTCGGCCAGGCGGTTCCCGGGGTCACCGTCGCCGATCTGACGGTGGGCATGGAGGTGGAGGCCGTCCCCGGCGTGCTGCACGAGGACGCGGGGACGACCTGGACCACCTGGCACTGGCGGCCGACGGGGGTGGCGCGATGACGACAGAGGTGGCGGTGCTCGGCGCGGGGATGCATCCCTGGGGCAAGTGGGGGCGCGGCTTCGCCGAGTACGGCGCCGCGGCGGCGCGGGCGGCACTCGCCGACGCCGGGCTGGAGTGGCGGGAGGTCGGCTCGATCGTCGGCGCGGACACCGTGCGTGGCGGTTATCCGGGGTACGTGGCGGGCGCGACGTTCGCGAAGGCCCTCGGCTGGCAGGGGGCCCGCGTGGCGAGCGTGTACGCGGCCTGCGCGTCGGGGGCGCAGGCCGTCGACACCGCCCGGGCGCAGATCCTTTCGGGGCTGGCGGAGGTGGTGCTCGTGGTGGGCGCCGACGCGGCCCCCAAAGGGTTCTTCCGGCCGGCCGGCGGGGACCGGCCCGAGGACCCGGACTGGCTGCGCTTCCGCGTCCTCGGGGCGACCAACCCGACGTACTTCGGGCTGTACGCGCGCCGCCGCATGGCCGTGCACGGGGACACCGTGGAGGACTTCGCGCAGGTCAAGGTGAAGAACTCGGCCATGGGCGCGCTGAATCCGTACGCACGCTACCGCGCGCGGGTCAGCGCGGAGGAGGTCGCCGCCTCCGCCGTGGTCGCCGATCCGCTGCGCCTGCTGGACATCTGCGCGACCTCGGACGGAGGAGCGGCGCTGGTGCTGTCCAGTCTGGAGTTCGCCCGCCGGCACGGCGCGGCCGAGCCGGTCCGCATCCGCGCGGTGTCCACGGTGACGCCCCGCTACCCCAGCACGGTGCTGGACCTGCCCGACATCGCGACCGACTCGGCGGTGGCCGTGGAGCCCGCGGCGGAGACGTTCCGCGCGTCGATCGCCCGGGCGGCGTACGAGGAGGCGGGCATCGGCCCCGAGGACCTCTCCCTGGCCGAGGTCTACGACCTGTCCACGGCACTGGAGTTGCAGTGGTACGAGGATCTCGGCCTGTGCGGGGAGGGCGAGGGCGCGAAGCTCCTGCGCGAGGGTGCCACGGCCCTCGGCGGGCGCATACCCGTGAACGCCAGCGGCGGTCTCGCCTCCTTCGGAGAGGCGGTGCCGGCCCAGGCGATCGCCCAGGTCTGCGAACTGACCTGGCAGCTGAGAGGGACGGCGGGTGACCGGCAGGTCGAGGGTGCGCGTGTGGGCATCACGGCCAACCAGGGGCTGTTCGGTCACGGCTCGGCGGTGATCGCGGTGCGGTGAGAGCGGCGGGAACGCGAGCGGCGCACGGGTGCGCAAGCGGGGCAAACCTCCTTTGTCCCGACGCTGTGTGATCAACCCGGAATCCTGCGTGAACGTCTCATGAACTGCGCTTGGGCGTGCGCCGGGGGAGCCATCATGCTCCCGTGCACTCCTGGACGGACACTCTCCGCTTCGCCTTCCAACCGGTGGTCAACCTGACCACCGGAGCGGTCGCGGCGCTGGAGATACTCGCTCGCCCGGAGACCGGCGACATCCTGGCCGAAGCCCGCCGGGACCCCGAACTCGACGGGCGGCTGGCGGTGCTGGCGCTCCGCGCGGCGGCGCGCAGGGAGACGCTGCTCCCGCTGCACGTCAACGTGTTCGCGGGCACCCTCGCCGACCTGGGCGGCCTCACCCCGCTGCACGACGCCGTACGCGCCGCGGGACGGCTGCCGTGGGAGGTGACGGTGGACGTCTGCCCGCCGTTCACGCACGTACCGCAGCAGGCCCTGCTGGAGGCGCTGGGCGCGCTGCGCGGCCAGGGCTTCCGGATCAGCGCGGACGGCGTCGGAGACGGGGACGTACCGCTGCGGCTGCTCACCGACATGGCACCCGAGCTGGTGAAACTCGACGCGTCGCTGCTGGCGCGGCCGGCCGCGGTGCGGGCGATGCGGACGCTGTGCGAGCAGTCGGGCGCGCTCCTGGCCGTGGAGGGCGTGGAGACGGAACTGCAGTGCGCGGCGGCGCGTGGGGCCGGTGCCCAGCTGGCGCAGGGCGAGCTGTTCGCACCGCCGTCCCGGCTGCCCGCGGCGGACGTATACGTTCCGCCCCACTCCCCCGGCCTCCTCGCGGCCACCAGGTCCGGGCCGTCGGTGCGGGAGTTCGTACGGCCCGCGGTGCTGCTGCCGGTGACCGCGTCGGCGAGTCAGGTGCGGGCGCTGCTGACCGGGTCGCCGGACGTCTCCGGGGTGCTGCTCGTGGACGCGCACGGGGTCCCCGTCCGGTCGGTACACCGCTCCCGCTTCCTGCTGTCGATGTCGGGGCGCTACGGCCACGCCCTGTACGCCGACCGGCCCGCGGCGAAGCTCGGGGACCCGCCGCGCACGGTCGGCGTCGACGCGACCGCCTGGGAGGTCCTGGACGTCGTGGCCGTCGGCGACCGGGACCGCACCTCCGACGACGTGGCCGTCGTCGACCGGTACGGGCGGTGCGTGGGCGTCGTACGGCTCGCGGACCTCGTTCGGGCCCTGGCCGAGACACAGGTCGAGGAGGCGGCCGGGCTCAATCCGCTGACCCGGCTGCCGGGCTCGGACGCGATCACCGGGGAGGTCGACCGGCGCATCCAGGACGGCCGGCCGTTCGCGTTGAGCTGGCTGGACGTCGACCATTTCAAGCAGGTCAACGACGGAGCCGGGTTCGCCGCCGGGGACGAGCTGATCAGGTCGGTGGGGCGGGCGCTGCAGCACGCGGCGTCGGGCAGCACCCGCGTCGGGCACATCGGCGGGGACGACTTCCTGGTGCTCGCCGACATCGAGGGGCTCGATCCGCTGGCCGCGTCCGTGCTGGACGTGCCCTGGTCGGCGGGCGGGCGGCCCGTGACGCTGTCGCTGGCCACGGTGCTGTGCCCGCCCGGAACCGTGACCGACCACCGGCAGGCCGCCGCCTGTCTCGCGCCCCTGAAGAAGGCCGCGAAGGCGCTGCACGGGGCGAGCTGGGTGCTGGGCCGGGCCGGACTGCCGGGGCACGAGATCCTGCGCGGCTCGGGCGCGCCGGCCGCGCCGGCGGGGTACGCGGCGGCGGAACCAGGCCGGAGCTGAGGGCCACGGCGGCCCGATCACGCCTCCGTCGCGAGCGGTGTCACCGATGCCGTCGGCGACCTTGACGCTCTGTGGACGTCGGTGAACACTTCCGGTGTCAGTCGACATCGCCGTACATACACGGCGTAACCAGGCACTGCGCCGCGCGGGCCCCGAACTGCACGACAGGCCCACTCCCCCACGGGCGATGCGACTGTGCTCGTCACGGACGCCGGGCGGGGCGCGGGACCTTCCCTGCTCTCGGCTGAAGTCGCCATGGGAAACGCACCCTGCACGCAGGACCGGGGTCGACCGACCCGGCCGGGGCCTAGGAGCCGCCATGAGCACCTCGGACACAGCGCTCGGCGAGAGCTCGCATCCCGTGTTCCCCTGGTTCCGACGCCACCGGCCCGGCCCGCGAGTGGGACCGCTGATCGGCGGAGCGCTGTCCGGGCGCATCTTCCACGCAGCCTCGTGAAGCAACCGACGAAGGGGACGTCATGACGGACAAGTTCGTCGCCGCCATCGACCAGGGCACGACCTCCAGCCGCTGCATCATCTTCAACCAGGACGGCGCGATCGTCGCCGTCGACCAGCGCGAGCACCGCCAGATCTTCCCCAAGCCCGGCTGGGTGGAGCACGACGCCACGGAGATCTGGTCCAAGGTGCAGGCCGTGGTCGCCGGGGCGATCGCCAAGGCCGGACTGCGTGCCGACCAGCTCAGCGCGCTCGGCATCACCAACCAGCGGGAGACGACGGTCCTGTGGGACCGGGCCACCGGCAAACCCGTGCACAACGCCGTCGTGTGGCAGGACACGCGCACCGCGGCCCTGTGCCACCAGCTCGGCGGATCGGACGGGCAGGACCGTTTCCGTGACCAGACGGGGCTGCCGCTGGCCACGTACTTCTCCGGTCCGAAGGCCGCCTGGCTGCTGGACAACGTGCCCGGACTGCGCGACCGCGCCGAGCGGGGCGAGATCGCCTTCGGCACGATCGACTCCTGGCTGGTGTGGAACCTGACCGGTGGCGTGGACGGGGGACAGCACGTCACGGACGTGACCAACGCCGGGCGCACCATGCTGATGAACCTGGAGACCCTCCAGTGGGACTCCGCCATCCTGTCCGCCATGAACATCCCCGAGGCCGTCCTGCCCGAGATCAGGTCCTCGGCCGAGGTGTACGGCACCGCGGTCGGCCAGCTCGCCGGGGTGCCGGTGGCGTCGGCGCTCGGCGACCAGCAGGCCGCGGTGTTCGGGCAGGCCTGCTACGACGTGGGCACGGCCAAGAACACCTACGGCACGGGCAGCTTCCTGCTGCTCAACACGGGCAACCGGCCGGTGCCGTCGAAGAGCGGCCTGCTGACGACGATGGGCTACAAGATCGGCAGTGAGGCGCCGGTCTACTGTCTGGAGGGGTCCATAGCGATAACGGGCGCCCTCGTGCAATGGTTCCGCGACCAACTCGGCATCATCCGTACAGCCGACGAGATCGAACCGCTGGCGGCGAGCGTCGAGGACAACGGCGGCGCCTACATCGTGCCCGCGTTCTCCGGCCTGTTCGCGCCGTACTGGCGTTCCGACGCGCGCGGTGTCATCACGGGACTCACCCGGTACGTGACCAAGGCGCACCTGGCCCGGGCGGTGCTGGAGGCGACGAGCTGGCAGACGCGCGAGGTCGTGGACGCCATGTACCAGGACTCCGGGGTGCACATCACCACCCTGAAGGTGGACGGCGGCATGACCAAGAACAACCTGCTCATGCAGCACCAGGCGGATGTCCTGGACGTTCCGGTGGTCCGCCCCAAGGTCTCCGAGACCACGTGCCTGGGCGCCGCCTACGCCGCCGGCCTCGCCACCGGCGTGTGGAACGACCTGGACGAGCTGAAGGCCCACTGGCAGAAGGACGTGGAGTGGACGCCGTCCATGGAGGCGTCCGTGCGGGACCGCGAGTACCACAACTGGCGCAAGGCGGTGGAGAAGAGCTTCGGCTGGGAGGAGCAGGCCGGGGAGTAGACCGAGGACCAGGCCGAAGCACGCCACGCGCGCGTGCGTGATCCAGTGCCGCGGCCCGTACCCCGGTCGGCGGGGGTACGGGCCGCTCCCGGCGCTCTCAGGTGGTGACGGTCTCGCGGCGGTCGGAGGCGTGCGCCATCGCGTGCCGGACGACGGCGATGAGGACCTCCTTGACCGACTCCCGCTCGCGCGCGTCGGTCAGCAGGAGCGGCACGTCCTCGTCGAGGTCGAGTGCCTGCCGGACGTCCTCCACCGGGTAGCGGGCCGCGCCCTCGAAGCAGTTGACGCCGACCACGAAGGGTATGGAACGCCGCTCGAAGTAGTCGACGGCGGCGAAGCAGTCCTCCAGGCGGCGGGTGTCGGCGAGCACGACGGCGCCGAGCGCGCCCTCGGACAGCTCGTCCCACATGAACCAGAAGCGTTCCTGTCCGGGTGTGCCGAACAGGTACAGCACCAGGTCCTCGCGCAGCGTGATGCGCCCGAAGTCCATGGCCACCGTGGTGGTGTGCTTGCCCTCCACGCCGCTCGTGTCGTCGATGGGGCGTCCGGCCTCGGTGAGCAGTTCCTCGGTGCGCAGCGGCCTGATCTCGCTGACCGCGCCGACGAGGGTGGTCTTGCCCACCCCGAAACCGCCGGCCACCAGGATCTTGAGCGTGACGGGCTCGACCGGAGGCTTGCCGCGCTCAGAACGCCCGAAGATCATCGATCTCTTCTCCTGCTTGACGGGGGTGGGATGGCGGCCGGCCGTAGCCTCCGCCGCCAGGGGTTTCGATGACGAGTACGTCGCCGGCGCCGACCTCGGTGGAGTCGCTGCCGCCGAGTGCGGTGACCGTGCCGTCCGCGCGCTCCACGCGGTTGACGCCCAGGGCTCCGGGCGCACCGCCTGCCATGCCGTACGGCGGCACCCTGCGGTGCTGGGAGAGCGTGGAGACGGCCATGGGCTCCAGGAACCGGATGCGGCGCACCGCCCCGTCGCCGCCGCGCCAGCGGCCGGCGCCGCCGCTGCCGCGCCGCACGGCGAACTCCTCCAGCCGCACGGGCAGCCGCCACTCCAGGACCTCGGGGTCGGTGAGCCGCGAGTTGGTCATGTGCGTCTGCACCACGGGCGCGCCGGGGAAGCCGTCGCCTGCGCCGGATCCGGAGGCGACGGTCTCGTAGTACTGGTGGCGTTCGTTGCCGAAGGTGACGTTGTTCATGGTGCCGGAGCCCTCGGCCTGGACGCCGAGCGCCGCGTACAGGGCGCCGGTGATGGCCTGGGAGGTCTCGACGTTGCCCGCGACGACGGCGGCCGGGGGTTCGGGCGCGAGCATCGAGCCGGGCGGCACCACGATGTCCAGGGGACGCAGGCAGCCGTCGTTGAGCGGGATGTCGTCGGCGACCAGGGTGCGGAAGACATACAGGACGGCGGCGTTGACGACCGAGAAGGGCGCGTTGAAGTTGCCGGGCAGTTGCGCCGACGTGCCGGTGAAGTCGATGGTCGCGCGCCGGTTCTCGCGGTCCACGCGTACGCGTACGCGGATGACGGCGCCGGAGTCGGTCTCGTAGGCGTACTCGCCGTCGTCGAGGGCGTCGATGACGCGGCGCACGGCCTCCTCGGCGTTGTCCTGGACGTGCTTCATGTACGCCTGCACGACGTCGAGGCCGAAGCTGTCGATCATGCGGGCGACCTCGTCGACGCCCTTCTGGTTGGCGGCGATCTGGGCGCGCAGGTCGGCGAGGTTGGTCCTGGGGTTGCGGGAGGGGTAGGGCGCCTCGGTGAGCAGCCTCAGGGTCTCCTGCTCGCGGAAGCGGCCGTCCTCGGCGAGCAGCCAGTTGTCGAAGAGAACGCCCTCCTCCTCGATCCTGCGGCTGTCGGCCGGCATGGAGCCGGGGGCGATGCCGCCGATCTCGGCGTGGTGCCCTCGGGAGGCGACGTAGAAGAGGATCCGGTCACCCTGCGTGTCGAAGACGGGGGTGATGACGGTGACGTCCGGCAGGTGGGTGCCGCCGTGGTACGGGTCGTTGACGGCGTAGGTGTCGCCGGGCCGCATCGCCGCTCCCCTGCGCCGGATGACCTCCTTGACGCTGGTGCCCATCGAGCCGAGGTGGACGGGGATGTGCGGGGCGTTGGCCACCAGGTTCCCGTCGGGGTCGAAGAGCGCGCAGGAGAAGTCCAGGCGCTCTTTGATGTTGACGGACTGCGCGGTGGACTCCAGGCGGGCGCCCATCTGCTCGGCGATCGACATGAAGAGGTTGTTGAAGACCTCCAGCAGAACCGGGTCGGCTTTTGTGTCGAGATCGGAACTCTGCGTAATCGCAGCGCGTTCCATGACCAGATGCCCGTCGTCCCGGGCCACGGCTTGCCAGCCGTCGTCGACGACGGTCGTCGCACTGGCCTCGGTGATGATCGCGGGGCCGGTGACGGTGTCGCCGGGAGGCAGGGTCTCGCGGCGGTGGAGGGGTACCTCGCGCCAGACGCCGCCGGTGTGCAGGCGGACCGTCTCGGGGGCGGCGGAGCGGCCTTCGTACGGGGCGAGGGCGGACAGATCGGGGGGTTGCGTGATGCCGGTGGCTTCGACGGAGAGGGCTTCGACGACGATCGGGCGGTCGAGCGTGAAGGAGTACGTGGCGCGATGACGTTCTTCGAAGGACTGGCGCATCGCCTCGGGCTCGGTCAGCTCGACGGTGAGGGTGGTGTCGGTGCCGTCGTAGCGCAACTGGGCGCGGCGGGTGATCCGGATGTGGTCGTCGGGGACGTCCTCGGCGAGCAGTTCGGCGCGGGCCGCTGCTTCGAGGTCGTCGGCCGTCTTGCGGACGGCGGGCATGGCGGCGGGCTCCAGGGGAGCCTCGACGGACTGCTCGCGCATGGCGGTGGTGTCGGCGAGGCCGATGCCGAGCGCGGAGAGGACACCGGCCATGGGCGGGACGAGGACGGTGCGGATGCCGAGCGAGTCGGCCACCATGCACGCGTGCTGGCCGCCGGCGCCGCCGAAGGTGGTCAGGGCGTAGCGGGTGACGTCGTGGCCCTTCTGCACGGAGATCCGCTTGACGGCGTTGGCGATGTTGGCGACGGCGATCTGCAGGTAGCCCTCGGCGACCTGCTCGGGGGTGCGGTCGTCGCCGGTGTGCTCGCGGATCTCGGCGGCCAGGGCGGTGAAGCGTTCACGGACGAGTGCCTCGTCCAGGGGCTGGTCGCCGTCGGGGCCGAACACTTTGGGGAAGTGGGCGGGTTGGATGCGGCCGAGCATGACGTTGGCGTCCGTGACGGCGAGTGGGCCGCCGCCTCGGTAGCAGGCGGGCCCCGGGTCCGCTCCCGCCGAGTCCGGCCCCACGCGGTAGCGGGAGCCGTCGAAGTGCAGGACCGAGCCGCCGCCGGCCGCGACGGTGTGGATGTCCAGCATGGGGGCGCGCAGCCGCACACCGGCGATCTGCGCGGTGAAGACCCGCTCGTACTCGCCGGCGAAGTGGGAGACGTCGGTGGAGGTGCCGCCCATGTCGAAGCCGATCACCCGGTCGAAGCCGGCCAGCTGCGACATGCGGGCCATGCCGACGATGCCGCCCGCGGGACCGGAGAGGATGGCGTCCTTGCCGCGGAACTGCCCGGCTTCGGCGAGGCCGCCGTTGGACTGCATGAACATCAGCCGGACGCCTTCGAGTTCGTCGGCGACATGCCGGACGTAGCGGCGCAGCACGGGCGACAGGTAGGCGTCGACGACGGCGGTGTCCCCGCGCGGGACGAGCTTCATCAGCGGGCTGACCTCGCTGGACAGCGAGATCTGGGGGAAGCCGATACGGGCGGCGAGATCCCCGATCGCCTGTTCGTGGGCGGGGTGGAGGTGGCTGTGCATGCAGACGACGGCGACGGCCCGGATCCCGTCGTCGTAGGCCTCCTGGAGGGGACCGGCGAGGGAGTCGAGGTCGGGGGCGCGCAGGACGGTGCCGTCGGCGGCGATGCGCTCGTCGGCCTCGACGACCCGCTCGTGCAGCAGCTCCGGAAGCTCGATGCGGCGGGCGAAGATGTGCGGGCGGTTCTGGTAGGCGATGCGCAGGGCGTCGCGGAAGCCGCGGGTGACCACCAGCAGGGTGCGCTCGCCCTTGCGCTCCAGGAGGGCGTTCGTGGCGACCGTCGTGCCCATGCGGACGGCCTCGACGGGGTCCTGGGAGCCGTCCAGGAGTTCGCGCACCCCCGCGACGGCCGCGTCGGAGTACCGGGCGGGGTTCTCCGACAGCAGCTTGTGCGTCAGCAGGCGGCCGTCCGGGCGGCGCGCGACGATGTCGGTGAACGTGCCGCCTCGGTCGACCCAGAACTGCCAGCCTGTCACGTCAGTACTCCGCTTCCGCGCCGCTCACAGCGCCCGGAGGCCGTTGATCACGTCGCGCAGAATACTCTCGTCGACCAGTTCGGCGGGGGGTACGGGCCGGTTGACGTGGACGAGTTCCGCGTCCACGAGATCCCCGATGAGGACCCGCACCACACCGATCGGCAGATCGAGTTCGGCGGCCAGTTCGGCGACGGACTGCGGAGCGTCACGGCACAGCTCGACGATGTCCACGTGCTCGGGGGACAGCGTCGCGTCCGCTTCCGGATCCTCCGCCCGGGCTTCCGCCACGACCACCGCGATCAGGTCGAGGCGGTGCTGGCCGGGACTGGACGTGCGGCCGCGCGTCATCGCGTACGGGCGCACGACCGGCCCGGCCTCGTCGTCGAACCAGTGGCTTCTTCCCTGACCGTCAACGCTCATGACATCTCACTACCCGCCTGCGGGCAGATCGGTGCGTGGAGCCGCTCCCAGGTGTACGCCGACCCGCTTGACCAGGAGCGTCATCTCGTAGGCGACCTGGCCCACGTCCGAGTCGGCGTCCGAGAGCACGGCGAGGCAGCTGCCGTCGCCGGCGGCCGTCACGAACAGGAAGGCGTCGTCGAGCTCGACGACCGTCTGGCGCACGTTGCCCGCCTCGAAGTGCCGGCCCACGCCCTTGGCGAGGCTGTGGAAGCCGGAGGCGACGGCGGCGAGGTGCTCGCTGTCCTCCCGCGTCAGGTCCTTGGACACCCCGGTCGGCAGGCCGTCGCTGGAGAGGACGAGGGCCTTGCGGATGCTCGCGACGCGGTCCACGAGCTCGTCCAGGAGCCAGTTGAGCTCGCCGGCCTTGCCGGTCGCGGTGTGGCCGGTCGCCTTCGGTGCGGTCATCGACCGTCCCCCTTAGTGGTTCGGTGTGGTGCTGGGCCGCTGTGGACGTCGTCGCCCGCGGCGTTCTCCTCGCGGCCGCGTTGCCAGCCGCGCTGCAACGAGGCCATACGGCTGCGTACCTCGTCGGCGTCCCGCTCCCGGAGGTCGGTCCTGTCCTCGGTACGGCGAGCGGGGCCCTGTCTGAGCTGCGGAGCCAGGTTGGCCTGCCGTACGCGTCGGGGCAGCGGTCCCGTGCCGGAGCCGGGTTGCCGCGGGTCTGTGGGGGTGCCCGGACCGCCGGAGGCCGTCGCCGCGCCCTGGCCGCGCAGGGGCAGGGCGGGAGCGTCCGATGTCTCGCCGGGCGCGCGGCCGGCGGGCGGTGCGGCGGGGGTGCGGCCGAATGCCTCCGCCGGTCCCGCCTGTCCCGTGCCGACCGCGCGATCGTCCTGGCCGGGGCGGTCGGCTCCGCTCATCCCGGGGCGCAGAGGCGAGGCGCCGCGGCGGCGGGTCGGCAAGGGAGGGGCGCCGTCGTGCTCCGGGCGGACCTGCTGCTCGCTGTCCGCCTGGACCTCGCCCGTGTCCTGCTGTCGCGGGCGGTGGTCGGCGACCGGGCGTCCGTGCGAGCTGACCAGCTTGGGCGTGCGTCGGCGGGGCAGCGGCACCGGGTCGCCCGGATCCGCGTCGGCGTCCGTGTCGTCGTGGCCCCGGGCTCGGGAGTCGGCCGTCTGGTCGAGTGGTTCGCCGTGCCGGTCCGCCGTGCCGTCCTCGGCGAGGGCGATGGAGCGGCGGGGGCGGAAGAGTCCGCCGCGCTCGGCGTCCTCGTCGTCGAGCACGCCCGGGAGGTCCCCGATGGCGTCCAGGTCGACGGGCGCCTCCAGTTCCACGGGGCCGTTGAGCACCGGGGCGGGCAGGCCCGGCAGGTGGACCGGGACGTGGGAGAGAGCCGTGCGGCGGCCCTCCTCCATCTCGGCTTCCTTGGTGGGGTGCGGGCGGTCGAGGCGGAACCCGATGCCGTTGGTGTCCGGGACGTCGTCCGTGAGGAGCACGTCGGGGATGAAGACGACGGCGGTGGTGCCGCCGTAGGGGGACGGCTGCAGGGAGACCCGGACATTCTGCCGCTGGGCGAGCCGGCTGACCACGAACAGGCCGAGCCGGTCGGTGTCGGACAGTTCGAACTCGGGCGTCTCGGCGAGACGCAGGTTGGCGTCCAGCAGCGCGTCGGCGGCCATGCCCAGACCGCGGTCGTGAATCTCCAGGGTGAAACCGTTGGCGACCCGCTCGCCCACGACCTGGACGGCCGTGTGCGGGGGCGAGAACACCGTGGCGTTCTCCAGGAGTTCGGCCACGAGGTGGGTGAGGTCGGCGACGGCCGGGCCGGTGACGGCGACCCGGGGAAGGCGGCGCACCTCGATGCGCTCGTAGTCCTCGACCTCGGCGACGGCGGCCCGTACGACGTCCATGAGCTGGACGGGTTTGCGCCACTGCCGGGAAGGGGCGGCGCCGGAGAGGATCACGAGGCCCTCGGCGTGCCGGCGCATACGGGTCGTCAGGTGGTCGAGGCGGAACAGGTCGGCGAGTTCGTCGGTGTCCTCGGTCCGCCGCTCCATGCTGTCGAGCAGGGTGAGTTGCTTGTGGAGCAGGACCTGGCTGCGGCGGGCGAGGTTGACGAACACCTCGGAGACGCCCGAGCGCAGTTCGGCCTGCTTGACCGCGGCCTCGACGGCGGCCCGCTGAAGGGTGTTGAGCGCCTGGCCGACCTCGCCGATCTCGTTCTTGTCGTACTCCAGGCGCGGGACCTCGGTCTCCACGTCGACCTCTTCGCCCGCGGACAGGCGGCGCATCACGCTGGGCAGTCGCACGCCGGACGCCTCGTGGGCCTCCAGGCGCAGTTGTCGCAGGTCGCGGATGAGGCCGCGGCCGATGCGCACGGACAGGACGAGCGAGAGCAGCAGGGCGATCAGTCCGAGGACGCCGGCGATGGCGGCCTTGAGGATGACGCCGATGGCGACCGGGCGGACGCGGTCCTGGTAGCGGTCGGCCGCCTGGTCGTTGAGGGTGGCGAGTTCTTCGAGCACGCTCCCGGCGGCCGCGTCCCAGCTCTTGGCGCTCACCTCGGTCGAGCCGCCCGCTGCCGAGGAGACGACGGACTGCTCGGCAACGCGCAGCGGGGCCGAGGCGGCGTTCTTCCAGAACCGGTCGTAGCGGTCGCGTTCCGAGGAGGGCAGCAGCGGGAGGTTGATGCTGTACATGAGGTCGCGCTGGGCCACGAGGTCGGAGACGTCACGCGTTTCGGCGTTGGTGAGCTTGCCCACGACCAGGGAGGAGCCGAGCAGGGCGTCCTCACGGGAGAGCAGTTCGCGGGCGCGGGCGAGGTTGACCAGGGCACGGTACTGCTTGTCCATCTCGACGTTGTCGACGAGATGGAGGTTGGTCAGCAGGACGTAGCACGGGTCGACCATGCGGTTGTAGAGGTCGAGGGCCTGGGCGCGGTCGACGGTTCCGTCCTCCACGCCGCGGCGCAGCGACCTGATGCCGTCCAGGGCGTCCAAGGCGACGCTCAGCCGCTCGGCCGATGCCGATCCCAGCCCGTCGCGCACCCCGGCGTCCTTGGCGTTCCTGCGGATCCGTGCGATGGCGTAGTCGGTGGCGGTCCGGGTGTGCCTGAGGTTGGTGAGCCCGTTTGAGGCACGCGGATCGGCCAGGTAGACGAGGGTCTGGCGGCGTTCCTGCTGGAGGACGCGGACCGTGTCCTCCATGGGGTATGCGACCTTCTCCACCACGTCGGAGGCGTCGAACAGCTGTTCCGCCTCGCGACCCGTGAGTACCGTGGCGAAGCCCCAGATGGCGGTCAGGGACACCAGCGGCACGAGAAGCAGCGCCACGATCTTCCGGCGGATGGACTTCCCGCGAAAGCGCATGGCCTCCCCCAGCTCGACCCCCGCCGGCCGGGGGTACACATGTACGTCAACAAACGCCGCGAGCCTACTACCGACACACAGGCAACTCGAAGAGCCGTCCGGAAGCTGAACTTCCGCGCGGGCGGCCGGACATGGGGAGTTGTCCGGTCATTGCGGGAGATTGCCTCCCGGATTCCCACCGCGACCGCCCGGCTCCACGCGGCAGACCCGTGCGAGCTGTTGGCCGAATTTTTCCGGTCCTTGGGAATCTTCGGCACGTGTCGTTCGTCTTTCTCTATGGGAGATGGGGGCGGAATCGGCCACAGGAGCCGCATCCCGCACCCCGGCGGCGTAAAACAGCGCAAGCCGGGCAGCCACAGGGAAGCCGTGCCATCGGGCACGGGAGCGAGCGGTCTGCTGGCGGTGGGGAGTGACACGTTGATGGGCACGGCGGAGCGGTGTGAGACGCCCGGGGACGGTGTGGTGGCACAACTGACGGTGCGGCCCGGTCCCGAGGCACCGGATCGCGACATTCCGGTGGACACGCCTGGAACGACGGGCGGACGGCACGCCACCGACGGCACCCGGCAACCAGCGCCCCCTTATCGGCCGTTGTGGATCGAGGAACCGGCCCGGCGGCGCCGGCTGCCGGATCCGGTGCGGACGGCCGCGGTGCGCGCGGTGCTGATCATCGCCGTGACCCTGATACAGGCGATGGTGGCGTTCCTGTGCACCATGGCCGGGTCGTGGCTGGCCTTCCCGATGGTCATCAGCAGCGTGGTCAGCACGGTGGTCGCCACCTGGGGCGCGCTCGACGTCTGGGTGACCCGCCAGGTGTGGAACCAGCGCAACGGCGTGGTGTCGACGCCCAGCAGCACCGCCCGGGCCCTGCGGCGCGAGCGGCGCAGGGCGCGCCGCCAGGCGCGGGCCGCGGAGCGGGCGCAGGAGCGCATACGCAGGCGGGGCGGCGCGGGACAGCTGTCGCACTCCTGAGCCTCGGGACGCGCCAGGCACCGCGGTTCGCGCATCGCCGCGCGGGCCCGGCCCTCTCGCGCCACCGAGCGCCACAGCGTCCCAGCGCCTGGAGCGCTCCCGGCGCCCATGGCGTCCCGCGCGCCCCGGCCGCTCAGGACGTCGAGGGTGCCGGTCGTCTGAACATGCGGGTCGCCGTGATCTCGCTGTGCACCGCTTCTCCGGGCTGCGGCTGCGGCGGCAGGCCGGGCCGCAGGTGCTCCTCGACACTGATGTACTTCAGGCCCGCCCTCAGGTCGGCGTCGTTGCGCAGCCGGATCACCAGCGGGAATTCGGCCAGCGCGGTGGTGTCGAACAGGCCGGTCGTGTAGAGGAGTTGCACACCGAGCGCGTCGGACACGGCGCGCTGGAGTTCCAGCAGGTACGTGGCGTTGGCGCGGCCGATGGGGTTGTCCAGGAAGAGCGTGCCGGCGTGGCGGTGTTTGTCGCGGCCCCGGTCGTTGGAGCGGAGGGCGGCCATCGTGCAGTACAGGGCGATGGCGGCGGTCAGCAGCTGGCCGCCGGAGAAGACGTCGCCCATCTGCCCGACGGGGACGCGTTCGGCCCGCAGCACGGCGTCCGGCTTGAGGATCTCGACGGCCACGCCCTTCGGCTGGAGGGCCGCCGCGACTCCCCGCAGCAGCAGGGACATCCCGTCGCGCCGCAGGTCGGAGTTCTTCTTCACGGCCGCCCGGGTCGCCTCGTCGATGACCTCGCCGAGCCGCTCGGTGAGCGTGGCCTGGTCGGGTTCCTCGAAACGGATGCGCAGGAACTCCTGCCCGGACCACTCGCCGAGCCCCTCGGGCAGCCGGGACAGCCGCTGCGCGGAGCGCAGGGTTGCCAGGGCGGACTCCACGAGGCCCCGCAGCCGGTCCACGATCGAGTCGCGGTTGCGCTCCAGCTGCGCCAACTCGTCGGTCAGCACCCGCAGTCGGGGCGCGAAGGCGTCCGCCCACTTCTGGGCGTGCTCGGGCAGCGCGGAGGCGGGCAGCTCGCGGATCTGCTGACGGGCGGGGGTGCGCACCTGCTCGTAGCGGGTGGAGTTGGCGTGCCGGACGAGCACGTCGCTCGCCTCGCGTACGGCGGCCTCGGCAGCCGACAGGTCGGCGGCACAGCCGCGCAGCGAGCGGCGTGCCTCGGCGGCGGCCTGCCGGGCCTCCTCCAGGCTGCCCGGATAGGGCTCCGGCTCCTCCTGATCGTCCTCCATGGCGTGCTCGCGCAGCAGGTCGCGCAGCATCGCGGCGACCTCGTCGAAGCCGCCGGCCGCGTCCTCGGCGGCGCGGTGGGCTTCCAGCAGCTCGGCGTGGGCCTCGCGGGCCTGGGTCAACGCCTCGGTGCGGGAGGCCAGTTCGGCGGTCGCCGTGCGCAGCAGCGCCTGCGCGTGCTCGGCGTCGCGCGGCACCAGCTCCTCGGGCAGCTCGGTGTGCGCCTCGCCGTCCTCGGGGGCGTGCCGCTCGGCCTCGCCGCGCAGCCGGCCGAGCTGCTCGCTGGCGGTGGACATCCGGGTCTCCAGCAGCTGCACCAGTTCCTCGGCCCGCGCGGCGGCGGCCTGCCGGGACGGTCCGTCGGACCCGTCCGGTGACTGGAGCAACTGCTCCGCGCGCGTGCGGACCTTGTTGCTCAACCGGTCCAGTTCGGCCCGCGCGGCGCTCTCGTCGCTCTCCGCGCGCGCCTGCTCGGCGCGCAGGTCGGCGCCGACACCGACCTTCTCGTACACCTGGGAGGCGGCGCGGTAGGCCTCGCGGAGCGCGGGCAGGGATGCCTTGGGAGCGCCGCCGTCCGCGTCCGTCTCCGGTACGACGTCGTCGGGCGCGCCGGCGATCTCGGAGCGCTCGGCGCGCAGCGCGCGGGCGGTGCGGCGGGCGTCGTCGGCGGCGCGCTGGGCGGCGCGCCGGTCCTCGTCGGCGGCGCGGGCGCGCTCCAGGCAGGCCTGGGCGCGGGCTTCGGACTCGGCGGCCTCGTCGGCCAGTTCACGCAGTTTGACCTGCCAGCCGGCCCGCTCGCGCAGCCGGAAGGCGAGCCCGGCGAGGGCGTCGGCGGCGCGCCGGGCCTTCTGCGCGGCCTCCTGACGCTCGTCGCGGACCCGGGTGGCCTCCGCGGCGGCCTCGTCGGCCTCGGCCCGCACGGTGCGTGCCTCGGCCAGCTCGGCGTCGGTCTCCTCGGCGAACGCGCGGGCGTCGTGCGCGGCCTGTGCGAGCTCCACGAGCCGCCCGGCGGGGCAGCCGGTGCGCCAGGAGGCGAGCCGGGCGGCCAGTTCCCGGTCCTTGCCGAGCCGGGCCGCGAGGGTGCGGATCTCCTCGTCCCGCTCGGTGGCCCGGGCACGCAGCGCCTGCCGCTCCTCGTCGGCGGCGTGCTCGTCGTGCATGGCCGGGTTCGGCGGCACGAGGAAGACGTCGCCGCCCATGGTCTCGGGCGCCGGCGTCGGCGCGAGCAGGGCGGCGGCCGTGCCGACGGCCACGGCGGAGCGCGGCAGCAGGGCCGCGTCGCTCAGCGCGTCGCGGGCCCGGGCGTGGGTGTCGGGGTCGGTGATGATCACACCGTCGACGAGCTCGGGCCGGGCGGCCAGCACGCGCGCGTGGTCGGCGGGGTCGACGGCCTGGGCGAGGTAGCGCCAGCCGGGCAGCGCCGGGATGCCGTGCTCGCCGAGGAACTCCACGGTGGCCAGCACGTCCGGGCCGGGCGGCAGCAGACCGCCGTCGCCGAGCGCGCCGAGGATCCGCGCGTCGTCGGCCGCGGCGGTACGCAGCTCGAAGAGCTGCCGTTCGGCGGCGGAGACGGCGTCGTCGAGCAGCTCGCGCAGCTCGTCGGCGAAGCGGTCCAGCTCCTCGGGGGTGAGGGCGCCCTCGGCGGCCCCCGTAGCGGCGCCGTCACCGGCCGCCTTGCCGCCCTTCCTGGCGCCGTCGGCACCGGCGCGGGGCGCCGGCACGGTCCCGGTGGTGCCGGCCAGGCTCAGCAGCTCCGCCAGCCGCTCCTCCCCCGCCAGCCTCTCGGCGATCCGGCGTTCGGCCTCGTACGCCCGCTGGGCGGCCGTGGCCGCGTCCGCCGCACGAGCCGCGGTCAGCTCGGCGCGGGACTCGGCCGAGGCCGCCTCGCGGGCGTGCTCGGTGGCCTTGCGGGCGGCCTCGCGGGCCGCGTCCCAGGCGGCGACGGCCGTCTTCTCGGCGTCGCTGGCCGCGAGCGCGGCACGCGCGGGGTCGGCGTCGGGGGCGCTGTCGTCGAGCCAGCCCGCGCGTACCGCCTCGGCCGTCTCCTGCTCGACCTCGGACAGCCGCTGGCGCAGATGCCCGGCCTCGCTGCGGGCGCGCTGTGCCTCCGTGGCGGCGGCGGTCGAGTCCCGGTAGGCCGCCTCGCCGGTCTCCTGCAGGGCGGCGGAGCGCTCCTCCTCCTCGTTGGCGAGGGCCTCGGCGCTTTCCGCGGCCGTGTGCAGGGCGCGTACGAGGTCCACGGCGGCCTTGGCGCGGGCGGCGAGGGCCGGGGCCGCGTCCCGCTCGGCCTCCTGGATGGCGGCGGACACGCGCGCCACGCGGTCGGCGGCGGCGCGGTGGCGCAGGACGGCCTCGGCGGCCTGCCAGGCGGAGTGCAGGGTGCGCGCGTCGGCGAGCTCGCGTTTCTGCGCGGCGGCGGACTTCTCCGCGGCGGCGAGGGCCAGGGAGGCGTTGCGGTAGGCGAGTTCCGCGGCGATCAGGGCGCTGCGCTCCCGGGCCGCCTCGGCGTGCGTGACCGCGTACGCGGCCGCCGTGACCCGCTGGGCGAGGTCTCCGGCCCGGGCCCGCTCCCGCACGCCCCGCGCGGACAGGCGACGCGCCAGCGTGCGGGTGCGGCGCTCGGCACCGGTGTGGACGTCCCGCGCGCGGGTGCGCGCCTCGGCGGCCTCCACGATCCGCCCGAGCAGGTCCACGGACCCGGCGGTGAAGTCGCGTTCGGCGATCAGCTCGGCCCGGCGGCCCAGCTTGTTGCCGAAGCCGCTGACCAGGTCGGCGAGGCCGTCGGTGTCCCGGGTGTCGGTCACCGCGCGCAGCAGCAGGTCGGTGAAGTCGGAGTCCTTCTTGACCGCGAAGAGACCGGCCGCCTCGCCCTCGTCGGCGTTCATCTCCCGCTGGTAGCGGAAGAGTTCGGGGTCGAGGCCGAGGTCGCCGAGGTGCTCGATCCAGCGGTCGTGGATCTCCTCCCAGTGCACCTCCAGGTGCGGGTACGCCTTTCCTGCCTCGGTGATGGCGTCGCGGAAGCCCTTCATCGTGCGGCGGCGGCCCTGCGCGCCCGACTGGCCCTCGACGGGCGGCCGTACGGCGGTGGACTCGGCGACCGGCAGGTTGTCCAGGGACAGTCCGGGCCCGGGCCGGAACGAGTACCAGGCCTCGGCGAACTTGCGCGGGTCGTTGGAGACCTGCCGTCCGCGCCACTCGCTGACCTTGCCGACGACGACGCACTCGCCGGTCTGCACGTGCTGCCACTCCAGGGCGACGTGCCCGCAGTCGTCGGCGAGCAGGAACTTGCGCAGCACGCCGGAGCTGGCGCCGCCGAGGGTGTTGCGGTGGCCCGGCAGCATGACCGAGAAGATCAGTTTGAGCAGGACCGACTTGCCGCCGCCGTTCTCCAGGAAGAGCACGCCGGCGGGCGCCGGGCGGCGCGGCGGGCCGACGGGCTCCTCCTCGAAGAACTCCGCCTGGGCGGGCGCGGGGTCGGGTACCGGCTCGCCCACCCCTCTGAGGTCGAGCACGGTGTCGGCGTAGCGCGCACCGGCGGGACCGATGGAGTAGAGGCGGACCCGGGACAGCTCGTACATGGCGGACTCTCGTAAGTCTGGGGAAAGGTGCGGTGCTTCAGGAGTGGAACGGCAGCCCGGCGTCGGCGGCCAGCTCCAGGTCGTCGGTGTCCTCGGCGGGCAGCAGAGTCGGCGTGCCGTCGGTCACCGGGACGACGCCCAGCTCCAGCAGTTCGGCCATGGCGGCGCTGCCGGCCATGTCGCGGACCTGGAGCTGGTAGCGGGCCGTCGTGCGGTAGGTGCCGCCGTTGTCGTCGCCGGTGCGCTGGAGGAAGCCGGAATCGGTGAGGAAGGCGACCGCCTTGCCGACGATGCCGGTGGTCGAGCCGGCGAGTCTGCGCGCGTCCTTGGTGGCGCCGGTGGCGCTGCGTCTGACCCAGATCCGCCAGGCGGCCTCCAGGCCGGGCGCGTCCGTCGCCGGGTCGGTGTTCTCGCCCTGCTCCAGCGCGCGCTCCTCCAGGCGGCGGCATGCCTGCCGGACGAAGGCGTCGACGCCGTTGACGCTGACCCGCCCGATGTACCCGTCGTCGGCGAGGTCCTCGGGCCGCGGGAACGCCATGGCGGCGACGGCGAGATGGGCGAGTCCGTGCAGGAACCGGTCCCCGCCGTCGGCGGACGTACGACGCGCGTAGTCACCCATGCGCACGGCGAAGACGGAGTCCTCGGCGGCGGTGACGGCCATCCCCGCGCGCGGGGACACCTCCAGCACCACCAGTCCGAGCCCCGCGGCCACGGCGTCCGCGAGCCGGGCGAAGGCCGGGTCCTCGCGGTAGCGGCGCAGCAGTTCCGCGTACTCCTGGTCGCGCGCGGGCTGCAGTTTGGGCTGCAGCCCGAAGGCGACGAGCCGGGCCGCGTCGGCGGCGTCGGCGGGCGTGACGGCGCTGGAGGCCGGCACGGCGGGGACTTCCGCCTCACTCCACTCGACGTGCTCGGTCACTGCTCAGGCTCCTTGTCGCGCGCTGGCTCACTCATGCTGCTTCCGTCCGATCCGCTGCCATCCCCGCCGCGTCGAGCAGCGCCGTCCCCACGATCAGGTCGGCCCCGCCGAACTCGGGGTCGTCCAGCTCCGTCCCGTCGTCCACGGCGAACAGCAGCTTCTCCTCGCCCTGGCGGTAGGCGGTGCCCACCGGCGGGCTGGCCGCGTGCACCGCCAACAGGGCGACCAAGTAGGGCAGTTCGGGGTCCTGTCGGCGCGCCTCCGCGAGCAGTCCCGACAGCCGACGGGGCGCGTCGGCGGGCAGGTCCAGCAGCTCCATGGCGGCCGCCAGTTGCTCCTCGCTGAAGCGGCTGTCGTCCGGCGTGGCGATGAGGTCCGGTTCGGGCATCTCCGCGCCCAGGTGCTCCCGCTCGACCGGCGGCGTGAGCAATATGTCGACAAGGTCACCGACCCGCACCGCCACCGGCGTGCGCAGTCCCGTCCCGTGCGCGAAGAACGCGTCCGTGACGCGGACGGCCTGTTCCACCGGCAGCGGCAGCACCGGGGCGACCAGGTGGCCGTACAGGTCTATCCCCGAAGACGCCATCGGTGTCGCGAACGCCTGCCGGTCCTGCTCGGCCCGGAACAGCGGCCCCGCCTCCAGCAGACGCGACTGCAACTGCGTGTGCCGCCGGATGCAGTCCTTGACGATGTCCACGAGTTCGGCGGCCCGCCGCTTGTGCTCGGGGTCCTCCGTCTCGTCCCGTGCCTTGCGGATGTTGGTGAGGATCGCGTTCTCGTGGCGGTAGCGGTCGGCCACGTGGTCGAGGGCTTCGGCGATCATGTCCGGTACGGCGTTCAGCCAGTCCACCGCGCGTACGTTGCGCCGGGTGGCCTCCAGCGCCCTGCGCAGCGTCTCCGAGTACTGCACGGTGCGGTAGCGGGCCTGCTCGGCGGCGAGCTGGGCGTCGGCGAGGCGACCGCGGTTGATCAGCACCTCCAGCTTGACCTCGGCGGCGATCTGGGCGCTGGTGACGTCGGTGTCGAGGGCCCCGACCAGGACGTTGACCGCCTCGTCGGTCGTGCGCAGGTACACCGTGCCGCCGGGGCCGGGGACCTCCTCGATCAGCTTGAAGTCGTAGTCGCGCCGGACATAGCTGCCGTCGGTCGTGAAGGTGCCGTAGACGGCCCGGAAGCCGCGGTCGACGCTGCCGACGTTGATCAGGTTCTCCAGGACCCAGCGGGCCACGCGCTCGTGCTCGGCGACCGGGCGCTGCGGGGCCTGGGCGGCGATGCGCGGGATGAGCCGGGCGACTATCTGGTCGTGGTCGGCGCCCGTGTCGAAGTCCATGTTCAGAGTGACCAGGTCGATGGCGGCGAGGGCCACCTCCGCCATGCCGTACACCGAGTACTCGCCCGCGAGGTTGGCCTTGCGCGCGTCGAGGTCGTGCAGCGGCGCGGTGCAGGCGAGCGCGCGCAGCCGCCGCGCCAGTCCCTCGTCGGCGGCCGGGCCCGGTGCGGGGCGCGGCCCCGCGCTGAGCTGGGGCGGAACACTGTCCGTCGATGCAGGCGAAGTCACGGTGCACAGACTAGGTCCTCGGTCTGACAACGACCCAAACGACGCGGATCGCCTGCGGCGGTGCGGCCGGGCACCGGCCGTCGGGTGCGGGCCGGCGAGAACTTGATGCCCGTTTCCCGCACCCCCTTACGGGGCGTTGTCGGCACCCACCCTGCGCCGGTAGACCTCGACCACACGTTCGAGTGAATCCTGCAAGTAGATGCCGAGCAGCTGTTCCGCCTCCGCCCGGTCCCCGGACTCCAGGGCCTGGAGGATCTGGCGGTTGCGGGTCAGGTAGGGCTCGTGCAGGGCCCGGGGGTCGTCGACCACGTGGAAGGCCAGACGGAGCTCGGCGAAGACGCTGCGCATCAGTTCGTCGGTGCGGGCGCTGTCGGCCAGGGCGACCAGTTCCCGGTGGAAGTGGATGTTGGCGGTACCCACACCCTTCCAGTCACCTTCGCGCGCCGCCCGCCACCCCTCCTCGACCGCTTCGGCCAGGGCGCCGAGGCGGTACGGCGGTTCGCCCAGGCCGCGCACGACGGCGCACTCGACCAGGCCGCGGGTGCGGTAGATGTCCTCGACGTCCTCCACGGTCAGGACCCGGACGAAGACCCCCCGGTTCAGCTCGTGGACCAGCAGGCGCTCGTGCGTGAGCAGCCGGAACGCCTCGCGCAGCGTGTTGCGGGAGACCCCGAGGGCGCCGCCGATGCTGTCCTCGGACAGCCGGGTGCCGGGCGGGAAGAAGCCTTCGGCGATGCGGCTCCTGAGGATGTCGGAGACCCGCTCGGCGGTGCTCGTACGGCCCAGGAGGGCGCGGTCCTCGGCGAGTGACGTCAGCTGCTCTGCCATGCCGGAATTCAATCGCAGATCACAAGAACGAAACAACATGGGTATTGAGGGATCGTTGAACAATCCTCTACGGTGCTCTCACGGCACCGCTCCCTCGCGGTGCCTCGCTTCCGCACGGCTCGGTCCCCAAGCACCCTCCGTCCTCCCTCTGCGAGGTGCCCATGAGCTCGACCCCTCCACCGCAGGCCCTGGCGACCGGCACAGGCACCGGTGAACTCACCGCCCCCGACGGCGCCCTGGGCTGGCTGCGCGCCCTGGGACCCAACGGCCGGCGTGCCTTCGCGGGCGCGTTCGGCGGCTATGCCCTGGATTCGTACGACTACTTCACGCTGCCGCTGAGCATGGTCGCGCTGGCCGCCTACTTCGGCCTGGACAGCGGCCAGACCGGGCTGTTCACCACCGTCACGCTGGTGGTCTCCGCCGTCGGCGGCGCCCTCGCCGGGGTCGTGGCGGACCGGGTCGGGCGGGTCAGGGCGCTGATGATCACGGTGGTCACGTACGCCGTCTTCACCGTCGCCTGTGGTTTCGCGCCCAACTACGAGACGCTGCTGGTCTTCCGCGCTCTCCAGGGGCTCGGGTTCGGCGGCGAGTGGGCCGTCGGCGCGATCCTCGTCGCCGAGTACGCGAGCGCGAAGCACCGGGGCCGCACTCTCGGGGCGATCCAGAGCTCGTGGGCCGTGGGGTGGGCGCTGGCCGCGATCGTGTACACCCTGGTGTTCTCGTTCGCCGGTGACGACCTGGCCTGGCGGATCATGTTCTGGACGGGCGCGCTGCCCGCGCTGTTCGTGGTCTGGATGCGCCGCCGGGTGCACGACGCCCCGCAGGCGGTCGCCGTACGCGAACAGAGCGCGGAGAAGGGCTCGTTCACGGCGATCTTCAGGCCCGGCCTGCTGCGCACCACGGTCTTCGCCGGCCTGCTGTCCACCGGCGTCCAGGGCGGCTACTACACGCTGGCCACCTGGGTGCCGACGTACCTCAAGACCGAGCGTGACCTCTCGGTCGTCGGCACCGGCGGCTACCTCACCTTCCTGATCTCCGGCGCCTTCCTCGGCTATCTGACCGGCGGGTACCTCACCGACCGGCTGGGCCGCAAACGCAACATCTGGCTCTTCGCCCTGCTGTCGGCGGTGTGCATCCTGGCGTACGCCAACATCCCGAGCGGCGCGAACACCCTGCTGCTCGTGCTCGGCTTCCCGCTCGGGTTCTGCATGTCGGCGATCTTCAGCGGGTTCGGCTCCTACCTGAGCGAGCTGTACCCGACGGCCGTCCGGGGCACCGGCCAGGGCTTCACGTACAACACCGGGCGGGCCGTGGGTGCCGTCTTCCCGACGACGGTCGGTTTCCTGGCCGACAGCTGGGGTGTGGGCGGCGCGCTGGTGTTCGGCGCGATCGGTTACGGCGTCGCGGCGCTGGCGCTGCTGGGCCTGCCCGAGACGCGCGGGAAGGAGCTCGCGTGAACCGCACCGGGGATCGGCCGCCGACCCTTTCCGAGGACCGCCCTGTCACGCTCGTCGACGAGCACGCGCACGCGTGGAGCCCGGAAACCGCCCGGGCCCGCTTCCGGGAGGGGCTCACCGGCCCCACCGCGGGCGTCGCGGCCGGCCACACCCAGGTCAACCTGATCTCGGTGCCCGCCGACTGGGCGTACGACATGCTGCTGTTCTGCCAGCGCAACCCGAAGCCCTGCCCGACGCTCGACGTCACCGACGCGGGCTCCTGGACGACCGTCCTCGCCGACGGCGCCGACCTGCGCACCGATCTGCCGCGCTACCGGGTGTGGCGGGACGGCGAGCTGGTGGCGGAGCCGACCGACGTGCGCGCGTACTGGCGCGACGACCTGGTGTCGTTCCTGATCGGATGCAGCTTCACCTTCGAGTGGGCACTGGCCCGGGCGGGCGTCCCGATCCGGCACGTCGAGCAGGGCCGCAACGTCCCGATGTACGTCACCAACCGCCCGTGCCGGCCGGCGGGACGGCTGCACGGCCCGATGGTGGTGTCCATGCGCCCGGTGCCGCCCGAGCACCTGGCGGCGGCGATCAGGGAGAGCAGCCTCCTGCCGGACGTGCACGGCGGCCCCGTCCACTGCGGCGATCCCTCGGCGCTCGGCATCGACGACCTCGGCCGGCCCGACTTCGGCGACGCGGTGGACGTCGAACCGGACGACATCCCGGTCTTCTGGGCGTGCGGGGTGACCCCGCAGGCCGCCGTGACGGCCTCGCGCCCGCCGTTCGCCATCACGCACGCGCCGGGACAGATGTTCCTCACCGACGCCCGCGACGAGCAGTACCGCGTCATGGTCTGAGAGCACCGCGAAGGGCCGGATCCGGACGGCCTGGGAACACAGACGCCGCAGACGGACGGCCTGAGAACGGAACAGGAGACACGAAGGTTCCATGACCGCGATCGATCTGAACGCCGACCTCGGCGAGGGCTTCGGCCGCTGGCGGCTCACCGACGACGAACGGCTGCTGTCCGTCGTCACCAGCGCCAACGTGGCCTGCGGCTTCCACGCGGGGGACGCGGCCACCATGCGGCGGGTGTGCGAGCTGGCGGCCGAGCGGGGCGTGCGGATCGGCGCCCAGGTCTCCTACCGGGACCTCGCCGGGTTCGGGCGGCGCGCCATGGACGTGCCGCCCGCCGAGCTGGCCGCCGAGGTGGCCTACCAGATCGGCGCCCTGGAGGTCTTCGCGCGCGCGGCGGGCACGCGCGTGTCGTACGTCAAGCCGCACGGCGCGCTCTACAACCGCGTCGTGCACGACGAGGAGCAGGCCGAGGCGGTGGTGGACGGCGTGCGCCTGGCCGACGCCACGCTGCCCGTGCTCGGCCTGCCCGGCTCGCGCCTGCTGGAGCAGGCCGGGAAGGCGGGCCTGCCGGCCGTTCCGGAAGCCTTCGCGGACCGGGCCTACACCGAGGAGGGCACGCTGGTGCCGCGCGGCCAGGACGGCGCCGTGGTCACCGACCCGGAGGCGGTCGTCGAGCGCTCGCTGGGACTGGCCCGCTTCGGGACGGTGACGGCCCACTCCGGTGCGCGCGTCGACGTACGCGCGCGTTCCCTGTGCCTGCACGGGGACACGCCCGGCGCGGTCGAACTGGCCCGGCGGGTGCGGCGGCGGCTGCAGGAGTCGGGTGTCCGGGTGGAGGCCTTCGCATGAGGGTGCTGCCCGTCGGGGAGAGCGCGCTGCTGGTCGAGGTGGACTCGGGGGAACAGGCGCAGGCGCTGCACGCGCAGTTGCTGCGCCGGCGCGCCGAGGGCACGCTGTCGGCACGGGAGATCGTCCCCGCCGCCCGCACGGTCCTCCTCGACGGCCTGGCCGACCCCGCCCGCCTGGCCTCCGAACTCACCGGCGCCGCCCTGCCGGCCACGCCTCCACGCGCGCGTGACGTCATCGAGATCCCGGTGCGGTACGACGGCCCGGACCTGGCCGACGTCGCCGCGCACTGGGGCGTCTCCGCACCGGAGGCGGCCCGCATCCACGCGGACACCGAGTTCAGCGTCGCCTTCTGCGGCTTCGCGCCCGGCTTCGGATACCTCACCGGTCTGCCGCGGCACTACGACGTCCCGCGCCGGGCCACTCCGCGTACGGCTGTCCCCGCGGGCTCCGTCGCGCTGGCGGGCCCGTACACGGGCGTGTACCCGCGCTCGTCTCCGGGCGGCTGGCAGCTGATCGGACGTACGGACGCGGTGCTGTGGGACCACGCGCGCGTGCCGGCCGCCCTGTTGTCGCCCGGCACGCGCGTGCGCTTCGTTCCGGTGGGGTGCCCATGACGGACCGCGCGCTCGTCGTCGTACGGGCCGGAGCGCTCACCACCGTGCAGGACCGGGGCCGCCCCGGCCACGCCCACCTCGGCGTGCCCCGCTCCGGGGCGCTGGACGGCCCCGCGGCGGCCCTCGTCAACCGCCTGGTCGGCAACGGCCCCGAGGCGGCCGTCCTGGAGACCACGGTCAACGGCTGTGCCCTGCGACCGCGTTCGGCGGTCACCGTGGCGGTCGGCGGCGCTCCCTGCCCGGTCACCGTGGACGGGCGTCCGGCGGCCTGGGGCGCACCGGTGCGCGTGCCCGCCGGCGCGGTCCTGGAGGTCGGGAACGTCGTCTCCGGAGTACGCAGCTATGTGGCCGTCTCCGGGGGCGTCGCCGTGGAGCCGGTCCTCGGCAGCCGCTCGACGGACCTGCTGTCCGGGCTCGGACCGGCGCCTCTCGCGGACGGCATGGTGCTCCCGCTGGGCGCTGCGCGCACGCACCACGCGCGCGTGGACGTCGCTCCGCAGCCGGCTCCTCCGGCCGAGCTGGTGCTGAGGGTGACGCTCGGACCACGCGACGACTGGTTCACGCCGGAAGCGGTACGTGCCTTCACGTCCCGCACGTACCGGGTGTCGCCGGCCGGCAACCGCATCGGCCTGCGCACGGAAGGGCCCGCCCTCGCCCGCGCCCTGCCCGGCGAACTCCCCAGCGAGGGCATGGTGCTGGGCGCGGTCCAGGTGCCGCCGGACGGCAGGCCGGTGGTCTTCCTCGCCGACCATCCGACCACCGGGGGCTACCCGGTGATCGCGGTGGTCCGGGCACAGGACCTGCCGGCCGCCGCCCAGGCCGCCCCCGGCACACCGATCCGCTTCATCGAGACACGCCCCCACTGACACCGCGGACAGCGCACACCTCGCCACGCCTTCGCCGAGGACTCGCTCACGCCGCGCCGCGCAGCTGACGCCTTGGGCCGCTCACCCGACGCCCCGGCGACACGGCAGACACACCCACACCGGCCCCGGCGAACCGCCGAACCGGCGGACCCGTCACGCCGCGTCTGCCGGCTCTCCCGTCGACAGGGCCGCCAGGGCCGCCGAGACCGCCGCGGAGGCTCGTAGGTCCAGGCGGGCGCTCGTGCCCCGCGCGCGGTGGCGCAGCTCGTCCGCGGCCAGGCTCAGCAGCTGCGGCAGGAGGTCGGTGCAGCGCCGCGCCACCCACCCGGTGCCCGCCGTGGCCAGCCACCACAGGCTCGCCGACTTCGTGGGCGCCGGGAAGTCGGGTTCCGGCGAGGGCGCGGGCCCCGTGGCGAGGCCCCGCTCCGCCAGCAGCGCGTGGAAACGCACGGCCAGTTGCCGGTGCCCCCGTTCACCGGGGTGCAGCCGGTCCGCGCTCCACATCGCCCGGTCGACGAGCCACGCGCCCTCGGCGGCGTGCAGATGCACCGCTCCGTAGCGCTCGGACAGCGCGTGGACCACGCGGTTGACGGCGCGCTGCCGCCGGGCCAGCGGACGTGCCAACGCCCCGGGCAGCCCGAGCATCGAGCCGGGGTCGGGGAGGCAGGCGGTGAGCAGGACCGCGCCCTGCCCGGTGAACGCGGCGTACACCTTGTCGAGCCGTTCGGCGACGCGATGGATGTCGAAGGTGCAGCGCAGGGTGTCGTTGACGCCGATGACCACGGAGACGACGTCCGGCCGCAGCGCCAGCGCGGCCGGCAGCTGCTGCTCCAGCACCTCCCGGGTCTGGGCGCCGCTGACGGCGAGGTTGGTGAACTCCACCGCCTGTTCGGCGAGCCCGCCGGCGAGCAGCGCGGCCCAGCCGCGCCACCCGTCCCCGACGGGATCGCCCACGCCCTCGGTGAGGGAGTCACCGAGGGCGACGAAACGCACCGGTCTCATGCCACGCCCCCGGGCACGAAGCGCCGTACCGGAACGCCGGCGTCGTGCGCGGCGAGGAACGCCTCGACGGCCGTACCCCAGCCGAAGCACTCCGCACGCGCGCGTGCGCTCTCGCGCCGCTCCTGTTCGGGAAGGCCGAGCAGCATGTCGACGGCGTCCGCGAAGGCCTCCCCGCGGTCCGCGGCGACCGCTCCGGCCGACCCGATGACCTCGGGCAGTGCGGAGGAGGCGCTCACCACCACGGGCGTCCCGCAGGCCATGGCCTCCAGCGCGGCGAGCCCGAAGGTCTCGGCGGGTCCGGGAGCGAGGCACACGTCCGCGGATGCCTGGAGCGCGCCCAGCGTGCCGCGGTCGGAGACATGGCCGAGGAAGATGACCGGCAGCCGCCGCTCACGGGCCCGCTGTTCGAGCCCCGCCCGCAGCGGCCCGTCCCCGGCCACCACCAGCACCGCCTTGCGGCCGCGCCGCAGCAGGGCCTCCAGGGCGTCCAGGGCCGTGCCGGGCCGCTTCTCCACGGACAGCCGGGTGCACGTCACGAGCAGCGTCTCGGACACGCGCGCGTACCGGTCCCGAAGGCCCGCGTCGTACAGCGAGGGATGCCGCTGCTCCAGGTCGACGCCGAGCGGGGCCCGTACGACGTTGCGGGCGCCGATGCGGACGAACTCCCGCTCGGCGAACTCGGTCGTGCACACCACGCGCGAGTACGTGTGCGCCGTACGGACGTTGAGGGCGTCGGCGGCGCGCCGGGCCGCTCCCTCGGGGACGCCCCAGGTGCGCAGGACGCCGTCGGCGGTCTCGTGGGAGACCATCACGGCGGGCACCCGGGCCCGTCGCGCCCACTTGCCGGTCCACCTCAGGGTCGTCCGGTCGGAGACCTCCAGGCGGTCGGGCTCCAGTTCCTCCAGGACGCGCGCCACGCGCCGCTTGTCGGTGAGGACGCGGTAGCCGCCCGTGCCGGGCAGCAGCGGCCCTGGCAGGGTGATGACGCGTCCCTGCTCGGTCTCGCGGTCGTCGGCGCGCTCTCCGGGGATGATGAGCACGGGCTCGTGCCCGGCCGCCTTGAAGCCCTTGCCGAGTTCGCGCAGGGCGGTGCGCAGGCCGCCGGAGGCGGGCGCGACGAAGTTCGCCAGGCGCACGATCCGCAGCGGGGTCATGCCGCCACCGCCGTCCTGCGCGTGGCGAGCACGGCGCCGTAGTGGGCGATCAGCTGGTCGCCGACGGCGGCCCAGGTGCGGCCCTCGACGGTGGCCCGCGCGGCGGCACCGTAGGCGGCGCGTGTCGCCGGGTCGGTGGCCAGACCGGCGACCGCGTCCCGGACGGCGTCGGCGTCGCGCGGCGGCACGAGCAGCCCCGTGCGCCCGTGGGCGACCAGGTCGAGGGGGCCGCCGATCGCGGGGGCGACGACGGGGACGCCGCTGGCCATCGCCTCCTGGACGGTCTGGCAGAACGTCTCGAAGGGGCCGGTGTGCACGAAGGTGTCCAGCGAGGCGTAGATCCGGGCGAGCTCGTCGCCGGTGCGGCGGCCGAGGAAGACCGCGCCGGGCAGCGCCTGCTGGAGGCTGGGCAGGCTGGGCCCGTCGCCGGTGACCACGACCCGCACGCCGGGCAGGCGGCAGACGCCGGCCAGCAGCTCGACGTGCTTCTCGGGGGCGAGCCGGCCGACGTAGCCGACGATCAGCTCGCCGTTCGGGGCGAGTTCGCGGCGCAGTGCCTCGTCGCGCAGGTCGGGGCGGAAGCGGACGGTGTCCACGCCGCGCGGCCACAGTTTCACCCGGGGCACGTGATGGGCCTCCAGATCGTGCAGGGACGCGCTGGAGGGGGCGAGGGTGAGGTCGGCGGCGGAGTGGACGGAGCGGATGCGCCGCCAGGCGGCGGCCTCGCCGGCGCCCATGTAGGTGCGGGCGTAGCCGGCGAGGTCGGTCTGGTAGACGGCGACGGCGGGGATGCCGAGCCGGGCGGCGGCGGCCATGCCGCGCACGCCGAGGACGAAGGGGCTGGCCAGGTGGACCACGTCGGGGCGGTGCTCGACGAGCGTGGCGGCCAGGCGTCGGCTGGGGAGGGCGACGCGCACCTGGGGGTAGCCGGGGAGCGGGAGGGAGGGGATGTGGACGACACGGCACGGCGCCAGGGAGGCGTCGAGCCTGAGGCCCGGAGCGGGGGCCGGGGCGACGACGACGGGGGTGTGACCGCGATCTACGAGGTGCCGGGCGGTCTGGAGCGCGCAGTGGGCCACGCCGTTCACGTCGGGGGGAAAGGATTCGGTCACGATGACGACACGCATACGGGTGTTCTCGCCGTACTGGACGTGGTCGCGTCAACGTGGATCTTTGCGAACGATGAACGTCCCGTGAGCGTTCCTGCGCACACCCGAGCAGGTCAGGCGGCGTCCATGACCGCCTGACCCACGGGTCATCCCCTGTTCACTCTGAGGCCGTGCCGAGGCTCGGTTCCCCTGCGGGATGTGGCTCAAACAGCGGGGCCGTCGGGTGTGATCCGACTGCGTACGGCGGTCTGCACCTCGGCTTCCTCGGCCGGATCGGCGGCGAGGCGGCGCAGTTGTTCGACGACGCGGGCGTCACCCGTCTCGGCGTGCCGGGCGGCGATCTCGCGGGTGGACTCCTCGCAGTCCCACAGGCACTCGACGGCGAAGCCGGCCGGGAAGGAGGGGTCGGTGGCGGCCAGGGCGCGGGCGGCGCGGCCGCGGAGGTGGGAGGAGGCGGTCTCGCGGTAGACATGGCGCAGGACGGGGGCGGCGCAGGCGATGCCGAGGCGGCCGGTGCCGTCGACGAGCGTCCACAGGGTCGGGGCGTCGGGGCCTTCGCCGCGTACGGCTTCGCGCAGGGCGCCGAGGACCAGGTCCTTGTCCTGGGTCCCGCCCCGGCAGGCGAGCACGCGGCCGGCGGCGGCGCCGAGCGGGTCGGGCCGGTGGGCCCAGCCGCGCGCCCGGTCGACGGCGGCCACGGTGCGCATCCGCTCGAAGGCGTCCACGGCGGCTTCCACGACCGTCGGCGAGCCGGTTGCGACGGCGCCCTCGATCAGGTCGAGGGCGTCGGGATCGTTGCTGTCGGCGAGGTAGCGCAGGGCGGTGCAGCGGGCTCCGTCGCTGCCGTCCCTGGCTGCCTGGACGATCTCGGGCCGGTCCTCGGGGCCGGCGACGGCGGTGAGGCAGCGGGCGGCCGGGACGTGCAGTGCGGCGCCGCGTTCGACGCCCTGCTGGGCCCATTCGAAGACGGCCCGCACGCTCCACCCCGGACGGGGCCCGGTTGGTCGCATCTGCCGTTGCCAGCGGTCGAAGCAGCCGGCCTCCTGGGCGGCACGCACGCGCGTGGCGATCGACGCGCGGGGGTCCTCGGCCCACAGCCGCCACGGGCGCGGCTCGAAGGCGTCGCGTACGGCGGCGGCCAGCTCGGCCTCGCCGTCCGCGTCCGTCGGGAAGCGTGCCAGCACGGGGGCGGCGAGGGCCCGCAGGCCGGCGTCGTCGTCGCGCAGGGCCAGCTCGTCCAGGGCCCAGGCCCAGTTGGAGCCGGAGGCGGCGTACCGGCGCAGCAGGGCGAGCGCGTCCCGCCTGCCGTAGGAGGCGAGGTGGCCGAGGACGGCGAGGGCCAGGCCCGTGCGGGACTCCTCGGTGTCGAAGGCGTCCTCGACGTCGAAGAGGTGCGCCTCGATCTCGTCCAGCTCGCCGTGCAGGTCGAGGTAGAGACGGGCGTAGTACAGGGAGCGGTTCTCCACCTGCCAGTCGCGGCGCGGGTCGCGCAGCACGCAGTGGTTCAGGGCCGCAAGGGCTTCCGCGCGTGGGGCGGTGAGCGCGTGCAGCGTGCCGTCGCCGCGGCCCCGCTGGAGCAGGCCGAGCAGCGTACCGCTGGGCGCTATGACCGGTTCGAACATGGGAAACAGCCTCACATCAAGCGTCGACGCAACCGGGGTTCTTGCTTCACCTGGCCGCGTGACAACACGTCGGGGCGCCCGCCGTTTCCTGCTTGCTGTAAGCCATCTTCCTCTGCCTCTCGTCGGTGGCCCATGCGGACCGCATCACGGCCCGCGCGGTGCGGCAACGCCTGCCCAGCCATCGCGTCCGTGAATCACGACGTCATGATGACTCGGCAGTTCGACCTGCCGCGACCGAAATTCCGGCGGCCCTGTACCGCCTCCCCCGTTTTCTCTGTTTTCGCTGGTCAGAACGTGTGGTTCAGTGTGCGCCGAACAGTTCGAGCAGTTGGGTCTTGCCGAACATCCGGGCCGTGTCGACGGCCGACGGGGTGCCCGCGGAGGGGTCGGCGCCCCCCTCCAGCAATGCCTTGATCACCTCGGTCTCGCCCTTGAATACGGCCCCGGCGAGCGGGGTCTGGCCTCGGTCGTTGACCCGGTCGGCCTCCGCGCCCCGGGCGAGCAGCGCGCGCACCGCCCCGGCGTGGCCGTGGTAGGCGGCGAGCATCACGAGCGAGTCGCCCCGGTCGTTGGTGAGGTTGGCCGGAACGCCCGCGTCCACGTACGCCACGAGTGCCTCGGTCTGCCCCTGCCGGGCCAGATCGAAGATCTTCGTCGCCAGCTCCACGACCTCGGGGTCGGGGGCTTCAGTCATCGGCCGGACCGCCTCTCCTACAACCGTTCAGGTGAATCGCCAGGGTACTGGCTGATGCGGCACATGACCCGATGCGCCGGAGGTAAAGATCACGGCAGACCCGGCCGGACGCAAGTGTCCTGCTCAACCGGCGGAAGGCCACTGGACCAAGCGAGGGAAATCAAGCGAAATTCACTCAGTTGCACCTTTTGTCGTATGGATACATGCTGTGATCCTGGAAGTACTCATGGTGACTGTCCCCACGAACCAGGAGCGCTCACATGATCCTCTCCATCTCCGGCGTCGTACTCCTCGGCATCGTCGTCTTCATCTTCTTCCGCAAGGACGGGCTCAAGGCGTCGCACGCCCTGATCTCGGCCCTGTTCGGCTTCTACCTGGCCAGCACGGCCATCGCCCCGAGCATCAAGGCCGGCGGCGAGAGCCTCGCGAGCCTGCTCGGCGGCATCAAGTTCTGACGTCGTCCCACCCGTCCGCACGCACCTCCAGGAGACCGCAGTGGCCCGGCGCCCCCTCCCCCGCATCCTGAGCACAGGCAGCGCGCAGATCGCCCGGAGCCGGGAGCTGGCCCGGACGGCGGCCGACAGCGCCACCGACGTCCTCCACCCGCTGCTGACGATCACGCGCGGTCTGCGCCGGCTGGCCTCGGCCGGGCGGCGCAGATGGGCCGACACCCCCAAGGACCGGCGCGGACCGCTGCTGTTCCTGGTGGCGTCGGTGGTCCTGGTCGTCGCGCTCGTGCCGTACGGACCGCTGCTCGCCGCCATCACCCTGATGGGGGTGGCGGCCTGGCAGGGCCGCGACCGCACCCCGCCGGCCCCCGAGGGACCGGACGAGTCGCAGACGCAGCGCCTGAAGTCCCTGTACGAGGCCCTGGTGCCGTACTTCTCGGTGCCCGAGGACCCGGCGCCGATGTACGCGCACGGCGGCGAGTGGGAGCAGGTCTTCCCGGCGTACGAGTTCGACGCCTCGGGCCGCGTCACCCACCTCGTGATCCGCTACCCGGCCTACTTCCCGGACGGCGAGGCCGACGCCCGCGCCCGCATCGAGCAGTTGCTGCACGCCAAGTCGGGCCGCGGCCGCGAGTACCGCTTCGTCTGGGACGAGGAGGGCAACCAGCTCACCGTCGCCGTCCTCGCCCCGCTGCCCACCGACATCGCCGCCCAGCGCTTCGTGACGGCACCGGGCGAGACGGTCCTCGGTTTCACCGACCCCTCCGAGGTCCAGCGCACCCTCCCCCTCACCTACGGCGAGGAACAGCGCGACGTCCCGCCCGTCGTCTGGCGCACGGGCATCCGCTCCACCGAGCCGCACCTGCTGGTCATGGGCCAGCCGGGCAGCGGCACCTCGACCCTGCTGCGGTCCATCGCCCTGCAGGCCCTCCAGTACGGCGACGTCGTGATCGTCGAGGGCGGCGGCACCGGCGAGTACGCCTGCCTGACCGGCCGGGACGGCGTCCTGGCGGTCGAGTGCGGGCTGGCCGGAGCGCTGGCCAGCCTGGAGTGGGCGGCCACCGAGACGGAGCGGCGGCTGATCGCGGCCAACCGTGCCCGTCAGGCCGGGCACCCGCCGCCGGACGACACCAAGCGTCCGCTGTGGGTCCTGCTCGACCGGCCCAGCGCGTTCACCCACCTCGCCGCCGCGGACGGCCGCAAGGATCCGCAGGCCCTGCTGCAGGTCCCGCTGCGGCACGGACGGGCGGCGAACGTCACGGTGGTCGTGGCCGACCAGTTCGACAGCGCGGACGCGCTCAGCGACGCCGTACGGCAGCACACACGCGCGCGTGTCGTGCTCGGGCCCGCGACGCCCGCGCAGTTGGAGGCCGTGCTCGGGGCTCCGCCGCACACCACCCCGGTCGCGGACGTCCCGCCCGGCCGCGGGTACGCGCGCCTGGGGGCGGGGCCGGTACGGCGGCTCCAGGTGCCGGCGACGCCCGATCCCTACGACGACGCCACGAGTGACGCGGACCGGCAGGCGGTGCTGGCGTTGCTGCCGCCGCGAACCACCCCGGCCGACGGGGAGGGGATGGAGTCGCAGGCGGTGCCTCCGGAGGGGGTGCCCGCGGAGGCGGTGGCGGCGGAGGCGGTGCCCGCGGAGGCCGTGGTGGCGGAGAGTTCGTAGGCGCACGGCGTCGGCGGTGAGGTCGCGGCGCGGCCCCGCAAAGTGCGGGGCTACGCCACGAACGTCCGCGGAGGCTCCCCCGCCCCCGGCGCCCCCGTCTCCACCAGTCTCACCGCCGCCGCCAGGCGCGTCGCCGCCTCCTCCGCCACCGCGCCCCCGACGGTGAACGGAAGCCGCACATAGCCCTCGAAGGCGCCGTCGACGCCGAACCGGGGGCCGGACGGCACCCGTACCCCGACCCGCTCCCCGGCCTCCGCGAGCCGTGAACCCGACAGGCCGCCGGTGCGCACCCACAGCGTCAGTCCGCCCTGCGGGACCTCGAACTCCCAGTCCGGGAGTACGCGGCGCACCGCGGCGACCAGGGCGTCGCGGTTCTCCCGGGCCTGGCCGCGCCGCACCTCCACCGCCTGCTCCCAGCCCCCCGTGCTGAACAGCCAGTTCACGGCGAGCTGTTCCAGCACCGGCGTGCCGAGGTCGGCGTAGGCCCGCGCGGCGACCAGGCTGCGGATGACGTCGGGGGCGGCGCGCACCCAGCCGATGCGCATGCCCGCCCAGAACGCCTTGCTGGCCGAGCCGACGGTGATCACCGTGGAGCCGGCGGGGTCGAAGGCGCACACCGGGCGGGGCATCGAGACGTCCTCGTCCAGCCACAGCTCGCTCATCGTCTCGTCGGCGACCAGGACGGTCCCGGCGGAACGCGCCGCCTCCACCAGCTCCCGCCGCTGGTGGTCGCCGGCCAGCGCCCCGGTCGGGTTGTGGAAGTCGGCGACGACGTAGGCGATCCGGGGCGCGGCGTCGCGCAGGACCTGGCGCCAGCGGTCCATGTCCCAGCCGGCCAGCCCCTCGGCCATGGCGACGGGCACCAGCCGGGCCCCTGCCTCCCGCATGAGCTGGAGGATGTTGGCGTAGGACGGCGACTCGACGGCGACGCGCTCGCCGCGGCCGGCGAAGAGGTGGCAGATGGCGTCGATGGCGCCCATCGCGCCGGTGGTCACCATGATCTGCTCGGGCATCGTCGGGATGCCGCGCGCGGTGTAGCGGTCGGCGATCATCGCGCGGAGGGCGGGCAGTCCGGCCGGGTAGTCGCCGTGGGTGTGGGCGTAGGGGGGCAGTTCCTCCAGGGCGCCCTGGACGGCGCGGGTCAGCCACGGTTCGGGGGCCGGGAGCGCCGCGCAGCCGAGGTCGATCATCGAGCCGAGGGCTTCCGGCGGCAGGGGTTCCAGGCCGCGGGCGGGGAGGGGGTTGCCGGCCGGGACCGCCGTCCAGCTGCCCGCGCCGCGCCGGGACTCCAGGAACCCCTCGGTGCGCAGCGCCTCGTAGGCCGCCGCCACCGTCGTACGGCTGACGGAGAGGGACAGGGCCAGTTCGCGTTCGGCGGGCAGCCGCGCGGCGACCGGTACCCGGCCCTCCAGCACCAGCAGCCGGATGCCGTCGGCCAGCGCGCGGTAGGCGGGCGGGCGGCGCGTGCCGGGACCCGCGGGGCGGTCCTGCTGGGAGTTGAGCAGCCGGGCGAGCTGGGCCGCCCCCATCGCCGAGGTCCACTGTGCCACTGAAATCAGTCCACCTTCCCCGAATTGGCCATGGATGCCGTCTGATCCCAAGCCACATGGTGTCACGCGTCAGGCCACTACCACCACAGGGGATCCCTTTGTCCGCGCAGACGTCCGCTCAGAGCCGCCTCGGAAGACGGTTGGTCCAGCTCTATCTCGGCCTCGCCCTGTACGGGGCGAGCTCCGCGCTCCTCGTCGACGCGGACCTGGGTCTCGAACCGTGGAACGTGCTGCACCAGGGCCTGGCCGAGCTCACCGGCCTGACGATCGGGGTCGTGTCGATCATCGTGGGTGCGGCCGTGCTGCTCCTGTGGATCCCGCTGCGCCAGCGCCCCGGCCTGGGCACCGTCTCCAACGTCTTCGTGGTCGGCATCGCCATGGACGGCACGCTCGCCCTCCTCCCCCACGCACACGCCCTCGCCGTCCGCGTCCCCCTGCTGCTGGCCGGCGTCCTGCTCAACGGTGTGGCGACCGGCCTGTACATCTCGGCCCGGTTCGGGCCCGGCCCGCGCGACGGCCTGATGACCGGTCTGCACCGGCGCACCGGACGCTCGATCCGGCTGATGCGCACGGCGATCGAGGTGGCCGTCGTGGCGACCGGCTTCGCCCTCGGCGGCACCGTCGGCCTCGGCACCCTGCTGTACGCGGTGGCGATCGGCCCGCTCGCCCAGCTGTTCCTGCGGATGTTCGACGTCCCGTCGGCATCCGGCGGCAGCACGGTCGTTGCCGGCGGGCAACCGCGGCGGGCGATACTGCGACGGTGACCCCGCGGATACGCCACCCCTACCTCGACCATCCCGGCCCGATCGCCTTCGCCCACCGGGGCGGGGCCGCGGACGGTCTGGAGAACACCGTGCTGCAGTTCCGGCGGGCGGTGCGGGCGGGCTACCGGTACATCGAGACCGACGTGCACGCCACGGCGGACGGCAGGCTGGTCGCCTTCCACGACGCGACGCTGGACCGGGTGACGGACGGCGCGGGCCGCATAGCCGACCTGCCGTGGCGGGACGTGGCGCACGCGCGCGTGGCGGGCCAGGAGCCGGTGCCGCTCATGGAGGAGCTCCTGGAGACCTTCCCCGAGGTGCGCTGGAACGTCGACGTCAAGGCGGAGCCCGCGCTGCGCCCCTTCCTCGACCTCGTCGAGCGCACCAACGCCTGGGACCGGGTCTGCGTCGGCTCCTTCTCCGAGGCGCGCGTGGTGCGCGCCCAGCGGCTGGCCGGACCGCGCCTGGCGACCTCGTACGGCACCCGCGGGGTGGTGAACCTGCGGCTGCGTTCCTGGGGCGTCCCGGCCGCGCCGCGCGCCTCCGCCGTCGCCGCGCAGGTGCCGGTGGCGCAGTCCGGCATCCAGGTGGTGGACCACCGCTTCGTGCGCACCGCCCACGCGCGCGGGCTGCAGGTGCACGTGTGGACCGTCAACGAACCCGATGCGATGCACCGGCTCCTGGACCTCGGAGTCGATGGCATCATGACCGATCACATCGACACGTTGCGCAAGGTCATGGAAGAGCGCGGTGTCTGGGTGCCCCACCCCTGACACCGGCGCGCCGCCGCCCTCGCGCGGGACACCCACCACGAAGCGAGGGCACGGGTGAGCACCGACACCCTGCGGGCACACGCCCCCGACCTGCGGCGCGAGCAGCGCGGCTGGTACTTCTACGACTGGGCCTGCTCCGTCTACTCGACGAGCGTGCTCACCGTGTTCCTGGGCCCCTATCTGACGTCGGTCGCCGAGTCGGCGGCGGACGCGGACGGGTTCGTGCATCCGCTGGGCGTCCCGGTGCGGGCCGGGTCGTTCTTCGCGTACTGCGTCTCCGCGTCCGTGATCGTGTCGATCGTGCTGATGCCCCTGGTGGGCGCGGCGGCCGACCGCACGGGACGCAAGAAGCCGCTGCTCGCGGCCTGCGCCTATGTGGGGGCGGCGGCCACGACCGGCCTGTACTTCCTCTCCGGTGACCGCTATCTGCTGGGCGGGCTGCTGCTGATCGTCGCCAACTCGTCGGTGGCGGTCTCGATGGTCGTCTACAACTCCTACCTGCCGCAGATCGCCCCGCCCGAGGACCGCGACCGGGTCTCCTCGCGCGGCTGGGCCTTCGGCTACGCGGCCGGCTCCTCGATGCTGGTCGTCAACCTGGTGCTGTTCACCGGCCACGACTCCTTCGGCGTCTCGGAGTCGACGGCGGTGCGCATCTGTCTGGCCTCCGCGGGCCTGTGGTGGGGCGCCTTCACCCTCGTCCCGCTGAAACGGCTGCGCGACCGGCGTACGGCGTCGGCCGCCCCCGCGGTGCACGGCTGGCGGCAGCTGGCCGCCACCGTCCGGGACATGCGCGGCAAACCGCTCACCCTGGCCTTCCTCCTCGCCTACCTCGTCTACAACGACGGCATCCAGACCGTGATCTCCCAGGCGTCGGTGTACGGCTCCGAGGAGCTGGGCCTGAGCCAGTCGACGCTGATCACGGCCGTGCTGATGGTGCAGGTGCTGGCGGTCGCGGGAGCGCTGGGCATGGGGCGGCTGGCACGGACCTACGGTGCCAAGCGGACGATCCTGGGCTCGCTGGTGGCGTGGACGGCGACGCTGGCGGCCGGGTACTTCCTGCCGGCCCACGCGCCGGTGTGGTTCTTCGTGCTCGCGGCCGGCATCGGTCTGGTGCTCGGCGGGAGCCAGGCGCTCTCGCGCTCCCTGTTCTCCCACCTGGTGCCGCCGGGCAAGGAGGCCGAGTACTTCTCGGCGTACGAGATGAGCGACCGGGGCATGAGCTGGCTCGGGCCGCTGATCTTCGGGATCACCTACCAGCTGACCGGAAGTTATCGGGACGCGATCATCTCGCTGGTGGTGTTCTTCGTGGCCGGGTTCGCGCTGCTCGCACGGGTTCCGGTGCGCCGGGCGATCCACGACGCGGGCAACCCGGTTCCCGAGAGGATTTAGCGTTCGAGGCGAAAGCGCTGTAGTGTACGCGTTTGGCCTGCCAGGCGTACCGTTACTGCGCGTCAAAGATGCCGAAACGCTGGGTGACATCTGCTAGCAGATGTGACAAACCGGGCGCTGGTGGGTACAACAAGGGGCGGCTACGACGGCGACGCATGACCCGGAACGGGAATCTTTACCGCCGACCGGACGTTGACCGGATGACGACGACAGCGACACCTGTCCTGTGGGCGACAAGCCCGGGAGGCACGATTCATGAGTGAGCGAGCTCTTCGCGGCACGCGCCTCGTGGTGACCAGCTACGAGACGGACCGCGGCATCGACCTGGCCCCGCGCCAGGCCGTGGAGTACGCATGCGAGAAGGGGCACCGCTTCGAGATGCCCTTCTCGGTCGAGGCGGAGATCCCGCCGGAGTGGGAGTGCAAGGTCTGCGGGGCCCAGGCACTCCTCGTTGACGGCGACGGCCCGGAAGAGAAGAAGGCCAAGCCCGCGCGTACCCATTGGGACATGCTGATGGAGCGGCGCACCCGAGAGGAACTCGAAGAGGTCCTCGAGGAGCGCCTGGCCGTCCTGCGCTCCGGCGCGATGAACATCGCCGTTCATCCCCGGGACAGCCGCAAGTCCGCGTAGTCCCCAGGGCCTGGCGCACGACAACAGCAGCAAACGACTGAGGGCCGGCCACGTGAGTCTCACGTGGCCGGCCCTCAGTCGTGCGTCGGCCGTACGGTCGCCGTACCGCTTCCCGCGCTCAGCGCGTCAGCGGCGGGCGCGGGTCCTCGGAGCCCCGGTGCGCGTCCCCCGGCTCCTCCCGGACGACCTCGCCCTGCACCACCTTGCCGTCGGGGCGGTGGATGCGCGCCTGCCGGAAGGCGTCGCCGAAGCCGCCGGGGGCGGCCTCGCGGAGCCTGCGGTCGAGGGTGCGCTCCCCGAACCGGCCCAGGGCCTTCTGGACCGGCGGGATCAGCAGCGCCAGTCCCACCGCGTCGGAGAGGAAGCCGGGGATCATCAGGAGCAGGCCGCCCAGCATCATCAGGCCGTTGCCCCCGCCCCGCTGAGGGGTGCCGCCGCGCTGGAGCGCCTCGTTGAGGTTCTGGAAGGCCCGCCGCCCCGCCTTCTTGATGACCGCCGACCCGAGCACGAAGCCGGCGAGCAGCAGCAGGAACACGACGAACCCGCTCGACGCGCCGGCGACCACGGTCAGCAGCCAGATCTCCAGCACCAGCCAGGCCGCGATGCCCAGCGGCAGGAAGGTCCGCAGCCGCGAGCGCCGGGGCCGGGCGGGATAGGTGGGGGTCGTAGCGCCAGTCGTCATGTGTCCAGTGTGCCTGGGCACGGCTCAGGACGGCATAAGGGGACGATCAGCGCGACCCGTGCCGCCGCACGGCCGTCCGCTCACGCCTTCCTGCCGCGCCCCAGCACCTTGCCGGCCCGCTCCGTCGCCCCCCACACCGTGACCCGCCACAGGGCCTCCACGAGGATGTCGCGGCTCATCTTGGAGTCGCCCAGTTCACGCTCGACGAAGGTGATGGGCACCTCGACCACGTGGTAGCCGGCCCTGACCGCGCGGCGGGCCAGGTCGACCTGGAAGCAGTACCCCTGGGAGGCGACCTCGTCGAGGCCGAGGCCCTCCAGCGTCTCGCGGCGGAAGGCCCGGTAGCCGCCGGTGATGTCGCGCAGGGGCAGGTCCAGGGCGAGGCGGGAGTAGAGGCTGCCCCCACGGGAGATGAACTCGCGGGACTTGGGCCAGTTCACCACCCTCCCGCCGGGCACCCAGCGGGAACCGAGGACCAGGTCGGCGCCCTTGAGGGCGGTCAGCAGCCGGGGCAGCTCCTCCGGCTGGTGGGAGCCGTCGGCGTCCATCTCGACCAGGACGCCGTAGCCGTGGTCCAGGCCCCAGCGGAAGCCCGCGAGGTAGGCGGCGCCCAGGCCCTCCTTGCCCTTGCGGTGCAGCACCTGGACGTGGTCGTCCTCGGCGGCCAGCTCGTCGGCGTACTTGCCGGTGCCGTCGGGGCTGTTGTCGTCGGCGACGAGGACGTGCGCCTCCGGGACCGCCCTGCGCACCCGGCCGACGATCTTCTTGATGTTCTCCGCCTCGTTGTAGGTCGGGATGATCACCAAGGCCGTGCCGAGGGGACCGAACCGCCTGCCTCGGTCCTGTGCCGCGGGGGTTGCGTCGCCGTCGTTCACTGCTGCCCCTTCATGTCCGTACGCCGACGTCCACCATAGTGGCCCCTGCCTGCGATGACGTGACAAGACGTTCGTATGGTGGTGTCGTTTCCGCAAGAGCGGGGTAAGAGCGCCTTTTCGGGCTGGCGCCGGGCTGCCGCGCGGGCACGCGCGGTGCACTGCGGATGGGGGCCCGGCGCCCTTCGGGCCGACCTGGGACCCGCTGGCTGCGGGTCGACCGAAAGCCGTTGTCTACTGAGCGCCCGGGCCCCACCCGGGTCACACCTCCCCGGCCGGAACGTTCCCGCGCCGCGGCGCGGGCGCTGAGCCTGGCTGCCAGTGGCGGTGCCCCGGTGCGGCACACCGTCCCTGACCCAGCGGCGCCGCGGGCGAGTGCGCGGAGGTTGTCCGGTCGGGCGTCCGGTGGTGGACTCGCCGAACCTACCGGCCCCCTGCCGCCGCCTGTCAACAGCCGTTCGACCTGCGGATCTTCCGTCAATCGCCTGGTCAGCGCGGAGGACGCGCAGCTCGGGCGACGGGGTGACGGACCACGTTTGGCGGCACGCCACCCCGGCAGATCACTCGCCCGGCCGTACGAACACCGTCCGTCCGCCGACCACCGTGCGCAGACAGACGGGCAGGTCACGGCCCGGGGTCAGGTCGGGCAGGCCGGGGGTGCCGGAGCGGGGGTCGGTGGACCAGCGGGCGACGCGGTCGTCGGGGGCCTGGACCACGAGCTCGCCGGTGCGCCACACCGCGTAGTCCGCGGGCGCCCCGGGCACGAGCACCCCGGCGTCGTCCCGGCCGACCGCACGCCAGCCGCCGCGCGTGTGGGCGGTGAAGGCGGCCCGTACGGAGACGCGGTGCTCCGGCGTGCGGTGGAAGGCGGCGGCCCGGACGGTGCCCCAGGGGTCGAGCGGGGTGACCGGGCTGTCGGAGCCGAGGGCGAGCGGGACGCCGGCGCGCAGCAGCGCCGCGAAGGGGTTGAGCAGACGGGCCCGATCGGCGCCCAGCCGCCGGGCGTACATGCCGTTCTCGCCGCCCCACAGCGCGTCGAAGGCGGGCTGCACCGAGGCGGTCAGGCCCAGCTCGGCGAAGGCGGCGACGGTGTCGGGGGTGAGCATCTCGGCGTGTTCGACGCGGTGGCGGGCGGCGCGGATCCGGGCCAGGCCGACCTTGTCGGCGGCGGTGCGCACGCCCTCGACGACGGCGGTCACGGCGGCGTCGCCGATGGCGTGGAAGCCCGCCTGGAGACCGGCCTCGGTGCAGGCGACGACATGGGCGGCGACGGCGGCCGCGTCCAGGTAGGCGCTGCCGGTGTGGCCGGCGTCGGCGTACGGCTGGTGCAGACAGGCGGTGTGGGAGCCGAGGGCGCCGTCGACGAACAGGTCGCCGGCGGCGCCCGCCGCGCCCAGCTCCCGCGCCTTGTCGACGTCCTGCTCCGCCCAGTACCCGACCACCCGCGGCCCCGCCTCCTCGGCGGCGAGCCGCAGCAGCCCGGTGAAGTCGTCCTCGGAGGAGATCTCCGGCCCGGCGCACTCGTGGACGGTCCCGATGCCGAGGGAGGCCGCGCGGGCGAGGGCGGCTCGCTGGGCCTCCACGCGCTGGGCGGGCGCGAGGGAGGCCAGGGCGGTGGCGCGCACGGTGTGATGGGCGTCGGCGGTGAGCGGGCCGTCCACGGGCCCGAGGGACGCCATCTCCAGCAGCGCCGTGGTCGCCACGGCCGAGTGGACGTCGATACGGCTCAGATACAGGGGACGGCCCTCGGTGGCCGCGTCCAGCTCGGCCCGCGTCGGCGGCCGTCCGCCGGGCCAGCGGGCCGCGTCCCAGCCGTGCCCGAGCAGGACGCGGTCGCCCGGGCGGGCGGCGGCGAAGTCCCGTACGAGGGCCAGCGCGGCCTCCAGGGAGGGCGCGCCGGACAGGTCGAGGCCGGTGAGCGCGAGGCCGGTGGCGGTGGCGTGCACGTGGGCGTCCACGAAGGCCGGGGTGACCAGGGCGCCGTCCAGGTCGACGACCTCGTCGACGCCGTCGGCGAACGCGTCCGCGGCCCCCTCCGACCCGACCCAGGCGACGTGCCCGCGCTCGACGACCATCGCGGTGGCGAAGGGATCGGCGGGGCTGTGCACCTCACCGCGGCGGAGAAGGACGGTCTTCGACTCAGGACTGCGCTCACTCATGGGGAACAGTCTCGCGTGCCGCCGCGGACAGCCGGCACCGAGGTCCGTGCGACGCGTCCGTGCGACGCGGCGGTCAGATCCGCGGCGGCCGTGCCTCGTAAGGCGTCGACAGCACCACCGTCGTCCGCGTCGAGACCCCCGCCAGGGTCCGCAACCGCGTCAGCAGCTCCTCCAGCTCGTGCGGTGTGGCCACGCGCACCTTGAGGATGTAGTTCTCGTCCCCCGCCACGCTGTGGCAGGCCTCGATCTCCGTGACCCCGGCCAGCCGGTCCGCGATGTCGTCGGGGGCGCTGGGATCGAACGGCTTGACCGAGATGAACGCGGTCAGGGGCAACCCCACGGCCTCGGGGTCCACGACCGCGGCGTAGCCGCGGATGACGCCACGCTGTTCCAGCCGCCGCACCCGCTGGTGCACGGCCGACGTGGACAGGCCCGTGGCCTTGCCCAGGTCTGTGTAGCTCATCCGCCCGTCCTTGACGAGCAGCTGCACGATTTGTCGGTCCAGCTCCTCCATGGCGCAAGAACCTACAGTGCGCCTGATCTCCTCCGATACCTGAGCAGCCCAGGTCATACCCGGTTCGTGATCTGACGGGGAACCGGCTGTGAGCCACCTGAGGGACAAAACGTCCGCTACGGGCACCTGCGTGCGGCATGTGACGAACGCCACACGAGCCGTGACGCCTCCGTGATGTTCTCGTGATTACCCCCGAGAGCGGGTGGGAAGTGCTTGCTGTGGTCGAGGCCGCAGCGCCTTCACGGCCCCAGCCCAAGGGGGAGTTATCCATGCAGAGTCTCAAGCGCCCTGGTCGCACCGCACCCAAGCGGCTCCAGCCGGTCGTCGAACCCGAGCCGGAGGGCGTCGAACCCGACGCCGACGACTACGACGAACTCGACGCGTACGACACCTTCGAGATGTACCGGGTGATCTGCCCGGACTGCGCGCAGCCCATCGCGCTGCTGGCGGACGAGGAGGTCCTGCCGGAGCACGCGCTGTGCGCCTCGCCCTGGAACCCGTTCGGTCTCACGGTCTGCGCGGGCACGGGCCGCCGGGCCAGCGAGGCCCGTTCCGCGGACGAGTCGGTGCGGCCCCAGGAGCAGGACACCGCGCTCCTGCTGACGCTCCCTCAGGGACTCGACTGGCGCACACAGCCCTTCTCGCACGTCGGCGGCCCGGGTTCGCGCCCCATGCGCGTGCCGGTGATGCGCCGTCAGGCCGCCTGAGCCGCTTGGCTCAGTCCCAGTAGCTGCCCTGCACCATGGCCCGCAGGCTGCCGTGGTGCAGGATCAGTGTGTCCGGATCCGCCGGGACGTCGGCCTCGCCGAAGTGCACCTGCCGGTAGGCGACGCGCAGCATGACGATCGCGTGCCGCAGCGCGGCGTAGAGGGTGTGGAAGTCCATGTCGCGCGGGGTGTGACCGGTGAGTTCGGCGTAGCGGGCCTCGACGCGGTCGCGGCGCAGGAAGTCCGGCAGGCCGCGCTGGCCGAAGGCGACCGTGAGGTCCTGGAAGAAGCGGTGCAGGTAGACGGTCCAGCCGAGGTCGACCTCGCGCGGGGCCAGGGCCGCCATCTCCCAGTCGAGGACGGCGGCGGGTGTGAAGCCGTCGTAGACGACGTTCCCGATGCGCGCGTCGCCCCAGTTGAGCACCGGCTCGCCCGGATCGCTCGGCCACCGCTCCTCCAGGCGGTCGAAGGCGGCCTCGATGAGCGGTGAGCGGGGCCGCCCGTCGACGACCCATGCGTAGTAGGCGCGTTGGGCCGTGACGTGGCGGCGCAGGGCGTCGCCCTCCCCCGGCAGCGCGAGGAACTCCGCTTCCCGTACGGGCACTTGGTCGTGCAGCCGGGCCAACAGCCCGACCGACGCCGCCTCCAGCCGCTCGCGTTCCTCGTCGCTCGCCGCGTGCAGCCAGTTGCCCTCGTAGGTGTACGGCATGACGTCCGGCGGCACGCGCCCGTCGACGCGTTCCATCACGAAGAACGGCGCGCCGAGCGGGCCGGGGTCCTCCTCCAGCCACAGCACCTTCGGCACGGGCAGGTCGGAGTGTTCGGCGACCAGGCGCATGGTGCTGTACTGGCGCGGCATGTCGTACACCGGGAACACCGTGTACGCCGCCGGGTCCGCCGCCAGCCGCAACGCGCAGGCCCGCACGGGTGGTTCGGGGTGCTCGATGTCGAAGAGCAGGGTCTCGCTGGACATGCCGTTGGCGGCGGGGACGGTGACGCCGGTCGCCCGGGCGCCGGGCAAGCGGGTGCCGAGCCAAGCGGTGAGGCGGTGGGCGATCTCGCCGGGGTCGCGTGTGGTGGTGCGGGGGCGGGGTGCCGTGGCCATGTCGCCCACCCCCTCACGGCGCTGCCGACGCGAAGTCCGTGAACCCGCTCGGGTCGTGCCGCCCGAACGAGCCGTGCTCGAAGATGCCGTGGCCGACCTGCCCGTCCAGCCGGAAGCGGGCGGCGTGGTCGGTGACGCCGTAGGAGGCCGACGGGTGGGGCTCGGTGAGGTCGTAGGTGCGCCGGTTGGTCCAGCCGCGCCCCTGCCAGGTGCCGTGCTGCCAGTCGTCGGCAGGCGGGTAGCCGGCGCCGAGGGCGAGCGGGGAGGAGGTGAGGACCTCGGCCTCCAGCAGCCGGGGCTTGCGGATGTCGCCGAGGTGGATCAGGGCGCGCTCGGGATGGCGGGTGCCGGAGCGGTAGGTGATCTCGGGCTGGGGCCAGCCGAGTTGGCGGTCGCGGTGGCCGGGGCGGACGAGGGTGGCGTCGTTGAGGGAGCGGTGCCCGTCGGCGTCCTCCTGGACGATCACCATGAGGAACCGGTCCTCGAAGCGGACGGGGCACCAGATCCAGTGGAAGCCCTCGGTGGGGTGCTCCTCGGCGAACCGGCCGCCGTCCTCCCCCGGTACGGGCCGCACGCCCCAGCTGCGGTCGCGGGTGCCGGTCCACGCGCCCGCCGTGACCCGGAACTCCTCGCCGCCCGCGCGGATCACGCCGGTCACGCTCCCGGCCTGCACGAACCGCCGCCCCTCCAGCGTGAGCCGGTCGCCCCGGCGCTGGAGGTGGTGGGGCTCCCACAGGGCGGGGAAGCCGGCGCTCCAGACGAGGTCGTACGCCAGCAGGTCGTCCGCGCAGCGCAGGCGCAGCCGGCGCAGCGGCTCCTCGACGTCGATGCGCAGCGGGCCGACGGCGAGGCGGGTGCGGTCCTCGCCGAGGGCGTCCGAGGCGCGCACCGCGTGCAGCACCTCGCCGGTGCGCAGGGTGGCGTAGGCGTCGATCACCCCGAGGTTCGGGTAGACGCCGAGGCCCAGGATGAGCAGGGCCCGGCCGTCGTGGTCGAAGACGTGGAAGATGCAGCGGTCGTAGGCGTTGCGGTCCCCCGTGGCCACGTGCTTCATGGACAGCGGCACCTGGTGCACGGGGTACTCGTCGAGCGGTACGGGACGGTCGTCGGCCACGCCACACCTCCCTGGGGACGGCTGGGCTGACGGTATGTCAGACGGCCGGCGGTGGCCAGACACGGGGGCGGACGTCCGTGAACTCACGCTCGAACGTCCTCGGCGGTGACCTGTCCGGCCGCCGCCGCGTTGCCCGGGTATGACCCCGATGTACCAGGCCACCCGCCGGTTCTTCGTACCGCCGCCCGCAGGAACGGTTCCGTTCGTTCCGCCGCACGATCCGCCGATCTACCAGGACCTGCTGCGCGCCTGGGCCGACCGCGGCCGCACCCTGCCGGGGCGCCACGACCCGGAGTGGGCCCGGCTCGCGGCGCCGCAGGTCAGACCCGGCCAGTTCAGCGCGTCTCCGGTCCCGCCACATGACGGGCGATGACCATCCGCTGGATCTGGTTGGTGCCCTCGACGATCTGCAGGACCTTGGCCTCGCGCATGTAGCGCTCCACCGGGAAGTCGGCCGTGTAGCCGTACCCGCCGAGGACCTGCACGGCGTCGGTGGTCACCCGCATCGCCGTGTCGGTGCAGTGCAGCTTCGCCATGGCCGCCTGCTTGGCGAACGGCCGCCCGGCGTCCCGCAGGCGCGCCGCCGCCAGGTACAGCGCGCGGCCCGCCTCGATCTGGGTCGCCATGTCGGCGAGCATGAAGCGCAGGCCCTGGAAGTCGGCGATGGGCCGGCCGAACTGCCGGCGCCCGGTGGCGTAGGCTACGGCCTCGTCGAGCGCCGCCTGGGCGAGGCCGATGGCGCAGGCGGCGATGCCGAGCCGGCCGGAGTCGAGCGAGGCCAGGGCGATCGCGAAGCCCTGGCCCTCCTCGCCGATGCGCCGGTCGTCGCCGACGCGCACGCCGTCGAAGTGGACCTGGGCGGTGGGCGAGCCCTTCATGCCCATCTTCTTCTCGGGCGCGGCGGCGCTCAGGCCCTCGGCGTCGCCCGGGACCAGGAAGGCGGTGATGCCGCGCGGGCCCTCCTCGCCGGTGCGCGCCATGACGGTGTAGAAGTCGGCGACGCCGCCGTGGGTGATCCAGGACTTGCTGCCGGTGATCACCCAGTCGTCGCCGTCGCGCACGGCCCTGGTGCGCAGGGAGGCGGCGTCGGATCCGGAGGACGGTTCGGAGAGGCAGTAGGCGCCCAGCAGACCGCCGCCGAGCATCGCGGGCAGCTGGTCGACCTGCTGTTCCTTGGTGCCGTAGGCGGCGAGCGCGTAGGAGGCCAGGGTGTGGACGCTGACGCCGAGGCCGACGGTGAGCCGGGCCGCGGCGAACTCTTCGAGGACCTGGAGGTAGACCTCGTAGGGCTGGTCTCCGCCGCCGTACTCGGAGTCGTACGGCAGGCCGAGCAGTCCCGACGCCGACAGGAGGGTGAAGACCTCGCGGGGGAAGCGTCCGGCGTCCTCTTCCTCGGACGCCTTCGGGGCGATCTCGTGCTGCGCGATGTCGCGGACCAGCGAGATCAGGTCCCGGGCCTCGTCCGTGGGCAGTTGCCGGTCCACCGGCTGCGGGGCGCGGTCGGGCATGGCGACGCTCTCCTCCCTTTCGGGGCGCGGGCGGACGTTCGCCGGGGGTGGGGCGGCGCCGCCGGGTCTTCTGCTGGCCCAGCCAAGGCCGCGCCTCCGGGTCTCGGAGGCTGCTGACCAGCGGCTGTGCGCAGTGAGTATGCCCGATCGGCGGCATCGCGTCACCAGTTAACGACCGCTTACTTCAGGAAATCGTACCGCCCGAAACGGCAGCACGCTCGGAGCACGGCCGGGCACGCGTGAAGGACGCCCGAAGCACGCAGGGGGCAGGCCGGAGACAGGCTTCCTGGAGGACGTCCGAGCACGCCTCGGACTGGTCGGGGACATGCCCGAAGGACGTCCGAGCACACCCCGGGCCCGCGCGGGACATGCCCGAAGGACGTCCGAGCACACCCCGGGCCCGCGCGGGACATGCCCGAAGGACGTCCGAGCCCGCCTCGGGCCCGCGCGGGACATGCCCGGAGGACGGCTGAGCGCGCCTCGGGCACGCTCGGGGCCCGTCTGGAGAACGTTCCGCGCACGCCCGCAGGATGCCCGCGCCATGCCCAAGGGACGTTCGAGGTACGCCCGGGGGACGTCCGGGATACGTCTGAAGGACGCCGCTCGCGTTTCAGGAGTCGCGGCGGGCCGGGGTCGGTGCGCGGTAGTCGGGGTCGATCTCCTCTATCGCGCGCAGGGTGCCGCCGAGCATCTTGACCAGGAGTTCGCGCATGCTCTCCCGGGACAGTTCCGAGCTGTCGATCCAGGCGAGCGTGGCCCCTTCGACGCTGCACACCCAGGCGAGCAGGCCCATGCGGGCCACCGGGGCGATGTCGGTACGGCCGTAGGCGCCCTCGGCGATGGTCGCCACGATCGCCTCACGCACCCCGTCCCGTATGGCGTGCACCTCGGCGTCGAAGCCGACGCCGCCGCTGACGATCGTGCGGAAGGCGGCCTGGTTGTGCTCGGCGAAGCGGAGGTAGCCCTCCATGGTGCTGTGCACCCGCTGCAACCGGTCCTCGTCCTGCTCCAGTTCGAGGCCGCTCGCCGCGTAGGTGACCAGGTCGGTGACGGAGTCCTGGATGATCGCCAGGTAGTAGCCGCGCTTGGACTGGAAGTAGTAGTAGATCAGCCCCTTGGCGACATGCGCCTGGCGGGCGATGTCGTCCATGGAGAGCGCGTCGTAGGACGTGTCAGCGAACAACTTCCGCCCGATGGCGATGAGTTCGGCACGGCGCGCGACCGAGCGTTCGGTACCGCGCGCGCGTGGGCGCACGGCGTCGCTCTGCTGGCTGATATTCAATTTCGACCCTGGTCTCCAACGGGCTGCGGGGGTGTCCGCAGTATGTCAGGTCAAGTATGGGTCAGGTCACATCAGGCCGAGCTGGGTGACGAACATCGCGATCACCACGACGAGGGTCCAGCCGAGGGCGTGCTCCAGGTACTTCGGGCCGTCGTCCTTGGGGCCGCCGGTGCGGGCGCGGGCGGCGGTGGCGGAGTGTGCAGTCATGGCTTCTCGCTGATGTCGGACGTACTGGGTGGACTCCCCCCACCGTGCCGTCCACCTTGCCACCCTGAGCGCCGTTCGCGGCAGAGACCTTGCTCACAGGCCGCGCCCCGCACGGTTCCCGCCGCTCACAGGTCCGGCGCGGGAAGGCCCCCGGTGCCCCCGGAGCCCTTCCCGTCCGCGCCGGCTGCCGGATCAGCACACGCCGACCGCCGCGAGCGCCCTGCGCTGGCGCGGCGTCGGGTGGGCCGGGAAGTACAGGTAGCAGACGCCGCCGGTGCCGGAGACCACCTTGCCGGAGGCGTTGTACCGCTTGGTCCTGAGCCAGATGTTCTCGAACTCCCGGCGCAGGTACACCCGTCGCACCGCCTCGTCGCTCGGCGAGGCCGGGTCGTTGGCGATCACGTCGCCGGCCTCGGTGAAGCCGATGACGGTCATCAGGTGTCCGGAGGTGCCGTAGCCCGCGCCGGTGAGCTCGCTGGCCAGGAAGGACTGGGACGTTATGGCCGGGATGCCGGCCGCGATCAGCGTCTCCAGGTCGGTGAGCGAGGCGAGCCGGGTAACCACACCCTGCAGACCGTCGAACGTGGCCGCGTACGCGGCGTTGAACGGCCAGTTGCCGCAGCCCTCGTACTGGTAGTCGTAGGTGAAGCGGGCCGCGTGGTCGACCTGGGGGTCGGCGTAGGACGGGTCCACCCAGGCCAGTTGTTCGGGGGTGAGCCGGCCGCCCCAGTACTCGATGATCATCTGCGAGGAGGTGGGGCTGCACCAGGCCTCGCCGCCGTTGTCGTACTCCGGGTACTGGCCCTTGTGGATCTCCTGCGAGTACCGCGGGACGGGCAGTTCCCGGGCCAGGCCCGGCGTGGAGGCCGGGACGGTGAAGCGGTCCGGGATGTCGGAGCCCATCGCGCCCAGCCGCCAGACGGTGGGCGTGAGCTTGGTGCCCGGCTTGCGGTAGAGGGTCAGACGCAGGCGGTACGACACCAGGCGCAGGCTGGTCGTGGCGTCGTCGATGGCGAAGGTGTCGGTCCAGATGGTGCTCTTGCCGTCGGTCTGGTCGTCGACCGAGGTCCGCTTGATGTCCTGGTCGCCGGCCGCCCAGCGGCCCATCACGTACCAGGGGGTGTCCGTGCCGTCGGAGTAGGTGCCGTGGAGCTCGACCTGGAGCCAGGTGCCGGCCGGGGTGTGCGCGTTCCAGTGGGCGATCGCCTCGGTGGACGGCACCGAGAGGCGGTGGACGGGGGACGTCCAGGTCGCGTACTCCCAGCTCGCGGTCGTGCCGGTGTGCAGGTCGGTGTAGTCGGTCGTACCGGCCGGGGTGGCGATCACCACGCCGGGGCGGGCGCCGGCGACGGGGCGGACGCCCTGCGCGGTGCCGCCGCGCCAGTCGGTGTACGTGGTCCAGTCGTGGTTGTCGACCAGGCGGACCGGGGCCACGGCGGTGTCGGCCGGGTCCGACGGGTCCGCGGCCTCGGCCGCGCCGGCGGCGACCACGGGGCCGGTGACCGCCGCCGCGACCGCGGCGGCCAGGAGGGTTCTGCGGGACGGCTGTTCGGCTCTGCTCATGGGTGGGTTGACCCCCAGGTGATCGAGTCGGGGCGGATCCCATGCACGGACGCGCTGCACGGTTGTGCGCCAACTATGGCCATACGCGGCGGGTCCCGGCCAGCACTTCGGCCCATGCCACGCCCGCCAATATTGGTCTGGTCCACTGGCATGACCTGCGGGGCCCGGATCCCGCCGCCGCGAGATCCGCTCCGGCGCCGGCGGTCAGACCAGGTCCATCGCGGCGACCTCGTCGGGACGGCCGTAGCTGACCGGTCCCCGGAAACGGCGGCGGGCGGTGGCGAACCACCACACCGTGGCGACGACCAGGACGACGGCCAGCGCGACGGGCGCGTAGTTGAAGGAGTCGACGGTGATCGGGGATGCCTGCGGGAGCATGAACAGCACGCTGCTCAACAGGATCCAGGTGACCGCGACCGCGCCGACGGGCCGGCTCCAGCGCCCCAGCTGCCAGGGACCGGGTCGGAAGTCGTCACCCAGGCGCAGCCGGAGCAGGATCGGCACGGCGTAGGCGAGGAAGAGGCCGACGACGTTGACGCTGACGATGGCGGTGAACGCCGTGTGCGACCACCAGCCGGGCAGGACCAGGGCCAGCGAGCAGGCGACCGCGAGCCAGACCGCCTTGACGGGTGTGCGGGTGCGCGGCGAGACCGAGTGCCACCAGCGCGAGCCCGGCATGGCGCCGTCCCGGGAGAAGGCGAAGATCTGCCGGGTGTTGCTGGTGAGGTTGGCCAGTCCGCAGAAGAGCATCGCGCCGATCACGATCAGCAGCAGCACCTTGGCGGTGCCGAGGCCGAGGCCGTCGATGAGGATCTGCACGGGCGGGGCCGAGGCGCTCGCCACCTCGTCGTAGTCGCGAATGGCGTAGACGAGGGCGAGCATGAGGATCAGGCCGGTGAGGGCCGAGTAGCCGATCGCGCGGACGATGCCCTTCGGCGCGTTCACCGTGGCCCGCACCGTTTCCTCGGACATGTGGAAGCTGCCGTCGAAGCCGGTGAACGTCCAGCTGGTGACGAGCAGGCCCAGCATCCCGCCGTAAAGGCCGCTGGTGAAACCGGTGTTGTTCGCGAAGTGCGTGACGAAGGAAGCCGACTGGTGCTGGTCGGGTCCCACGGTCAGGGCGCCGACGATCACCACGAGCCCGATCAGCAGCCACCACACGGAGATCCGGTTGAGCAGGGCCACCAACTGCACGGTGTAGGTGTTGGCGAGCCCCTGCAGCACGATGATCACGGCCGTGAACAGCACCGTCTGGTGGGCGGTGGGCACGTACGAGGACCACTGCAGGGCGATGAGGGCCTGGACGAACGTGGCCGCGGCGTAGCCCGTGGCGGCGGTGCCGCCGATCTGGCCGACGAAGTTCAGCCAGCCCGTGTACCAGGACCAGGCGCCCTTGTGCCGCCGGGCGAGTTTCCCTGCGGAGAAATACAGGGCGCCGCTCGTCGGATAGGCCGAGGCGACCTCCGCCATCGCGGCGCCGACGAACAGCACCATGACGCAGACGCCGATCCAGCCGAACACGAGAATGCGCGGACCTCCGGCGTTCATGCCGTATCCGAAACCCGAGAAGATGCCCGAGATGACGTTGATGATGGTGAAGGAAATGGCGAAATTGTCGAACGCCTTGAAACGACGGGTGAGTTTTCTCGGATACCCCATCGCGTGCAGGGTGGCGTCGTCGTCGAGCGTGGTCGGGTCGGACACTTACCGGCCTTTCTCTCGGTGGGGAACGGGCAGGCCGCAGGCGCGGCGGGCGCGGGAGAGCTGCTCCTGCGGGTCGCCGAAGGCGCTCCAGGGCATCCGCGAGGCGTACGGCCCCATCGCCGTGAGGACCGCGCGGGCCTCGAACCGCTGCTCGCCCATGACCAGGGCGTGGGCGAGGTAGGCGAGGTCGAGGACGGGGGTGAAGCGGTGACCGGGCACCGTGGGCAGCCAGTTGCGGTAGACCGCGAGGGCGGTGGAGCGCCACTGCGGCTGTTCCCAGACGCGGTCGGCGAGCAGTTGGTGCGGGTTGCGGCTCTCGACGCCCTCCACGAGGGCGACCAGCGGCAGCAGGCGCAGCGCGGAGTCGGCCGGGGCCCGCTGGGCGAGGAAGGCGGCGACGTCCCAGGCGGCGGTGACGGAGCCGCCGTGGCGGGTGAAGAAGCAGGCCAGGAAGCGGTGGTGGGCTTCGCGGTGCCAGGGGTCGAGGGACAGGACGTGGGCGAACAGCCGCCACGGGCCGGGCGGTGCGGTGAGCAGGCCACGCGGGGCCGGGTCGCGCAGCCGGTGCAGCCGGGCCATCGCCAGCCGGGCCGTCCAGGGCGTGGGATCGGCCGGGGCCGCGGCGGAGGCCCGGTCACAGGCGGCGAGGGCGATCCGCTCCAGCGCCCCGGCCCGCTCGTCGCGCGCGTCGGCCGCGCGCAGCGCCCGCAGCACGGCCACCCGCGCCCACATCAGCGCGGCCTCGGGGCTCGGTTCCTCCGCCAGCCAGCGCTCGACGAGGTCGGAGTCGGCGGCCTCGGAGGCCAGCACCAGGGAGCGGTGGGCGCGCAGCGCGAAGTCGCCGCGGGTTTCGGCGAGGGCTTCCTGGGCGCTCGCGCAGCGTCCCGCGCGGACGTCGACGCACACGCTCGCGAGGACACGGTCGTCGGCCGCCGGGTGCCACACATACTGCCCTTCGAATAAGCCCGCGGCCATCTGCTCCTGTCCACCCCCGTACGTGCGCCTGGCAGTTGTGCACCTGGCACCTTACTCACTGGCGCGGGCAAGCGGAACGCGGTTTTCGACATGGCCGATTGGTTTAACGGGGAACCATTTTCCGTGTGCATCCATACGTCCCGTTTTCCGCCACCACTAGAATGTCCCCGTCGAATACGCACACCCCCTCCCCGAGGAACGGCCATTCACGACCTCGCACGCCGGCTGCGCCGCCTGCCCCCGTCCTGCGGACCCGTCCGCCTGATCGGGGTCGACGGGCACGCCGGCTCCGGAAAGTCCACGTTCGCCGGACGGCTGGCCCGCGCGCTGGAGGACGCGCCGGTGCTGCACCTCGACGACATCGCCAGCCACGACGAGCCGTTCGCCTGGACCGGCCGGCTGCTGACCCAGGCGATCGCACCGCTCACCCGCGGCGAGACCGCCCACTACACCCCCTACGACTGGAGTGCCCGCCGCTTCACGGCACCCCGGCCGCTGCCGCCCGCCCCGGTGATCGTCGTCGAGGGCGTCGGCGCCGGCCGCCGGGCGCTCCGGCCGCATCTGGCCCGGCTGCTGTGGATGGAGCTGCCGGACGAGGCGGCGTGGGCGCGCGGGCGGTCGCGGGACGGGGAGGAACTGCGGGAGTTCTGGGACGGGTGGGTCGCGGCGGAGCGCCGGCACTTCGCCGAGGATCCGTCGAGACCGCACGCGGACTTGCTGGTACGGCAGTTGGAGAAGGGATACGAGGTGTTTCCGGGGCCTGTGCACACGGTTGGACCGGACCAGTCGCTCACGCACGGTGACGGACCGGCGGCTATGTGCTGAACTTGTGAAGATCGCCGCCGGGGAACTTCCCGGAGTGCCTCAACTCGGCTTGACCGGGGGGCCGTACAGGTCTTACGTTCTCAATGTGCGGTCGATCGAGGCCGCCCTGCAGACGCGAAGCCCCCGGTTGTTCCCCCGTGATCGGGGGCTTCGTTCTGCCCTCCCCCGCCTTTCCGGACGCTGCGCGGCACGATTCGCTCACCCTCGGTCACCGTCCCGGTCGGGTCTCATCCGCTCCCACCTCGCCAAACCGCCTGTGCGGCACCCTTCGGCGGGCGACACCCCCGCAGGTACGATGCCCTCGGTGCGACCTTCGTTCGGCTGCGCGCACCGCAACTCCGGTCCGCGGCACGGCGGTTCGATCAAGGCGGCCGACGGGTGACCACCCGGAGGCCAACCGACGGGGGCACGGTTGTGGGGGACGTGATGGACTTCGGCACGCGGGGCCCCGAGGCCCCGGCCGACCTCGCCTGGCTGCGAGGTGTGGACGCGTACACCATGGGGGCCTATCCGCAGGCGGAGGAGGAGTTCCGGGCCGCGGTGCGGATGGACCCCGGGATGGCCGACGGCTGGCTCGGGCTGCACGCGCTGCGCGTGGACACGACGACCGCGCTGCTGCGGATGTTCCGGCACCGGGACCGCTTCGGCGAGCAGCGCGCCCGGCACCGCCGCGCCCTCAACTCCTGGTACTGGCTGGGCTGGTGGGTGCAGCCGGTGCTGGAGACCCCCCGCGACCTGCTGCTCGCGCACGCCTCCCACTGGCTCGACGGCCGCCATGTCCCCGAGCTGGACCGGGCGTTGGCGGGGCTGCCGCCCGTGGACACCGACCACCAGGTCCGCTTCCTGCACGCCTGCCGCGCCTACCTGGTCAAGGACTGGGAACAGCTCGTACGCCACACCGACCCGCTGATCGACGATCCGCTGCTGGGCATCGAGGCGGGCCTGTTCGGCGGGATGGCCCGGGTGCGCCTGGAGATGTACGGCCAGGCCGAACCGCTGCTGTCCGCCGCGCTGATGCGCTGCCGCAGCGAACAGCCGCAGCGCAAGGAGCTGCGCTACTGGCTGGCGCGCGCCCACGAGGGCACCGGCCGGTCCGCCGCCGCGCTCCCCCTCTACCGGGCCGTGCACCGCGTCGACCCCGCCTTCATGGACACCTCGGCCCGGCTCGCGGCGATCGCCGAGGGCGACGGGTACGACGACTCCGCCGACCTCGCCGCGATCGCGCTGACCGGCGGCCAGGACGCGCTGGAGGGACCCGACACCCTCGATCCGCTGTTCGGCATGGAGGGCCGCGACCTGCGGCTGCCCGAGCCCGACCTGCCGCCGGTCGGCCCGATGCCCTCGGTGATCGACCCGGCGGTCCGCGAGAAGAGCGCGGTGACGTCACCCCTGCCGACGGGCCCCACCGACCCCGCGTTACTCGAGGAGGCGCTCGCCGAACTGGAGCGCATGGTCGGCCTGGAGCCGGTGAAGCGACAGGTGAAGGCGTTGTCGGCGCAGCTGAACATGGCGCGGCTGCGCGCCGGTCAGGGCCTGCCGGTCCAGCCGCCCAAACGGCACTTCGTGTTCTCCGGCCCCTCCGGCACCGGCAAGACCACGGTCGCCCGCATCCTCGGCCGCGTCTTCTACGCCCTCGGCCTGCTCGGCGGCGACCATCTGGTGGAGGCCCAGCGGGCCGACCTGGTCGGCGAGTACCTGGGCCAGACGGCCGTGAAGGCCAACGAGCTGATCGACTCCGCGATCGGCGGCGTGCTCTTCGTCGACGAGGCGTACTCGCTGTCCAACTCCGGTTACGGCAAGGGGGACGCGTACGGGGACGAGGCGTTGCAGGTGCTGCTGAAGCGGGCCGAGGACAACCGGGACCACCTGGTGGTGATCCTGGCCGGCTACCCGGAGGGCATGGACCGGCTCCTCGCCGCCAACCCCGGACTGTCCTCGCGCTTCACCACCCGGGTCGACTTCCCGTCCTACCGGCCGCTCGAACTCACCGCGATCGGCGAGGTGCTGGCCGCGGAGAACGGGGACGTGTGGGACGAGGAGGCCCTGGACGAACTGCGGTCCATCGCCGGGCACGTGGTGGACCAGGGGTGGATCGACGAGCTGGGCAACGGGCGGTTCCTGCGCACGTTGTACGAGAAGAGCTGCGCGTACCGGGACCTGCGGTTGTCGGCGTATCCCGGGGTGCTGTCGCGGGACGACCTGTCGACGTTGCGGCTGCCCGATCTGATGCAGGCGTACGGGGAAGTGCTGTCGGGACGGGGACCGCAGGACCCGTCGGCGCTGTGAGGACCGCGCGTCGACACGGCCCCGCGCCCCCGGGGGGCGCGGGGCCCCGGCGTCAGCTCGCCACCGTCTCCTTCGCCTCCGCCAGGCGGGGCTGCGGTGTCGTCTCCCGGTGTGCCGGGTCCGTCACCTCGCCCACCAGGAGTTCCAGGACGTCCTCCAGGGCGACCAGGCCCAGCACCCGGCCCGTGCCGTCCGCCACCTGGGCCAGGTGGGTCGCGGCGCGGCGCATGACCGTGAGCGCGTCGTCGAGGGGGAGGTCGGCGCGGAGGGTCGTCATCGGGCGCCACAGCTGCTGCGGCACCGCCCGGTCGGAGTCCTCCAGGTCGAGTACGTCCTTGACGTGCAGGTAGCCCATGAAGGCGCCGCCCTGCGCGGCGACCGGGAAGCGGGAGTAGCCGGTGCGGGCGGTGAGGTCGACGATCTCGCCCGGGGTGACCGAGGGACTGACCGTGATGAGCGACTCACGGCCCAGCAGGACGTCCGTCACCGGGCGGGAACCCAGCTCCAGGGCGTCCTCCAGGCGCTCCTGCTCCTCGGGGTCGAGGAGACCGGCCTGCCCGGAGTCCTCCACCAGCCGGTTGAGCTGCTCGCTGGTGAAGACGGCCTCCACCTCGTCCTTCGGCTCCACCCGGAACAGCCGCAGGATGCCCTGGGCGCAGGCGCCGAGGGCGACGGTGATGGGCTTGCACAGGCGGGCGAAGGCGACCAGGCCGGGGCTGAGCCACAGCGCGGCCTTCTCCGGGGCGGCCATCGCCAGGTTCTTCGGCACCATCTCGCCGATCACCAGGTGGAAGAAGACCACGGCGACGAGGGCGATCACATAGCCGAGGGGGTGGATCATGCCGTCCGGCAGGTGGATCCACTCGAAGACCGGCTCCAGCAGGTGCGCGACCGTCGGCTCGGCGACCGCGCCGAGGGTGAGGGAGCAGACCGTGATGCCGAACTGGGCCGCGGCCATCATCTGGGGCAGCCGTTCGAGGCCGTAGAGGACCTGGCGGGCGCGCGCGGTGCCGAGCGGTTCGATCTGGCTGCGGCGCACGGAGACCAGCGCGAACTCGGCGCCGACGAAGAAGCCGTTGGCGAGCACCAGCAGGCCGGCGAAGAGGAGTTGGAGCAGGCTCATCGGGCGACCTCCACGACCGGTCCGGTCCGCACCAGCCGCACGCGCTCGGCGCGGTAGTGCCCGACGCGGCGCACGGTCAGCCGCCAGCCGGGCAGTTCGGCCCTGTCGCCGACGGCCGGGATCCGGCCGAGCAGGTCGGCGACGAGCCCGGCGACGGTCTCGTACGGGCCCTCGGGCACGTCGAGGCCGATGCGCTGGAGGATGTCGACGCGGCAGCTGCCGTCGGCGTCCCAGGCGGGGCGGCCGTCCTCCGGCGGGGCGGCGGCGAGTTCGGGCAGGTCCTGCCCGTCGTGCTCGTCGCGGACCTCGCCGACGAGTTCCTCGACGATGTCCTCCAGGGTGACCACGCCGGCCGTGCCGCCGTACTCGTCGACGACGACCGCGATGGGCTGCTCGCTGCGCAGCCGGCCGAGCAGGGGCTGGACGGGCAGGGTCTCGGGGACGAGCAGCGCCGGACGGGCGATCTCGCCGACCGGGGTGCGCAGGCGTTCCGGCGCGGGGACCGCGAGGGCGTCCTTGAGGTGGACCATGCCGACGATCTCGTCGATCTTCTCCCGGTAGACGGGGAAGCGGGACAGCCCGGTGGCGCGGGTCAGGTTGACCACGTCCTCGGCGGTGGCCGACGACTGCAGGGCGCTGACCTTCACCCGCGGGGTCATCACGTGCTGCGCGGTCAGCTCGCCGAGGGACAGGGTGCGCACGAAGAGGTCGGCGGTGTCCTGTTCCAGGGCGCCGGCCTGCGCGGAGTGCCGGGCCAGGGAGACCAGCTCGCCCGGTGTGCGGGCGGAGGCCAGCTCCTCGGCGGGCTCCACGCCGAGGGCGCGGACCAGGCGGTTGGCGACGGCGTTCAGCGCGGCGATGACCGGGCGGAACAGGCGGGCGAAGGCGTGCTGCGGGCCGGCCACGAACCGGGCGACCTGCAGCGGCTTGGACACCGCCCAGTTCTTGGGCACGAGCTCGCCGATCACCATCTGCACGGCCGAGGCCAGCAGCATGCCGACGACGACCGCGATGCCGGAGACCGCGCCCTCGGGGACGCCGACCGCCCGGAACGGGCCGTGCAGCAGCCGGGCGAGGGCCGGTTCGGCGAGCATGCCGACGACGAGGGAGGTGATGGTGATGCCGAGCTGGGTGCCGGAGAGCTGGAAGGACAGCTCCCGCAGCGACTCGGCGACGGTACGGGCGCGTTTGTCGCCCTCGGCCGCGGCCTTCTCGACGTCCGTCGTCTCGACGGTGACCAGGCCGAACTCGGCGGCCACGAAGAAGCCGTTGGCGAGGATCAGCAGGAGGGCTGCTCCGAGGAGCAGTAGCGGGGTGGTCATGATGCCGCCGCCTCGCCATGGCGTGAGGGGGCGGCGCAGGTACTACAGGACGATCCGTCCATCGCTGGAGGGAGTCACTCCTCGGGTAGCAGGGGCAGCCGGTGTCCGGCGGGACCACCGGCGGCGGAGGCGCGACGTAAACGCCTCCGCCAACAGATTAATCAAGACAAGGGGCTCTACGGCAGATCCCTTGTCGAGCGGGCCTCGGCGAGCGCCCGCAGGGTGCGGGCGTCGGCGACGGCCCGCTCCCTGGCGATGCCGGGCTGGATGCCGAGCGCGGGCAGGCTGGTGCCGTCGCTGAGGTTGAGGAACACCCAGGGGTCGCCGGGACGCAGGTTCACATGGAGGATCTCGGCCCACTCCAGGTGCCGCCTGCTGGCGATGTTGACGACGGTGACGCCCGTCTCGTCGGCGACCACCTTGACCCGGGCGAGCAGTGCCAGCACACCGAAGAGGATCGCTCCGGTGAGGATGAAGCTGAGCCGCTCGCCGGTGCTGAGCTGCTCCAGGAGCAGCGCGATGGCGGTGATCACCGCGAAGATCGCGACGCCGCCGGTGAGCAGCACGGCCCGGGTGCGGCCCGGCCGGAAGGTGACGGGGAGCGGGGGCAGGTCGGACATCTCGTACGGTCCCTCAGAGACGGCAGGCGTGGATGGCCGTGGTCAGGATCGCCCGGGCGCCGATCTCGTACAGGTCGTCCATGATGCGCTGGGCCTCCTTGGTCGGCACCATGGCGCGGACGGCGACCCAGCCCTCGTTGTGCAGCGGGGAGATCGTCGGGGACTCCAGGCCCGGGGTCAGGGCGACGGCCCGCTCCAGCTGCTCGACGCGGCAGTCGTAGTCCATCATCACGTACGTCCGCGCCACCAGGACACCCTGGAGCCGGCGCAGGAACTGCTGCACCTTGGGCTCCTCGGCGTCCGCGCCGGTGCGGCGGACGACGACGGCCTCGGACTTCATGATCGGCTCGCCGAAGACCTCCAGGCCCGCGTTGCGCAGGCTGGTGCCGGTCTCGACGACGTCGGCGATGACCTCGGCGACGCCGAGTTCGATGGCGGTCTCGACGGCGCCGTCGAGGTGGACGACGGAGGCGTCGACGCCGTGCTCGGCGAGGTGGCCCTCGACGATGCCCTCGTAGGAGGTGGCGACGGTGCGGCCCTTGAGGTCCTCGACGCCGCTCGCCGTGCCGGGCTTGGCCGCGAAGCGGAAGGTGGAGCGGGCGAAGCCCAGCGCCAGGATCTCCTCGGCGTCGGCGCCGGAGTCGATCAGCAGGTCGCGGCCGGTGATGCCGATGTCGAGCCGGCCGGAGGAGACGTAGATGGCGATGTCGCGGGGGCGGAGGTAGAAGAACTCGACCTCGTTGGCCGGGTCGACGATCCGCAGTTCCTTGGACTCGCGGCGCTGCCGGTAGCCGGCCTCATGCAGCATCTCCGCCGCAGGGCCTGAGAGCGAACCCTTGTTGGGGACGGCGATGCGCAGCATGAGGTCGGCTTCCTTTGCTCTGAAGGGGGTGGTGCGGCGGGTGGTTCACAGGTGGGCGTAGACGTCGTCCAGGGAGATCCCGCGGGCGACCATCATCACCTGGACGTGGTACAGCAGCTGCGAGATCTCCTCGGCTGCCGCGTCCTTGCCCTCGTACTCGGCGGCCATCCAGACCTCGGCGGCCTCCTCGACGACCTTCTTGCCGATGGCATGGACGCCCTTGCCGACCAGTTCTGCGGTGCGGGAAGTGGCGGGGTCGCCGTGGGCGGCCTTGTGCTGGAGCTCGGTGAAGAGCTCCTCGAACGTCTTCTTGGACATGGTGGCGCCCACTCTACGCGGTGGGCCGCCCGCCCTAACGCCATGGTTCAGATACTGAACGCAGCGTGGCCGCGGTCGCCACCGCCGCCGTCACCGCCTCGTGCCCCTTGTCCTCGCTGGAGTCCGCGAGGCCGGCCCGGTCCAGGGCCTGCTCCTCCGTGTCGCATGTCAGCACGCCGAAGCCGACGGGGACGCCGGTGTCCACGGAGACCTGGGTCAGGCCCTGGGTGACGCCCTGGCACACGTAGTCGAAGTGGGGCGTGCCGCCGCGGATGACGACGCCGAGGGCGACGATCGCGTCGTAGCCGCGGCCCGCCAGCACCTTGGCGACGACCGGGAGTTCCCAGCTGCCGGGGACCCGCAAGAGGGTCGGCTCGTCGATGCCCAGGTCGTGCAGGGCGCGCAGGGCGCCGTCCACCAGTCCGTCCATCACCTTCTCGTGCCACTGCGCCGCGATGACGGCGACCCTGAGGTCGCCCACGTTGCGTACGGACAGCTCCGGTGCGCCCTTGCCGCTCACGTTCTGAAGTCTCCTCGGTGTGCTGGTTACTGGTTGCCGCAGGTGGTCGCCGCGCCGGCCGGGGTCGTCTCCAGCCAGGGCAGGTCGTGTCCCATCCGGTCCCGCTTGGTGCGCAGGTAGCGGAGGTTGTACTCGCCCGCCTGCACGGGCATCGGCTCGCGGCCGGTGACCTGGATGCCGTGCCGCAGCAGCGCGTCGGTCTTGTCGGGGTTGTTGGTCATCAGGCGCACGCTGCGCACGCCGAGGTCGGTCAGGATGCGGGCGCCGGCGCCGTAGTCGCGGGCGTCGGCGGGCAGACCGAGTTCGAGGTTGGCGTCGAGGGTGTCCCGGCCGCGTTCCTGGAGCTCGTAGGCGCGCAGCTTGGACAGCAGGCCGATGCCGCGCCCCTCGTGGCCGCGCAGGTAGACGACGACGCCCCGGCCCTCGGCCTGGATGCGTTCCAGGGCGGCGTCCAACTGGGGGCCGCAGTCGCAGCGCAGGGAGTGGAAGACGTCACCGGTCAGGCACTCGGAGTGGACGCGGACCAGGACGTCCTCGCCGTCGGCGAGGTCGCCGTGGACGAGGGCCACGTGCTCGACGCCGTCGACGGTGGAGCGGTAGCCGTACGCCGTGAACGTGCCGAGCCGGGTGGGCAGGTGGACCTCGGCCTCACGGCGGACGGCCGGCTCGGGCGCCGCGGCCGGCGCCGCCTGCGCGGGCGGGGCGGGGCGCTCGGCGGAGCGGCGGTAGGCGATCAGGTCCTCGATGGAGATGATCGTCAGGCCGTGCTTGCGGGCGAAGGGGATCAGCTCGGGCAGCCGCAGCATGCGGCCGTCCTCGCCGGCGATCTCCACGATCGCACCGGCCGGACGCAGACCCGCGAGGCGGGCGAGGTCGACGGCGGCCTCGGTGTGGCCGTTGCGGGTCAGTACCCCGCCGGGCCGGGCGCGCAGCGGGAAGATGTGGCCGGGGCGGACGAAGTCGGCCGGCTGGGCGTCGCCGCCCGCCAGGAGCCGGAGCGTGGTGGCGCGGTCGGCGGCGGAGATGCCGGTGGTGACGCCGTGCGCGGCGGAGGCGTCGACGGAGACCGTGAAGGCGGTCTTCATCGACTCGGTGTTGTCCTCGACCATCTGCGGCAGCTGGAGCCGGTCCAGTTCCTCGCCCTCCATGGGGGCGCAGATCAGGCCGCGGCACTCGCTCATCATGAACGCGACGATCTCGGGGGTGACCTTCTCCGCGGCGATGACGAGGTCGCCCTCGTTCTCGCGGTCCTCGTCGTCGACGACCACGATCGGCCGGCCGGCGGCGATGTCGGCGACGGCCTGCTCGACCGGGTCGAGCGAGAAGTCCTCGACGGTGTCCGTGCGGTACAGAACGGGTGCCGTGGTCATGCCGGCGCTCCTTCCAGAACGGGCTGCGGGGTCCGGCGGGAGCGCAGCCACCAGTCGCGCATGCCCCACAGGACGAGTGCGCCGTAGATGACGTAGACGAAGCCGGAGAAGGCGTAGCCGTTGGCGAAGTTGAGGGGGACGCCGACCAGGTCGACCAGGAGCCAGGCGATCCAGAACTCGACCATGCCGCGCGCCTGGGCGTACATCGCGACGACGGTGCCGACGAAGATGTAGGCGTCCGGCCAGGGGTCCCAGGACAGGGACGGGTAGGCCTTGAAGAGCAGGGCGACTGCGACCGTGCCGACCGCGGCGGCGGCGATCATCGCGCCGCGCTCGCGCCAGGTGGCGAACCGCGGGGCGATGTGACCGTCCCCGCCGTCTTCGGCCCGCCCCTTGTTGCGGTTCCACTGCCACCAGCCGTACAGCGCGACCACCATGACGACGACCTGCTTGCCGGCGCTGCCGGCGAGGTGGCCGTAGAAGGCGACGAAGAGGATCAGGCCGGAGAGGAACTGCACCGGCCAGGTCAGCAGCGAGCGCCGCCAGCCGAGGGCGAGGGTGATCAGGCCGAGGATGTTGCCGATCGTGTCGGACCAGATGATGTGCTGGTCGAACAGGACGAACGCCTCGGAGTTCAGCCAGTTCACTTGGCCGCCCCCTGACCGCTCGCGAGCAGCCGCTCGACGTACTTGGCGACGACGTCCACTTCCAGGTTGACCGGGTCGCCGGGCTGCTTGATGCCGAGCGTGGTCAGCGCGAGGGTGGTGGGGATGAGGCTGACGGTGAAGTAGTCGGGGCCGGCGTCGACGACGGTGAGGCTGATGCCGTCGACCGTGATGGAGCCCTTCTCGACGACGTAGCGCGAAAGGTCCGCGGGCAGCGAGATCTTGATGATCTCCCAGTTGTCGGAGGGCTTGCGCTCCAGCACCTCGCCGGTGCCGTCGACGTGCCCCTGCACGATGTGCCCGCCCAGGCGCGCGCCCACCGCGGTGGGGCGTTCGAGGTTGACGCGGGAGGCGACGGCGAGAGCGCCGAGGCTGGAGCGGTTGAGGGTCTCGGCCATGACGTCGGCGGTGAACTCGTCGCCCTCGTGGTCGACGACGGTGAGGCAGACGCCGTTGACGGCGATGGAGTCCCCGTGCTTCGCGCCCTCGGTGACGACGGGACCGCGGACCCGGAAACGACAGGAGTCGCCGAGGTCCTCGACGGCGGTGATCTCACCCAGCTCTTCGACGATTCCGGTGAACACTTCCCGGGTCCTCCTGCCTCTTTCGGGCACGGACTCCGGGGCCTGTCGATGACGACAGAACGTACGAGCGAGAACACCGGGGGCGACGCCGGACAGGACCCGCCCGTGGAGGGCGAAGCCACGTACGGCGGCGCGCACACACTGCGTGCCCGCTCGCCGCGCACTGCCTCCCATCCGGACTTTAACCGTCGGTCCAGGAATTTCACCTGGTCAACCGGCCGCTGGAAGCGGTCGGGTCGCGGACTGTAACCGCCGGTTCGGACTTTCACCGACCCCGGAGTGCGCTGCTTCTGGTACAGAGCCAGTGTGCCACGCCCGATCGACGCCCAGACGAGGGAACGGTGTGGGGTGGCTCACAGGGTGCGTCACTGGACTTCTCAACCCGCCCCGCATGCCGGAAGCTTTGGTCTAGTCCTTTACGGCTCCGCAGACCGGCCCGGCGGCGGTGACGACGGCCCTTGCCCGTCGCCGGGCCTCCAACTCTCCTCGCCGGCCCGCGTTCTGGCAGGGTGAGAGCCATGACCACCAGCATCTCGATCGCCGAGGAGTTCGAGAGCCACCGTCCGCGGCTGTTCGGTCTGGCCTATCGCCTGCTGGGCTCCGCGGACGAGGCCGAGGACGCGGTCCAGGACGCCTACCTGCGCTTCAGCGGGGCCGACCGCGGGGGGATCGACCATCCGGCGGCCTGGCTCGCCAAGGTCGTCACCAACCTCTGCCTCACCCGGCTGACCTCGGCGCGGGCGCGGCGCGAGCGGTATGTCGGGACCTGGCTGCCGGAGCCGGTGGTCACCTCGGACGGCACGCTGGGTCCGCTGGAGTCGGCGGAGCAGCGGGAGGCCGTCTCGCTGGCCATGCTGGTGCTGCTGGAGCGGCTGACTCCGGCCGAGCGGGCGGTGTACGTGCTGCGCGAGGCCTTCGGTTACGGCCACCGGGAGATCGCCGGCGTGCTGGAGCTGACCGAGTCCCACGTCCGTCAGCTGTACCGGCGGGCGGTGCGGCGGGTGGGCGAGGAGCGGTCGCGGTTCGAACCGGCGCCCGAGCGGCGGGACGAGCTGGTCGCGTCGTTCATGTCGGCGGCCCGGGGCGGCGATCTGACCGGCCTGGAGAAGCTGCTGGCCGAGGACGCGACCTGGTGGTCCGACGGCGGCGGCAAGGTCTCGGCGGCGCGGCGGCCGGTCGAGGGGCGCGAGAAGGTCGGCCGGCTGGCGATCGGGGCGTTCCAGCGCTGGGGAACGGATCTGCGGTTCGCCCCGGCCGAGGTCAACGGCGCGAGTGCGCTCGTGGCGTGGGCGGGCGACCTGCTCGTCGGGGTGCTGTCGTTCGACCTGCGCGACGGGCTGGTGACGGATGTCCGGGTCCTGGTGAACCCCGACAAGCTGGACTTCGTACGGCGTCAGCTCGCGCGGCCGGCGTAGCCGCGATCCGCGTCAGCGTCCCCGCGGGAACAGCTCGTCCTGGGCGCGGTCGCGGGCCGTGAGCAGGGCGCCCCGCAGGACCGCGGCGCCGCCCAGGGTGCTGGGGCGCACCTCCGTCGGCAGCGGGGACATACGGCGGATGCGGTCCTCGACGCGCCCGGCGAGCGCCTGCCCGCCGGCCTGACCGACCTCGCCCCCCAGCACCACGCACCCGGGGTCCAGGATCGCCACAACGGAGGCAACACCCACCGCGAGGCGCTCGGCGAGGTCATCGAGAAAACAGCCGGCACCGACACCGCCGAAACCGGACTCGACGGCGCCCGGGTCGCCCGCGCCCCCGTTGGCCCCGTCGACGTCGACCACGCCCATGCCGGCCACGCCCGCGCCGACCGCATGCCCGGCAACCCCACCCGCGTTAGCCGAGTTCCCGCCCACCCCACCCACGTCGACCCTGTCCGCGTTGTCAGCGCCCGCATTCACCCCGTTGACCTCGGCCACACCCCTGCCCACCCCACCCACGTTCGCCGCATCGCCGTCGGCCGCCGCCGTCTCCACCGCCTCCCGCACCAAACCCGCAGCCGCCGGTTCCTGTGGTCCGGTCTCGGGGGGTACCCCGTGCTTGGCCGCCAGGTCCACGATCGCCGCCGAACCCGCCAGTGAATGGAAGCCCCCGTCGCAGTCCGTCGCCGACGGCAGGCCGGGCGTGCCCGGTACCGGCAGGAAGCCGATCTCACCCGCACCCCCGGAGGCCCCGCGGCGCAGTGCGCCGTCGAGGACGACCGCCGCGCCCGTGCCGTGGCTGAGCCAGAGCAGGACGAAGGTGTCGCGGTCGCGGGCCGCGCCCTCGCGCTGTTCGGCCAGGGCCGCGAGGTTGGCCTCGTTGTCGACGCTGAAGCGGGCCTCGGGAAAGCGGTCCTGGAGGGCGGCGACCAGGCGGCGGTGCCATTCGGGCAGACCCGAGGAGTCGCGCAGTTCCCCGGTCGCCGGGTCGATCAGACCGGGCGCGCCGACGCCGACGGTGTGCAACCGGTCGGCCCCCGCCTCCTTCACCGCCCGCTCGACGAGCGCGACCGCCCGCTCCACCTCGGGTCCGGCCCCCGCGTCGATCGGCACGAACGCCTCGGCCAGCACCGCACCCACCAGGTCGGACACGATCACGGAGACGCCCTCGGTGCGCACGTCCAGCGCCGCCAGATGCGCGCGGTCGGCGACGATGCCGTACAGCTTCGCGTTCGGCCCCCGCCGCTGCTCGCCCGCCTCCCCGACCACCGTGATCAGTCCGGACGCGGTCAGGCGCTCCACGAGGTCGGCGACCGTGGGCCGGGACAACCCCGTGAGCTGCTTCAACTGCCCCGCGGTGAGCGGGCCTTCCTGCTGCAGCAGACGCAGGGCGAGCCGGTCGTTGATGGCCCGGGCGGTGCTCGGCGATGCAGGCATGCCGGGATCCTTCCAGATCGGCGGGGCCACGCCGGGCGGCACCCGCGAGACCGATAATCCCCTATTTATCAGGTAGGGTTCCTGATAGTTTACGGGAGGCAGTGGGGCCGGGAGCAGCGGGAGGGGCCGAGAATGGGCGACGTGGTCTACGACCAGCGCGAGGTGAGGCGCGCCCGGTACGCCGTGGCGGCCGTGTTCGCGGTGCACGGCGCGGTCACCGGCTCGTTCGCCACCCGCGTGCCGTGGATCCAGGACCACGCACATCTGAGCGCCGGCCAACTGGGCTTCGCCCTGGCCTTCACGGCGTTCGGCGCCTCCTGCTCGATGCCGCTGGCGGGCCGCGTCAGCCACCGCTTCGGCAGCCGTACGGCCCTGCGCGGCCTGATCGCGATGTGGACGCTGTCCCTGATCCTGCCGTCCCTCGCCCCGAACCTGCCGCTGCTGTGCCTGGCGATGTTCACGTACGGCGCGAGCGCCGGCATGGCGGACGTCGCCATGAACGCGCTCGGCGTCGAGATCGAGCACCGGCTCGGCAAGTCGATCATGTCCGGTCTGCACGGCATGTGGAGCGCGGGCGCCCTGATCGGCTCGGCGGGCGGCACGCTCGCCGCGCACCTGGGCTCCGACGCCCGCGTCCACTTCGCGCTCGCGGCGGCGACCCTCACCACGCTCGGCCTGCTGGCCTGCACGTGGGTGCTCGACCTGCAGCCGGCCGAGGACGAGGAGCCGCCGCCGAGGTTCGCGCTGCCGCCCAGGTCCGCCCTGCTCATCGGCGCCGTCGGCTTCTGCGCGGTGTTCGCGGAGGGCGCGAGCCTGGACTGGTCGGCGGTCTTCCTGCGCGACCAGTTGGACACCTCGGCGGGCCTGGCGGCGGCGTGCACGACCGGCTTCATGCTCACCATGGCGGTGGCGCGGCTGGTGGGCGACGCGGTGGTCAACCGTTTCGGCGCCGTGCGCACGGTCCGGGCCGGCGGCGCCTTCGCCGTCCTCGGCGGACTGCTCATCGTCGTCGCGGGCGAGCCGGTGGCGGCGATGACCGGCTTCGCGCTGCTCGGGCTCGGCATCGCCGTCGTCGTACCGCTGTGCTTCGCGGCGGCCGGGCACAGCGGCCCGAATCCGAGCCAGGCCATCGCGGGCGTCGCCACCATCACGTACACCTCCGGTCTGGTCGCGCCCAGCCTGATCGGCGGGGTGGCGCAGGCGACGAGCCTGGTGGTGTCCTTCGTGCTGGTGACCGTGCTGGCCGGCGGTCTCGCGGCCTTCGCCGGGGTGCTGCGGGCCGGTGAGCGCAACCGGCCGAAGGTCAGTCCGCCGAGCGCAGCAGTTCCCGACCCGCGGCCCTGAAGCGGTCGCTCCAGGGTGCGGGGCGCAGCGTGTGCGGGTCCAGCCGGACCAGCACGCGGGTGCCCTGCGCGTAGGTCGTCGCGCCGTCCCGCGAGCAGAACCGGAAGCCGTAGGTCAGGCCGGTGGTGCCGAGCCGCTCCAGCCAGAGGTGGACGGCGTAGGTGCCGGGCCGGGTGACCGGGGCCTCGTAGCCGATGCGCAGCTCCTTGACGGCGTTGCAGGCGTCGCCGGCCGCCACCCAGTCGCCCGCGAAGTGGACGCCGTACTCCTGCCACAGCTCGGCCCACGCCCGCTCGACCATGAGGGGGTAGCGGGCGTTGTGCAGCAGCCCGAGCGCGTCCAGGTCGTCGAAGTGGACGGTGACGGGGATCAGCCGGCCGTGGGACAGGGCGGGCGCGGCCGGGGCTTCGGCGGTCATGGGTGGGGCTCCTGAGCGTCACGGTGAAGCGGTGGGGACACCCCATCCTAAGCGGACGCTCAGCAGCCCCGGCCGGGAAGGGCCTGGTCAGCCATGGTCAGCCCGCTATGGAGTCCAGTTGCTCGGCCGCCGGGCGCAGCGCCCAGAGGTCGCCGCCGGGCGGTGTCTCCAGCCGCGCGACGGCCCTGCGCGCCGCCTTGTCCCCCGCGTCGGCCGCCGCGTGGACGACGTCGGTGGCCGCGTAGCGGTGGAACTCCAGCTCCGGGTACGGCCAGGCGGCGGCGCCGGTCGCGGCCGGCAGCAGGTAGTCCACCGCCTTGGACAGGCTCTGTCCGTCCGGTCCCCGATAGGCCCACAGGTTCACGCCGACGTGCCGGCCGATCGCCGCGAGCCGGGTGTAGGCGACCAGGTCGAAGGTCGAGTAGTGCCAGCTGCGGGTGCGGGCCAGCTCCTGGGGCTGGCTGCCGTCGGCGGCGATCTGCGGGTCGATGCGCCTGGCGCGGGCGTCCAGGACCGTCCGCCGGGCCAGGGCCGTGTCGCCGGTCGCGTAGGCGAGGGCGGCGAGCTGAAGGTCGTAGAAGGTGCCGTGGTTGTTGGCGGCCGCGCCCTCGGCCTTGCCGAAGTCGCTGTTCCGCAGCCAGTCGCGGAAGTCCGCGTTCCATCGGCCCATCGCCGCGCGGTCCCCGGCGCTCCAGCCGGGGGCTCCGGTGGCGAGGAGGGCCTGCGCGTCGAGGACGCTCGTGTACGACTGGGAGAAGTCGATGATGCCGATGGCCCGGCCGTCGTACATGCACGGGATGAACTGCGCGTGGTCCAGGTTCGGGTTCATGCGGGTGGCGGGGTCGAGGAACCAGGTGCGCAGGATGCGGGCCGCCTTCTGGGCGTAGGCCGTCCGGCCCGTGTAGTACCAGGCCAGGGCGAGGTCGTACGTCGAGTCGAAGACGTGCTCGGCGTCCTGGCGGTCGGTGCCGGAGTCGACTTCGGGGTTGCGCTGTCCATCCCGCTGGACGTACGGGCAGCCCCAGGGGTTGTCGGCGGTGGGAGTGGTGGTGGGCCACCAGTAGGGGGCCTGGCTGAGGTAGTCGTGCACGTCGCCGCCGGGCGCCGGCCGGGGCTTGTCGACGACCGTCCAGGGGCCCTGGCTCAGCCAGCCGTCGGCGCGGGCGGTCAAGTCCTTCAGCGCGGCACGGAGTTGGGGATCACCGCGGTCGAGGCGCAGTTTCGTCTGCTGGAGCCGGCCGCCGTCGAGGACGGTGGTCCTGGGCACCTGCGGGGCCGCGTGGGCGGAGGGGACGAGGGCGGTCGCGCACGTCACCACCGCGGCCAGCAGGACGGCCGCACGGGATCTTCCACTCATCGGGCACTCCGATCCGTCGAACGAGGGGTCAGGAATGTGAACGTCGTTCATGAGCAGGACCGTGCGAGCGTAGGACCCCGAGGTACCCGTGACAATGGTCCGGACAGGACTTCACGTACAGAGAAAGCGAACCCCCACCATGGACCTCGGCGTGCGCTGGCGACTGCACGGAGACGGGCACACGCCCGCGCCCGGAGCGGTGGTACGCCCCGACGAACGGCTCTCCTGGCCGCGCACGGTGGGCCTCGGCGCCCAGCACGTGGTGGCGATGTTCGGCGCCTCCTTCGTGGCGCCGGTCCTGATGGGCCTGGACCCCAACCTCGCGATCATGATGTCGGGCGTCGCGACCGTGATCTTCCTGCTGGCGACGCGCGGCCGGGTGCCGAGCTACCTGGGCTGTTCGCTGTCGTTCGTGGGCGTGGCCGCGGTGATCCGCGCGCAGGGCGGCACCAGCGCCACCGTCACCGGCGCGGTCTTCGTCGTCGGCGTCGCGCTGTTCCTGGTCGGACTCGCCGTGCAGCGCTTCGGGGCGCGGATCATCCACGCCGCGATGCCCCCGGTCGTCACCGGCGCGGTGGTCATGCTGATCGGGTTCAACCTGGCGCCGGTGACGGCGTCCACGTACTGGCCGCAGGACCAGTGGACGGCGCTGCTGGTCATGCTGTTCACCGGGCTGGCGGTGGTCTGTCTGCGCGGTTTCTGGTCCCGGATCGCGATCTTCCTGGGCCTGGTCTTCGGCTACGGCGTCTCCTGGGCCTTCGACCGGCTCTTCGGCAGGATCCACTCGGTGGACGCGAGCGGCAAGCTCACCGACCACTGGCGGCTGGACCTCTCCGGCGTCGGCAAGGCGGACTGGATCGGCCTGCCCTCCTTCCACGGCCCCACGTTCCAGTGGTCGGCGATCCTCGTCGCGCTCCCGGTCGTGATCGCCCTGGTCGCCGAGAACGCCGGGCACGTCAAGGCCGTCGGCGAGATGACCGGCGACCCCCTCGACGACAAGCTCGGCACGGCGATCTCCGCCGACGGCGTCGGCTCCATGCTGTCCACCGCCCTCGGCGGCCCGCCCAACACCACGTACTCCGAGAACATCGGCGTGATGGCCGCGACCCGCGTCTACTCCACCGCCGCCTACTGGGCCGCCGCCGGCTTCGCCCTCCTCTTCGGCCTGTGCCCCAAGTTCGGCGCGGTCGTCGCCGCCGTCCCCGGCGGCGTCCTGGGCGGCATCACCGTCATCCTGTACGGCATGATCGGCCTGCTCGGCGCGCAGATCTGGACCAACGCCCGCGTCGACCTGCGCAATCCGCTCAACCTGGTGCCGGCCGCGGCGGGCGTCATCATCGGCGTCGGCAACGTGACGATGAAGTTCACCGACACCTTCTCCCTCAGCGGCATCGCGCTCGGCACGGTCGTCGTCATCACCGGCTACCACGCGCTGCGCGTCTTCGCCCCCGCCCACCTCAAGGACCAGCCGCCGCTGCTCGACGAGGGGACGTCCTCCTACGACGAGGCCAGGTCGTAGGCGTACGACGGGCTGAACGTGCCCGGCGCCCCCTGGCACCCGTCCGACTCCCCCGGCAGCTTCACCCACAGGTAGGCGTCGATGCGCGCCTCGCCGGTGCTCAGCGTCGGCGCGCGGCCGAGGCCCCGGCCCGCCGGGTCGCACCAGGTGCCGTCGGCCGGGGCGCCGTTGCCGTTGCGGCTGGTGTCGATGACGGCGCCCAGGCTCGCGGGGCCGCCCAGGTCGGCGAGGACGGCACGGTCGTAGGCGATCTCGTCGGAGGTGGTCTGGAAGTTGGAGACGTTGCTGAAGATCCCGTCGGAGGAGGCGGGCGAGGCGGCGCCCGCCTGGCGCAGCAGGGCGGCCTGCCGGGCCGCCGGGTTCCAGTCGGAGTGCCCGGCGTCGTAGTACACGCGCGCCCTGGGGTCGGCGGCCTTCAGGACGCGGCCGGCGCGGGCCAACGAGGCGAAACGGGCGGCGCGGCGCGGCGCGGAGAGGCAGTCGGCCTGGGCCACGGAGTCGGGCTCCAGGATCACGACGACCTCGCCCGAGCCGAGGCCCGCCGCGAAGTCGCCGATCCAGCCGTCGTAGGCGGCCAGGTCCGGCGCCCCGCCCTGGGAGGCGCCCCCGCAGTCGCGGTCCGGTATCGCGTACGCCACGAGGACCGGCACCCGGCCCTGCGCGGCGGCGCCCGAAGTGACCGCGCGGACCCGGGAGGCGATGGTCGCCGGGGTGAAGTCGGCGAACCACACGGCCGCCGGCCGGTCGGCGATGCGGGACTCTATGACCGGCGTGCGCGGGTCGTCCGGATGGGCCCGGACCCAGTCGAGGACCTGGGATCCGGGGTGCCGGTAGAGGCGGGCGGCGGCCGGGGGCGACGGCCTGCGCGTCGTCCTGGTGGGCGAGGGCCGGGCGGCCGACGGTGAACTCCGCACGGGAGACGCCGACTTGGTGACCGTCGGAGTCACGGGCGACCGCTCCGGGCGCGGTGCGCCCGACGCCGTGGGCCTCGCCTCCGGGGCGCCGCGTCCGTCGCCGAGGGCCGACAGCATGCCGGTCGCGGTGCCGACGGCGACCACCACGGAGGCGGCGGCCACCATCGCGCCGCGCCGGGCGGCACGCCTGCGCTCGGCCCTGCGGGCGGCCAGACGCCGGGCACGTGAGCCTGACACGACGTCGTCCCCCTCCCCCGCGCCGCGCGCGTTCCCCCGTTCCGGGGAAGCGCCGGGCCCGCCGGCACTCCCGTCAGCCTAGGACTGGGACGCTTCTGCCATGGCGCAACCGGCACACTTCACCCCATCCGTGGACACGGTCGTCTCCCGTATGCGCGCCCTCGACGCGAGCCTGCCCGAGCGGGACGGCCTCGCGGTCTTCAACCGCGTCTACCTCACCGTCACGGAGTCCGTCGACCGGCACATCGACGCCGGCCGGTTCGCCGACCCGCGGGCGGCGATCACGCTGGACGTGCGGTTCGCGGAGCGCTATCTCGCGGCCGTCGAGGCGGTGGCCGACGAGCGCCGCCCGCCGGCCTGCTGGCGGCCCCTGTTCCAGTTCCGCCGTCATCCCGGGGTACGCCCACTGCAGTTCGCGCTCGCGGGCATCAACGCGCACATCGGGCACGACCTGGCGCTCGCCGTCGTGGACAGCTGCCGTACGCTGGAGTGCGAACCAGCCGATCTGGAGGACGAGTTCGACCGCGTGGGCGACCTCCTCGCAACGCTGGAGGAGCGCATCCGCGAGGATCTGATGCCGGGCCCCGACCTCTTGCAGATCGCCGACCCGCTGACCCATCTGCTCGGCTCCTGGAGCCTGGAGCGGGCGCGGCAGGCCACCTGGTCGGCGGCGCGGGCGCTGTGGGCGCTGCGCCGACTGCCGGAGGTGGCAGAGGAGTTCGCCGAACGGCTGGACATGGCGGTCGGCCTGGCGGGCCGCATGCTGCTGACTCCCCTGCCGGACCGAGTCGACCGTTGAACCGACGCGAAGGAGCGTACGCATGGCCATGCGACTGGGTCTGAGCCTTCCCCAAGCCCGGCAGTACGACATCGGACGGGACGTGCCCGACGTGGCCCGCGCCGCCGAGCGGACCGGCTACGAGAGCCTGTGGGTCTACGAGCGCGCCCTCTTCCCGGAGCCCGCGACCCAGGGCCTGTACGGCATCGAGGGCCTCCCCTGGCCCGAGATGTACCGCGGTGTGCCCGACCCGCTGGTCACCCTGACCCTGGCCGCCGCCTCGACCGAGCGGGTCCGGCTCGGCACGAGCATCCTGGTCGCGCCGCTGCACAATCCCTTCCAGCTGGCCAAGTCCCTCGCCACGCTGGACGCGGCGAGCGGCGGCCGGGTGGAGGCGGGCCTCGGCACGGGCTGGTCGCTCGACGAGTACGCGGCGGCCGGCGTGGCCCCGTTCGAGGAGCGGGGCAGGGTCCTGGACGAGGTCATCGACGTGTGCCGGGCGGTGTGGGGCCCGGACCCGGTGACGTACGAGGGCCGGATCACGAAGATCGCCTCGGCCGTGGTGGGGCCCAAGCCCGCCCGGCCGATCCCGATCCTGCTGCCCACCAACAGCAGGAAGGCGATGACCCGGCTCGTCGACCGCGCCGACGGCTGGATGCCCATCGCCATGGGCGCCGGGCGACTGGCCACGCAGTGGCGGCAGTTGCAGGACCTGGCGGCCGAACGCGGGCGCACCGCGCCGATCGGGACGATGGTCCGGGTCAACGCGCGGCACACCCCCAAGGCGTACGACGGCACGGACCGCTCCCCCTTCCAGGGCAGCACCGCGCAGATCGTCGAGGACCTCGCGGCCCACGCCGAGCGCAGCGGCCTCGACGCCTTCTTCTTCGAACTCCAGGGCGCCGCACGGGACGCCGAGGAGCTCAAGGACGTCTCGGCCGAGCTCTACGAGGCCGTACGCGCGGCCGGGCTCTAGTCCTCCGGCAGTTCGACCGGGGCGATCTCGTCGTACAGGTCGCCCGGGCCCGGGTTGGTCGGGTCGGTCGTGCCGCCGAGGTGGTGCATGACGCCCCAGACCGCGTTCAGCGCGGTCTGGATCGCGCCCTCGGCCCAGCCCGCCGTCCAGGAGATGTCGTCTCCGGCGAGGAAGATGCCCCGCTTGTCCTCGGGCAGCCGGTCCTGCATGAAGTGCGTGAACAGGCGCCGCTGGTAGCGGTAGTGGCCGGGCAGGTTGGCCTTGAACGCGCCCATGAAGTACGGCTCGTTCTCCCAGGAGACGGTCACCGGGTTGCCGATGATGTGCTTCCTGATGTCGACCTTCGGGTAGATCTCGCCGAGCGACTTCAGCATGACCTCCATCCGCTCGTTCGCGGACAGCGGCAGCCACTTCAGGCTGTCGTCGCACCAGGTGTACGAGAGGCAGATGACGGCCGGCTTGTCGGGGCCGTCGTCGAGGAGGTACGTCCCGCGCGTCATGCGGTCGGTGAGGGTCATCGACATGACGTCCCGGCCGGTCTCCTCGTCCTTGCCCAGCCAGAACGGCCGGTCCACGGGCACGAAGAGCTTGCTGGACTCCATGTAGTGGGTGCGCTCGATGGCGGTCCAGTGGTCGATCGGGAAGAGCGAGTCGTCGCAGGCGATCTTCGACAGCAGCATCCAGGACTGGGCGGTGAAGATCGCCGCCTTGTAGGTGCGGATGTCGCCGTTCGCGTCGGTCACCGTGATCCGGTTGCCGGCCGCGCGGTGCAGCCGGGTCACGGCCGGGCGGGGCTCGCCGTTCACGTGCAGGGACTTCAGCGAGGTGCCGTAGGGCCAGTGGACGATCTTCTCCGGCTCGCGCTCCCAGAGCCTGAGCGGCAGTTGCTGGGAGCCGCCGACGATGCCGCGGTGGTGGTCGTCGGCCTCGGTGTAGACGACCCGCAGGATCTCCAGGATGGAGTTGGGGAAGTCGGTGTCCCAGCCGCCGGTGCCGAAGCCGACCTGGCCGAAGATCTCGCGGTGCCGGAAGGACTTGAAGGCCGCGGAGTCGCAGAGGAAGCCGTAGAAGGTCTGGTTGTCGAGCTTCTCGACGAGCCGCGACCAGATCGCGCGGATGCGCGGCACGTTCCGCTCGCGCAGGGCCCGGTTCATGGCGGAGAAGTCGGCGCCCTCTTCGAGGCACCTGTTCCAGGCGTCGGCGACGTCGCGGTAGACCTGCGGCAGGTCGTCGATCGTCTCGGCGTAGTGCGACTCGCCCTTGAGGTCGACGACCGTCGAAGGAGTCGCCTCGGCCAGCGGGTTGGGGAACGGCCGGGTCTCCAGGCCCACCAGGTCGATGTAGTGCTGGAGGGCGGTGGAGGAGGGCGGGAAGCGCATCGCGCCCATCTCGGCGGTCAGGCCCTCGGTGCCCTGCCCCTCGAAGCCGACGGTCCGCAGCCGTCCGCCGATCCGGTCGGCCTCGTAGACGACCGGCTTCAGGCCCATCTTCATCAGCTCGTACGCGGCGACGATGCCGGACAGTCCGCCGCCGATGACCGCGACCTCGGTGCCGTGCTCGGTCGCCGGTATCTGGCCGAGGCCCGCCGGGTGGGCGAGGAAGTCGTCGTAGGCGTACGGGAAGTCCGGGCCGAACATGGTGATCGGCGGCAGCTGCTGCTCGTCCGCATGCTCGACGGCGTTGGGCACGGTGGACGTCATGAGGTACGGACTCCTTGCGAGAACTGCTGGTGAGGGTGGGGCTGGTCAGACGAGCGACCGGTACAGACCGGGGCGGCGGTCCCTGAGGTACGGGTTCGCCTCGCGGGAGGCGGCGAGGAAGGCGGGGTCGGCGTCGGCGAGGAGCAGGTCCTCGCCGCGGCCGGCGCGGGTGCGGGCGACCCCGTCGGGGCCGGCCAGCGTGGAGAGGCCGACGAAGTCGAACTCCCCTTCCTGTCCGACCCGGTTGACGTACGCGACGTACATCTGGCTCTCCCAGGCCCGCACCGGGATCATCGACTCGGCGACGAACTGGAACGGGTGCATCTGGGCCGTCGGCACGACGAGGAGGTCGGTGCCGGCCAGGGCGTGGGCGCGGACGTTCTCCGGGAACTCCACGTCGTAGCAGATCATCAGCCCGACGCGCAGTCCGCCCAGCTCGGCCTGGACGACCGGCTGCTCGCCCGGCGTGAAGTGGTCGCGCTCGAAGCAGCCGAAGAGGTGGGTCTTGCGGTAGTTGGCCAGGCGGTCGCCGTCCGCGGAGATCAGCTGGGCGGAGTTGAAGACGGTCCCGCCGTCGCGCTCCGGGTATCCGTAGGCGATCGCGAGCCCGTGCCGGCCGGCGATGGAGGCGATCGCCTCCGCGCCGGCGCCGTCGCCGGGCTCGGCGAGGCGGGCGATGTCGTCGCCGATCGCGTACCCGGTCAGGAACATCTCCGGCGCGGCCAGCAGCCCGGCACCCGCCGCGGCGGCACGGCCCGCGGCCGCGTCGAGCACCTTGAGGTTCTCGGCGACGGATCCGGGGCGGCCGGAGCTCTGGAGCAGGGCGGTGCGCATGGGTGTTCCTCACCGGGTGAAAGGGGGGGCTGAGGGCCATCTAGACGGTACGAGGGGCGGGCTCGGCGGGACAAGAAGGAGCCGTTGCGCGCCGGAGAGCGGTTTGTTGCGTGCACGGGGCAGGAAGCGGCGATTCGTTGCGCGGCGGCGTGCGGGGCTCCGGCCTGCCGCTATCGAGGGTGCCTTCGGGACCGTGCCGTCCGCCCGGCGGTCAGCAGCAGTGCCGTCGCCAGGTAGGGCGCCGCGCTCAGGGCGAAGGCCGTGGCGTGGCCGGATGCGGCGGCGAGGTAGCCGTAGGCGCCGTAGACGGCGATGGTGGCCAGGTCCGTGCCGAGGCCCGCGACCGAGGTCAGGGTGGCCCGGCCGGTGTCGTCGATGCGCCGTTGCAGGCGTACGTCGGCCAGCACGGTCGCCAGCTGGAAGCCGCCGAAGGCGAGGGCCACCAGACCGAGGCCGGCCGGCGTGCGCAGCAGCGCGCCCGCCGCCAGCGCGAGCGCGGACCCGGTGAGCAGCGCCGCGAACCCCGCCGTGCCCAGCCGCGCGCAGACACCGGCGAGCAGGCTGCCGGCCGTCACGCCGGCCCAGATCAGCAGGAGCAGGTACGGGACGTCCGCCTCCGGCACCCCGGTGTCCCGGGTCAGCAGCGGTGTGTACTCGTCCAGGGCGCCCCACACCGCGCCGGCGGCCGGCACGAGGAGGATCGCCCCGCGCAGAGAGCGGTCGCGGCGGGCCTCGCCGAGCCCGGCACGCAGGGTCGCCGCCCAGTCCTCTTCCCCGCCGTGCGCGGGCGAGCGGTGTTCCGGCAACCGTGTCGCCGTGACGGCGGAGGCCAGACAGGCCAGGACGCTTGCGGCCCCGACGGCCGGATGGCCGCCCCAGGCGAACACGGGCCCGGCGAGGCCCATCGCCGCCATCACGCCCACCTGCCCGGCCGCCCGGGCGCGGCCCATGACGCGGGCGTACCGCTCCCCCGCGCCGAGCCGCTCCAGTTCCTCGTACACCAGCGCCTCCAGCGCCCCGGAGCCGAGCGCGCCGCGGGCGCCCCACAGCACGAAGCCGGCGGCGAAGGCGGCGTACGAGGGGACGAGCACCCACAGGGCGAAGCCGGCCGCGGCGAGCAGCGGGCCGAGCCACAGCAGCAGCCGGCGCGAGACGGCGTCCGCCCAGGCGCCGGAGGGCACCTCCAGCAGGACGCCGGTCAGCGACCAGATCGCGAAGAGGGAGGAGATCTGCGGGACCGACAGCCCGGTGTCGCTGAACAGCAGCGCGTACACCGGGTAGAGCAGGATGAAGTCGTCCAGGAACGCGTAGGCGTACAGCGTCCTGGTGAGTCCGTGCCGGGAGGATCAATGTCGCCAGGTCATGTCACCGATGGTAAGCGGGCCCGGGCGGCCCCGTCCCCCGGTTTTCTACGTCGGCGACCCGGACGAGAAGCGCCGCAGCAGGGGCGAGAGCACCAGCACGGACTTGGTCCGCTCCACGAAGGGCTCCCCGGCGATCCGCTCCAGCACCCGTTCGAAGTGCCGCATGTCGGAGGCGAAGACCTGCACGATCGCGTCCGCGTCCCCGGTGACGGTGGACGCGGCCACGACCTCCTGGTAGGGCTCCAGACCGCGCCGGATGGTCTCCGGCGAGGTGTTGTGCCGGCAGTAGATCTCCACGAACCCCTCGGTCTCCCAGCCCAGGGCCGAGGGATCCACCCGTACGGTGAAGCCGGTGATGGCGCCGGTGGCGCGCAGCCGGTCCACGCGCCGCTTCACGGCGGGCGCGGACAGGCCGACCTGGTGCCCGATGTCCGCGTAGGAGCGGCGGGCGTCCTCGGCGAGGGCGTGCACGATGCGTTCGTCGAGATCGTTCAGCACGGTGGGTGGTTCAGCTCTCAGGTGTTGCGAGTCGGGAGCGGCGGTGGCCGTACACGAAGTAGAACACGAGCCCGACGGCCATCCAGACACCGAAGACGACCCAGGTGACGGCGGACAGGCTGCCCATCATCCACACGCAGAAGCCGAAGCCCAGCGCGGGCAGCAGCGGCGAGAGCGGCACGCGGAAGGTGCGGTTCATGTGCGGCCGGGTGCGGCGCAGCACCACCACGGCGATGTTGACCAGCGCGAAGGCGAACAGGGTGCCGATGCTGGTGGCGTCGGCGAGCTGGCCGAGCGGGATCGCGGCGGCGAGGACACCGCAGAACAGGGAGACGATCACGGTGTTGGCGCGGGGGGTGCCGGTCTTCGGGTGGACCTTGGCGAAGACCTTCGGCACCAGGCCGTCCCGGGACATCGCGAAGAGGATGCGGGTCTGGCCGTACAGGACGGTCAGCACGACGCTGGCGATGGCGATGACCGCGCAGGCGGCGAGCAGGGTTCCCCAGAAGCTCTGGCCGGTGACCTCGCGCATGATCTGGGCGAGCGCGGCCTCGGAGTCGTTGAACCGCCGCCAGGGCTTGGCGCCGACGGCGACGGCGGCGACGAGGACGTACAGGGCGGTGACGATGACCAGCGACAGCATGATGGCGCGGGGCAGGTCGCGCTGGGCGTCCCTGGCCTCCTCGCCGGCGGTGGAGGCCGCGTCGAAGCCGATGTAGGAGAAGAACAGCGTGGCTCCGGCGGCGCTGACGCCGGCCATGCCCAGCGGCATGAAGTGCGCGTAGTTGCCGGACCGGAACCCCTGGATGCCGATCGCGCAGAACAGCACCAGTGCGGCGATCTTCACGCAGACCATGACGGTGTTGGCGCGAGCCGACTCGCGGGCGCCGCCGAGCAGGAACGCCATGGCGAGCAGGACGACGATCAGCGCCGGCAGGTTGAACACGCCGCCGTCCCCGGGCGGGGCGGACAGGGCGTCGGGGATGGTGACGCCTATCGTCCCGTCGAGCAGTTCGTTGAGGTACTCGCCCCAGCCGACGGCGACGGCGGCGACGGACACGCCGTACTCCAGCACCAGGCACCAGCCGCAGATCCAGGCGATCAGTTCGCCCATCGTTGCGTATGCGTACGAGTAGGAGGAACCGGAGACGGGGATGGTGCCAGCCAGCTCGGCGTAGGAGAGGGCCGAGAAGAGCGCGGTGAGTCCGGCGATCACGAAGGACAGGGTCACGGCCGGACCGGCCTTGGGGACGGCCTCGCCGAGCACCACGAAGATGCCGGTGCCGAGGGTGGCGCCGATGCTGATCATGGTCAGCTGCCACAGCCCGAGCGACCGCCGCAGGCTCCCTCCCTCACCCTGGCCACCCTCCGCGACCAGGCGTTCCACCGGCTTGCGGCGCATCAGGCGGGCGCCGAGGCCGGGGGACGGCGGGGCGGTGGTGAGGCGGTCGTTCGGGGGTGCGCCTTGGTCGAGCACGCGCTGACTCCTTCGTCACTGCGGTCAGGGCGGGTGGGACCGGCGGCACTCCCGCGCGAACGGGAACCCACCGAGCGGGGTCCTCGCCACGCCACGTACAGCGCAGCACCCTACGGGGCGGGCCTTCGCAGGCGAAATGCAGCAACCTTGCGTGTGCGCGCAAGATCATTGCGTTCCCGGCGGCAGGACGCCCATTCGTTGTGCGACGGCCGGCCGGCTCCAGCTCCTTGACGAGGTGGCGAGGTGACGAGGTGGCGAGGTGGCGAGGTGGCGAGGTGACGAGGTGACGAGGGAAGGTGCACGGGTCCACGCACGCGTGCTCCACGCCGTCCCGGCCGCCGCAGCCGTAGCGGTCGAGGCAGTCGACGACCGGGTGGTAGCCGAGCCGGGCGTGGAGCGCGGCGTCGCGCGGGGTGTCCCGGCCCACCCCGATGCCGACCGCCGGCAGACCCCGCCCCTGCGCCAACTCCTCGGCCGTGCGGACCGGTTGGCTCCCGATACCGCCCGAGCGGAACTCCTCCGGCCAGACGGCCGGCCCGCCGGTCTCAGGGAAGTCCACGGTGACCTCGGGGGCGCCGAAGGTCCAGGGCATCTCCGCGCGCCCCACGGGCCGACCGTCCAGCCAGGCGACGAGGTGGGCGCACTCTCCCGCCTGCTGCCGGGCGCAGCGCCGGGCGTGGAGCGAGGTGGCTCCGAGGGGGGCGTCATGTGCCGGTCGAGCAGTGCCACGTCGGCGGCGTGGCAGACGGTGGTCTCCATCGCTGCGACGGTGTGGCCCGGGCCCGCCCGTACGGGCTCCGGTGTGCGGCGGAGGCCGTGCGGGCGGGTGCCGGTTCAGCTCCAGCTGGCGTGCAGCGGCTTGCCCTCGGCGTAGCCGGCCGCGCTCTGGATGCCGACGACGGCCTTCTCGGCGAACTCCTCCAGGGAGGCGGCGCCGGCGTAGGTGCAGGAGGAGCGGACGCCCGCGATGATCGAGTCGATCAGGTCCTCCACGCCGGGGCGGGCCGGGTCGAGGAACATGCGGGAGGTGGAGATGCCCTCCTCGAACAGGGCCTTGCGGGCGCGGTCGTACGCCGACTCCTCGGACGTGCGGTTGCGCACCGCGCGGGCCGAGGCCATGCCGAAGGACTCCTTGTACAGCCGCCCGCTGGCGTCCTGCTGGAGGTCGCCCGGGGACTCGTAGGTGCCGGCGAACCAGGACCCGATCATCACGTTGGACGCGCCGGCGGCCAGCGCCATCGCCACGTCGCGCGGGTGCCGCACGCCGCCGTCGGCCCACACGTGCTTGCCGTACTTCCTCGCCTCGGCCGCGCACTCCAGGACGGCGGAGAACTGCGGCCGGCCGACGCCGGTCATCATGCGGGTGGTGCACATGGCGCCGGGGCCGACACCGACCTTGACGATGTCCGCGCCGGCCTCGATCAGGTCCCGTACGCCCTCGGCGGCGACGATGTTGCCCGCCACGACCGGCACCCGCGGGTCCAGGTCCCGGACCAGCTTGATGGCGCTGATCATGGACTCCTGGTGGCCGTGCGCGGTGTCGATGACCAGCGTGTCGACGCCCGCGTCGAGCAGCTGCTTCGCCTTGCCGGCGACATCGCCGTTGATGCCGACGGCGGCGGCGATGCGCAGCCTGCCCTCGGCGTCGGTGGCCGGCGTGTAGAGCGTGGCGCGCAGGGCGCCCTTGCGGGTGAGGATGCCGGCGAGGCGGCCCTCGGCGTCGACCGCGGGGGCGTAGCGGCGGTTGGCCGCGTCGAGCCGGTTGAAGGCCTCGCGGGGGTCGATGCCGGCGTCGAGGAGCAGCAGGTCCTTCGACATGACGACTTCGAGCTGCGTGAAGCGGTCGACGCCGGTCAGGTCCCGGTCGGTGACCACGCCGACGGGGCGGCCGGCCTCGTCGACGACCACGCCGGCGTTGTGCGCCCGCTTGGGCAGCAGGGCCAGCGCGTCGGCGACGGTCTGGTGCGCGGTGAGCACGATCGGCGTGTCGAGGACGAGGTGGCGGCTCTTCACCCAGGAGACGACGTCGGTGACGACCTCGATCGGGATGTCCTGCGGGATGACCACGAGACCGCCGCGCCGGGCCACCGTCTCGGCCATCCGGCGGCCGGCGATGGCGGTCATGTTGGCGACGACCAGCGGGATCGTGGTGCCCGTGCCGTCCGGGGAGCTGAGGTCCACGCCCTGCCGCGAGCCGACCGCGCTGCGGCTCGGGACCATGAAGACGTCGTCGTACGTCAGGTCGTACGCGGGCTGGATGTCGTTGAGGAAACGCACGTGCTGCACATCCCAGTCGATCAGAGGTGGCCCCCGGACAGGTCAGCCAGGGGGAAGAGCACGTACTTCATTGTCCCATGTCGGCCGGAATGCGATGCCCGGGCGGATCGTCCAGGCAGGTCAGGCGGCCTTTGGGAGGATCCTCCAAGAGGGCGGGGCGGGCAGGAGCGATCACTTCCCGCCGCGTGGACGCCGGCACGGATATCGATCACACGTGCGGAAATGATCCACCCTGGGAACCGGTTCGCATTTGCCGCGGGGGGCCACGAGTGCGCAGTCACGAGTTCGGGACCGGCAACGATCTGAGCGGCACGGTGCACGGCCCGGTCATCCAGGCCGGTACGGTCCACGGCGGGATCCGCATCGGGCCGGACGCGGAGACGGCGGTGCGCACGCCCTGGCAGTTCCCGCCCTCCGTGCGCGTGGTCGACCGGTCCCGGGAGCTGGCCGCGCTGGAGCGGTACCGGGCCCGCGCCGCCCGGGAGGAGCGGCCCGTGCTGGCCGCGGTGAGCGGGCTGGGCGGGGTCGGCAAGACCACCCTCGCCCTGGGATGGCTGCGCGGCCTGCGCCCGCACTTTCCGGGCGGACAGCTCTACGCCGACCTCGGCGCCCAGTCCCCCGACGGCCCGGCGCTCCCGGACGAGGTGCTCGGGCGGTTCCTGCGGGCCCTCGGGGTCGCCGCGCCCCAGGTGCCCGCGACCCTGGCCGAACGCACCGCGCTGTACCGGTCGTTGACCACCGACCGGCGCCTGGTGGTGCTGCTCGACGACGCCGCGACCGCGGCCCAGGTGCGGCCGCTGCTGCCCGCGGGCGGAAACGTTACGGCGGTGACGAGCCGCAGCAGACTGCCGGGACTGACCGTCGACGGCTGCTTCCCCGTCCACGTGGACCCCCTCGCCCCCGAGGCGGCGGTGGAACTGCTCGCCGACACCCTGTCCGACGACCGGGTGGCCGCGCAGCCCGACGCCGCGCGCACCCTGGTGGAGCTGTGCGCCGGGCTGCCCCTGGCGGTCCGGGTCGCCGGGGCCCGGCTGGCGGCGCGGCCGGAGCGCCGTATCGCCACGATGGTGCGCGCCCTCGCCGAGGAGCACGGCCGGCTGGAGGCGCTGGCGATCGACGGCGACCACGACGTACGGGCGGCCCTGGACGTGTCGTACCGGGCGCTGCCCGCCCCGGCCGCCCGGCTCTACCGGCTGCTGGGGCTGCATCCCGGCCGCGAGTTCGGCAGCGAGGTGGCGGCCGCGTTGTGCGCCGGCCCCGGTGACGAGGGCAGGGCGGAGTCGCCGCGCAGCGCGACGGAGTTGCTGGACCTGCTGCACGACGCGAGCCTGCTCCTGGACGCCGGGGACGAACGCCACCGCTTCCACGACCTCGTACGGCTGCACGCGGCCACGAAGGCGCGGGAGGACGAGCCGCCGTCCGAGCGCGCGACGGCCCGGCGCCGTATCGCCGACCACTACCTGGCGAGCGCCACCCGCGCCGAGGAGCTCGTCGATCCGCAGCACCGCACCATGGCCCGGGACTACGGGCCCGGCCCGGTGGTCACCGCCGACGTCGGGTCCGCTCCGCAGGCCGCCCTGGACTGGCTGGAACGGGAGCTGCCGGCCGCACTGGCCGTGATCCGGCAGGCGCGCGGCGCGGGTTTCCCGTCCGTCGCCTGGCAGTTGGCGGACGCGCTGTGGCCGCTCTTCCTGCGGCGCAAGTTCTACGACGACTGGCAGGCCGCGCACGAGGAGGGGCTCGCGGCGGCGCGGGAGCTCGGCGACACGGCGGCCGAGTGCCGGATGCTCACCTCCGGCGGCGTGGGGCAGCTCGGCGCCGGGAACCACGAACGCGCGCTGGAGATGTTCGCGCACGCGGCGCGGCTCTTCCTGGACGCCGGCGACCGGCTCGGGCATGCCCGCACGCTCAACTACCGCGGGCTCGCCCTGCAGCGTCTGGGGCGGCCGGAGGAGGCGGCCGACCACTTCCGGCGCGCCGCCGAGGAGTTGCCGGCGCACGGCGACCGGCGGGCCGGGGCGCTGGCCCGGCTGAACCTCGCCGACACCGCCCTCGCCACCGGCCACCCCGCGTCGGCGCTGGAGCAGGCCGACGCCGCGTGCGGCACGCTCGGCCAGGAGGGCGACACGTACAACGCCGCCCGCGCGACCCTGCTGCTGGGCCGCGCGGCACTCGCCCTCGGCCGGGTCGACGAGGCGGACGAGCACCTGTCGTCCGCCCTGACGACCCTGCGCGAGACGGCCGCACGCTCCGAGATGGCCCGTGCGGTCGCCGCTCTGGCCGAGGTCGCCGAGCGACGCGGCGCGGCCGGCACCGCCCGCGACCGGTACCGGGAGGCGCTGGAGCTCTACGCCTCCGTGGGCCGGGCCGGCTCCGAGGAGGCGGAAGCGGCGCGCCGCCGGCTCGGGCGGCTGGAAGGCGGCGAGTGAAGCCCCAGGGCGTACGACGCCGCCGCGCCGAACTCGCCGGCGGGCAGCCCCGCCACCAGCCAGGCATGGGCCAGCGAGGCCAGGACCGGCCACAGCCGCGGGCCCTGGTCGCCGCGGACCCGGAGTGCGACCACCGTCCCGTCCGGGGCGAACCGGAGCCAGCAGCGGGGGCCGTCGTGCACCGCGACCACCAGTGCTCCGGGGTGGGCACAGGCCGTCTCGATCGCTCCGGCCGCGTCCGTACCGCGTCCGACCAGCACGTCACCGAGCGGCGCCGCGGGCGCGGGAAGGGCGACGCGCACGTGCTCGTCGACGGTGAGCGTCTTGGAGACCGGGTGCAGCAGCAGGGCCCGGACCCGGCACACGGGGCCACGGGAGGGCGCCGTCATGGGGCACCCACACTGCCCGGCTCGTCGTAGCGCACCGTGAGCGGGAGGCGTGCCGGTTCCGTCGTCGGCCGCAGGGCGGGGGCGCGCAGGCGCAGTTTGCGGTAGAGCAGCGCGCGCATCTTGCGGCAGAAGCGGCCCGGTTCGGAGGAGATGCGGGCCGCCACCCGCTCGTACCGGCGCGTACGGCAAGTCGCCTCGCTCCGCCTGAGCTGCGGGCGCAGCGGCCGGTCCGGGCGCAGGCGCGGCGCGAAGGACATGAGTTCGGCGAGCGGCGAGCCGGGATCGACGTCGGCGTCGGGCCGGCCCGCCATGAGGACGGGCACGCCGGTCATCGCGCCGTAGAGGGTGACCGAGCCGTGGTCGCCGACGACGTAGTCGGCCGCGACGACCGCTCCGGTCCAGTCGCCGTACGGGCTGACCAGGGTCAGGCCCGAGCGGCCCAGTCCGGCGAGCCAGGCCCGGACCTGCCAGACGCCGTGCGCGGTCCAGACGTGGGGGTGCAGGAGCGCGGCGATGCGGAACTCGTCCCGGGGCAGTTCGCCGACCAGGCGCTCCAGGAGCTCCCAGCCCTGGCCGAGCAGGGAGTCGGGCCCCCAGGTGGAGGTGACGAGGACCAGGCGCTGTCCGGCCCGCACGCCCAGGGCGTCCCGGTACAGGGCGCGGAAGGGCAGGCCGGCGGCGATGCGGTCGAAGCACGGATCGCCAACCACCTCGGCCACCGGCAGGGCCTCGGGGCATTCCCGGCCGAGCCGGGTCAGCTCCTCGTCGTGGGCGAGCACGATCGCCTCGGGCACCAGCACGCCGTCCCGTACCAGCCGCTGCCTGCTCAGGCCGTACACACCGCGCTGCGCCACCGGCCGGCCGGGCGGTCCGGCCGGGGTGAGCTTGTTGTGACCGGCTCCGTGCGGGAGCACGATCACCGGGGCGTGCAGTTCGTGCAGGCTGCCGTGGCTCGCGGCCAGGGCGAGGTCGAAACGCGTCTGCACCGCCTGGCTCCACGGGACCACCAGTCCCTGCAGCCGGTCCAGGAACGCGGCCACGCCGTTGCCGAACACGTCGGGTGCCTGGGTGAAGAAGGTCTGCACCCGGTTGTCGCCTTCCAGCAGCCGTACCGTGTCGAGCAGCCGCTGCCCGGCGATCACGGTGTGCACCACGACCAGGAGCCGCCTGCGGGTGCGGCGGGTCGCCCAGCGCTCGACGTCGGGCCGTACCGGTACATGCCTCCAGTGCGCTTCGGGCACTGTCACGCTCATCGTCGTCCCCCGGTTCTTGTCGGATGTCGTCCGGGCCGCTCCGCGGCGGCCGTCGAGGGTGGCGTGCCCCGGGGGTTGGATGACGGGCTTGCAGGAATCCTGCAGTCCTCGCGTCCCGGCGAAAGCACCGGTCCTGTGCGCCCCTTGCGCTCCAGTGCGCCTCTGACTCCACCCCGCGATCCGGCAGAACAGTGGAGTGAGTTCCGCACACATGTACGGCCGCGCCGAAAGTGGCAGGAACATCCATCGGGGGTGACGGTGGACCTTCTCGCGCTGGGACCGCTGGAGTTGTGGCACGAGGGCCGGCAGTACGGACTCGGCTCCCTGCAGGAGCGCAGGGTGCTGACGGTACTGATCCATGCCCGCTGCGAACCGGTGTCCGTGGACACGCTGACGGACCGGGTCTGGAACGGCCGGCCGCCGCCGACCGCCCAGGGGACACTGCACAGTTACCTCTCCCGGCTGCGGGGGCGATTACGCCGGGCGGTGGGCGACGAACTGGCCCGACTGGACCGCCCCTCGCCGCGGCTGTACCAACTGCGCGCCGACCCCGACGACATCGACCTGCTGCGTTTCCAACGGCTGCGCGCGGACGCGGCGGAGGCGGCGGCACGGGGCGAACGCGAGCTGGCCATCGGGCTGTTGCGCACCGCCGAGGCACTGTGGCGCGGGGAGCCGCTGCCGGAGTTCGCCGACCACGACTGGGCGCTGTCGGCGCGCGCCCGGCTGGTGGAGGAGCACCGCCGGGTGCGCGAGGAACGCATCGCCCTGGACATGGAGCTGGGACGGCACGCCGATCTCGTGGGCGAACTGCAGGAGCTCGCCTCGCAGAACCCGCTGGCGCAGAAGGTGATCGGCGCGCTGATGCTGGCGCTGTACCGGTCCGGACGGCCCGACGAGGCGCTCGCCGTCTACCGGGACACGCGCGCCCGGCTGCACGCCGGTCAGGGCATCGAGCCCGGCGCGGAACTCCAGGAACTGCATCTGCGCATGCTCGAACAGGACGGCACCCTCATGCGCACGGGGACCGCGGACACGGTCACCGTCGCGCCCGCCGCCGAGTCCCGCAACTGTTTGCCGCGGGACACCCCCGACTTCACCGGACGCGCGAGCGAACTGCGCATCCTGCTGGCCCCGTCGACGCCTGCGGCCACGGCCGGCGCAGCCGCCTCGGACGGCGCGTCGAGCGCCCTGCCCGTCACCGTCGTGCACGGCATGCCCGGCATCGGCAAGACGGCGCTCGCGGTGCACGCGGCACACCGACTCGCCGCCGCCTACCCGGATGGGCAGTTCTACGTCGACCTGCGCGGCTACAGCAGCGAGCAGCCGCTCGCTCCGGCCGAGGCCCTGGCCCTCCTGCTGCGCTCGGCCGGCTGGTCCGGTGAGCTGCCGCCGACGCCCGACGAGCGGGCGGCGCGATGGCGGGAGTGGACCGCGCGGCACCGGGCGCTGGTGGTGCTCGACAACGCCAGGGACGCCGTCCAGCTGACGCCCCTGCTGCCCGGCACCCCCGGTTGCCTGGCCGTGGTGACCACCCGGAGCCGGCTGGCCGGGCTCGACGGTGCCACGTTCGTGCGGGTCGACGCCCTGTCCCGGGCGGAGGCCGCCGCCCTCTTCACCCGCATCGTCGGCGCGTCGCGGACCGCGGCGGAGCCCGAGGCCCTGACCCGGGTCGTGGAGGCCGTCGACTGCCACCCCCTGGCCCTGACGCTGCTGGCGAGCCGCTTGCGCCACCGGGAGTCGTGGGTGCTGCAGGACCTGCTCGACCGGCTGGCGCACGCGCCCGACCCGCTCGGCGAGTTCGACGGCCGGATCGCCGCCGCCTTCCACTTCTCGTACGCCGAACTCACCTCCCCGGCGCGGCTGTTGCTGCGCCGGCTCGCCCTGCACCCCGGCCCCGACGTCGCCCTGGGCGCGGCGGCCGCACTGGCCGGGGCCGACCTGGAGGACGAGCCAGGGCTGCTGGAGAGGTGCGTCGAGGAGCTGCTGGACGCCAGTCTCCTCGACGAGCCGGTCCGCGGACGGTACCGGTTGCACGACCTGACCCGGGCGTTCGGGCTGCGGGCCGACGCCGACTCGGGCACCGGCGACTCCGACGGTGCCGCCCGAGCCGCGGTCGGCCGTCTCGTGGCCCACCATCTCACCGGCGCGCACCGGGCCGAGCGTGCGGCGCATCCCCACCGCCGGACGGTCGCGTGGCATCCCGGCACTGAAGTGGCGTGGCATGCCCCGGAGTTCGCCGACGCGGACGAGGCATCGGTGTGGCTGACGGTGGAGCGGGCCAACCTGCTGGCGGTCGCCCGCACGGCGGCGGCCCGGTATCCGGAGTACGCGGCGCTGTTCCCGGCCGTCCTGGCACGCTCCCTCAGACTGTGGGGCGCGTGGGACACCGCGGCCGAGCTCTTCGACGCCGCCCTGCCGGCCCTCCGCGCCGCGGGCGACCGGCCCGCGCTCGCCCACACCCTGACGGCCCGCGCCGATCTGCTGGCCCAACGCGACCACGCGGAGGCCCTGCGGTGCGCGACCGAGGCCCTGTCGATCCACCGGGACCTCGGCGACGCGGCCGGGCAGGCCGACGCCCTCCTGCAGTCCGGCCGCGCCCGCCTCGCCGCCGGCCAGGGCTCGCGGGCGATGCACGCCCTGGAACAGGCGCTGGCGCTGTACCGAGAGGCCGGCGACCGCTGCGGGGAGGCCGAGTGCCTCAATGTGCAGGGCGTCGCGTTCTACTACGCGGGGCAGTACGACGCGGCTCTGGACCGGGTCGAGTCGATGCAGGAGATCTACGAGACGCTGCCCGACCCGTACGGTCTGGCCCAGGCCCTCAACAACAGGGGCGAGTTGGCCGTCCTTCAGGGGCGTCACGACGCCGCCCGCGAGTGCTACGAACGCTCTCTCGCGCTGATGCGGGAACACGGTGGCCCGGCCGATCTGGCGATCCTCGACACCAACCTCGGCGCCGTGCACCAGGCGACGGGCCGCACCGACCAGGCGCTGGCCTGCTACCGCAGGGCGCTGACGGCCCACCGCGGCAGCGGTGACGTGCTGGGCGAGGCCGACGTCCTGATCAGGCTGGGCATGGCCCACGCCGAGTCCGGGCGCCGGGGCGAGGCGCTGCTGCATCTCTCCATGGCGGAGCAGGTCGCCGCCGGCATCGACAACCCGTACGAGAGGCTGCGCGCGCTGATCGGGACGGCGGATGTGCAGCGGGAGTCGGGACGGCTCGACATCGCGTTCAAGGGGTACAAGGAGGCGCTCGCGGTGGCGGAGGGCGTCGACTTCCCCCTGGGCTCCGCGCAGGCCCTCGCGGGCCTGGCCCGCACGGCGTTCCAGCGTCCCGGCGGCGCCCAGCAGGCCCGCCACCACGCGGAACGGGCGGCCGCCCTGTACCGCTCCCTCGGCGCACAGGCGGAGGCGGAGCGGCTGCTCCAGGACCTGACGGAACACAAGCCGACCGGCTCCTGAGCCCCTGTTCTCAGGAGCCGGCCTCGCTGCCTACGCCGGGAGCCACCACATCCAGCGCAGGGGGTTCACCAGGTCGGTGTCCGCGGCCTGACCGAACTGCGCGCGGAGTCTTTCGGAGTTGCTCAAGGCACACCTCATCGTGTTCATGTCGGAAGGCCGGCGATCGACCGTCGGCGGGCCGAACTTATCCGATCTACGGGAGGCCTTGCATCACATTCGCGAAACCCAGTGCGACCGCGCCAACTTGCCTGTTTGATAGGTGAATTGACACCTTGGTCAGCTCTCGCCGCTCCCGTTAGCAAAGGGCTTCGCCACGCAACCGCAGACGCGGCCCACGCCACCGCACCCTGGCCGCATCCACCACTCCGCACCTACCGTGGAGAACCGGACATCCAGGACGCGACGCCCCCAAGGAGGCACCGTGGACGCGGAGTTGGCGGCGCTTGTCGGGACCGGGGCGACGACCGTCGTCGGTCTCATGGTCACCGACGCCTGGGAGCAGACCAAGCAGCGCCTGGTACGGATACTCGCCCGCACCGGCCGAGCGGACACCGTAGGCGAGGACCTGGACGAGTCCCGCGCCGCGCTCGCCGCCGCGGCCGGCACCCCGGACGAGCCGCACGTCACCGCCGACGTCACGGCGACGCTGCGACTCCGCCTGCGCCGCCTCCTGGAACAGCACCCGGACGCCGCCGACGACCTCCGCCACCTCGTCGAGGACCTCGCCGGCAGCGGGCCGGTGGTCAACACGATCTCCGGCGGGACGCAGTACGGTCCCGTCTTCCAGGGCCACTCCTTCTCGAACCTGACCTTCCGCGGTCCGGCGGGGCGCAGGGACCCGGAAAACGGCTGACACGCTGGGCCGCCATCTCATCATCTCAATGCATGAAACAACCATGTCCATAATATGGACGACCCCTTGGGGTGGGCGCCGCCTTCTGTCACGATCCCTAGCAACCAGGTAGGAAAGCTAGGGAACCGAGGGGTGGGCATGAGGACGCGCGACCTCGCAGACCTGTCGCTGCCCCTGTTGACCTCGCGTCGCCACATCGACCTCGGCCGTACGTCCAGCGCCATCTGTCGCCCTGTCTGAGGCCGCCGTCCACCGGACCGGCCCGCCCAGCAGTGCCGCCGAGGGGCTTCACGCCCCGTCGTTCCGTACCTCCCTGTCACCCTTTCCCTGAGAGGACACCTCCGTGTCTGCCGTAAGACCGCTCGCCGCCCTGCGCGCCCTCGCCGTCGTCACGACGCTCCCGCTCCTGCTCACCGCGTGCGGTTACGGGTCCCAGTCCGACAAGGGCGACGACACCGCGAAGGTGGCCGCCGGGTCGCAGAAGATCGACGGCCTGGACTCCGTCAAGATCGGCTACTTCGGCAACCTGACACACGCCACCGCCCTGGTCGGCAACCAGAAGGGCTTCTTCCAGAAGGAACTCGGCGCCACCAAGGCCAAGTACGCCGTCTTCAATGCCGGCCCCTCCGAGATCGAGGCGCTCAACTCCGGCTCCATCGACATCGGCTGGATCGGTCCCTCCCCCGCGATCAACGGCTACACCAAGTCCGGCGGCACCGACCTGAAGATCATCGGCGGTTCGGCCTCGGGCGGCGTGAAGCTGGTGGTGAACCCGAAGAAGATCAAGTCCCTGGCCGACGTCAAGGGCAAGAAGATCGCCACCCCGCAGCTGGGCAACACCCAGGACGTGGCCTTCCTCAACTGGATCGCCGACCAGGGCTGGAAGGTCGACGCGCAGAGCGGCAAGGGTGACGTCACCGTCGTCCGCACGGACAACAAGATCACGCCGGACGCCTACAAGGCCGGTTCCATCGACGGCGCCTGGGTGCCGGAGCCGACCGCCTCGAAGCTGGTCGCCGAGGGCGCCAAGGTGCTGCTCGACGAGTCGACGCTGTGGCCGGACAAGAAGTTCGTAATCACCAACATCATCGTGTCGCAGAAGTTCCTCAAGGCGCACCCGAAGGCCGTCGAAGCCATGCTGAAGGCCTCCGTCGAGACGAACAAGTGGATCAACGCCAACCCGGACGCCGCCAAGACCGCCGCCAACAAGCAGCTGGCGATCGACTCCGGCAAGGCCCTGTCCACCGACGTCCTCGACTCCGCCTGGTCGTCCATCCAGATCACCAACGACCCGCTGGCGTCCACGCTGAACACCGAGGCCGACCACGCCGTCAAGGCCGGCCTGCTGGAGAAGCCGAACCTCAAGGGCATCTACGACCTGACCCTGCTCAACAAGGTCCTCAAGGCCGCGGGCGAGAGCCCGGTCGACGCCGCCGGCCTCGGCACCAGCTGACCCCGCACCCGACGAGACACCCAGGAGGTGACGACCATGGCCACGACGATCGCCAGGGCCCAGGAGTCGCTCACGCACGCGGCACGGCTTGAGCACGTCTCGAAGTCCTTCGCGACCCCCGCCGGGCAGCAGCTCGTCCTGGACGACATCAGCCTCGATGTCGCGCCGGGCGAGTTCGTCACCCTCCTGGGCGCCTCGGGCTGCGGCAAGTCCACCCTGCTCAACCTGGTGGCCGGCCTCGACGCGCCCAGTGCCGGCACCATCACCACCGACGGCCGGCCCGCCCTCATGTTCCAGGAGCACGCCCTGTTCCCCTGGCTGACCGCCGGCAAGAACATCGAACTCGTCCTGAAACTACGCGGAGTCGCCAAGGCCGACCGGCGCGCCAGGGCCGAGGAACTGCTCGAACTGGTCCGCCTCAAGGGCGCGTACGGCAAGCGCGTCCACGAACTGTCCGGCGGCATGCGCCAGCGCGTGGCGATGGCCCGCGCGCTCGCCCAGGAGAGCGGTCTGCTGCTGATGGACGAGCCGTTCGCGGCCCTGGACGCCATCACCCGGGACGTCCTGCACGACGAACTGACCCGCATCTGGGCCGAGACCGGCCTGTCGGTGCTGTTCGTGACGCACAACGTGCGCGAGGCGGTCCGGCTGGCCCAGCGGGTGATCCTGCTGTCCTCCCGGCCCGGCCGCATCGCCCGCGAGTGGACCGTCGACATCCCGCAGCCGCGCCGCATCGAGGACGCGCCCGTGGCCGAACTGTCCCTTGAGATCACCGAAGTCCTGCGTGGGGAGATCCGCCGCCATGGCCAGCACTGACACCACTCCCGTCCAGGACGCCGCCGGCGTCGAGGCGGGCCTGGACGCCCTGGAGACCTCGGCCGCCGGCCGCCCCACCCTCCGGCACACCCTCACCACCAAGATCCTGCCGCCGGTCACCGCGCTCGCCGTGGTGCTCGTCGTCTGGTTCCTGCTGTACCCGGTGGTCGACGACCCGTCCAAGCTGCCCTCTCCGGGCGCGGTCGCCAGCGCCTTCAAGGACGCGTGGCTCAAGGGAGACCTGCTCGGCTACATCTGGACCAGCGTCAGCCGCGGTCTGCTCGGCTTCTTCTTCGCCCTGCTCATCGGCACGCCGCTGGGGCTGCTGGTGGCCCGGGTGAGGTTCGTGCGCGCCGCCATCGGCCCGATCCTGTCCGGCCTGCAGTCGCTGCCCTCGGTGGCCTGGGTGCCGCCCGCGGTGATCTGGCTGGGCCTGAACAACTCGATGATGTACGCCGTCATCCTGCTCGGCGCGGTGCCCTCCATCGCCAACGGCCTGGTCTCCGGCGTCGACCAGGTCCCGCCGCTGTTCCTGCGCGCCGGCCGCACGATGGGCGCCACCGGCGTCAAGGGCATCTGGCACGTCACCCTGCCCGCCGCCCTACCGGGCTACGTCGCCGGCCTCAAGCAGGGCTGGGCGTTCTCCTGGCGCTCCCTGATGGCCGCCGAGATCATCGCCAGCTTCCCCGACCTCGGCGTGGGCCTCGGCCAGCTCCTCGAGAACGCCCGCACCGCGAGCGACATGGCGATGGTCTTCGAGGCCATCATCCTCATCCTGTTCGTCGGCATCGCCATCGATCTGCTCCTCTTCAGCCCCCTGGAACGCTGGGTCCTGCGCACCCGCGGCCTCCTGGTGAGGAACTGACCCGGCCGACAGCGCCGACGGCACCGGCTCGCCACCTCGCGGCGAGCCGGTGCCGTCCTGTGAGCGGACGCCCCGCCCCGGCTCAGGCGGGCAGGACGAACGGCGGATGCGCCCCGTTGAGGAAGTAGTCCCCGACCTCCCGCAGCCGGTGGGCGACCGGCTCGCGCAGGGTGTGGGTGCGGGCGTCGCGCCAGAAGCGGTCGAAGCCGTGCCGGGAGGAGGCCGCGTCGGCGCCGATGACGTCCAGGGCCCGGGTGGTGATCTCCTGCGCGGCGCGCGACGCGGCGGCCTCGGCGACGCTCGCCAGGACGGCGATCTCCGCGCACTCCTCGTCGTCGAGGTCCTCGCCGCGCGCGAGCCCGCGCAGCAGCGCGTCCACCGCCTGGTCGGCGAGGGCGGACGCGGCCCGCGCGCCGACGGCCAGTTCGCCGTACGCCGTCAGCGCGTACGGGTCCTGCGGTGCGCCGTCCGCCCAGGGCTGCGCCGAGAAGGGCTGCCACGGCGACCGTACGGTCCGGCCGCACTCGTGGACCTCGGCCAGCAGCCCCTCGGCGACGCCGAGACAGAACTGCACGGAGACCAGCCGCGCGGTGGGCGCGGCCAGCGAGGCGAAGGGGGACAGGACGCCCTCGTCCGGCGAGAGCGAGCCGAACACGTCGTCCGCGGCGACCTCGACGGAGTCGAACTCCACGCCGCCGCCGGCCGCCAGCCGCTGCCCGAAGGAGTCGCCGCCGCTGCCGAGCACGACGCCCGCGCGGGCGGGGTCGACCAGGACGGCGAGCGGCTCGCCGGTGCCGTACCGGGCGGCGCGGACCACCAGGCGGTCGGCGATCCCGACGCCGGTGGCGTAGCGCTGGTAGCCGTTCAGGAGGTGGCCGTCCGCCCTGGGGGTCAGGATGAGCGGCGGTTCGTGCGAGCCGATGCCGCCGCCCCAGCACCACTGTCCCGCCGTCGAGTCCCGCTCGATGCGGTCGGCGCGGGTGCGGTCGGCGAAGAACCGGGGGCTGTAGGAGAGGAAGTAGTGGCTGCCCAGCAGATACCCGATGGCCCCGTCGGCGGCGGCGACGGTCCGTACGACCGCGTAGGCGGTGCGCCAGTCGGCGCCCGCGCCGCCGTGCTCGGCCGGCGCCAGCAGTGCCAGCAGCCCCGACTCCCGGAGCCGCGCGACCTCGTCCAGCGGTGTCTTCCCGGCCTGCTCGCGCTCGACCGCGTCCGTGGCGAGGTCGTCCGCGATCTCGCGGGCGATGTGCAGCCAGTCGACCGGCCCGGACCCCGCGCCGGTCACCTCGTCCGCCGTCACCGTCACACGAGCGTCCGCTTCATCGGGCCGCGGCTGCGGCGGTCACTGCAGCTCAGTGCTGTGGTCATGGAGTCTTCCTTCGTCGGCTCCCTCATCCTCACGCGCCTCGCGGCCCACCGTCAACACTTTCCTAGTAATTCGATAGGAAAACTAGGGAAAGCGGTGCGCCGTGGCCGATTCACGCTGTGGACTGGCGAGTTCGCGACGCGCGATCCCTCACGGGGCGAGCTTCACGGTGAGCGCCGGTGTGCGGTCGACGGCCTCGGCGAAGACGTCCCGCGCGGTCTCCCACTCGTCCGGCCGCGCCGTCGCGTACGGCTGCCATCCGCGTACGACGATCAGCAGCCCCTGTTCGACGGCCCCCTCGGGCCAGACGGTGTGGTCGGAGAGGCTGTCGGCCAGCGCGTCCCAGTTGCGGCCGAACCAGTCGGGCAGGGCGAGGGCGCGGGCACAGCGGTCCATCAGGCCCGCCTTGTCCGTGACGCCGTCGAGGTCGAGCTCGATCACGCGCTGAGTCATCTGCGTACCGCCCTGAACGAGTCGTAGTGATCATCGGTGTAGTAGATCTCCCCGCCGCGCCCGGTGACGATGCGCCGGGCCCCGCGGTCGCGCGAGCCCGGCGTCCGGACGGTGTACTCGTGGTAGTAGCCCCGCTCGTGCGCGGGCAGCCGTCCCTCGAAGTTGCCGAAGACGGCGCCGTCCTTGGCGTACGGGAAGGGGCCGCCGCGGTCGATGAGGGCGAGCGTGTGCCGTGCCTCGGCGGGGAGCCGGGAGACCCGCACGGTGGCCAGGCCGGCGGCCGAGGACGCGGGAGGGGTGGCGGTCGTGTCGCTCGACGAGCACGCCGTCAGCAGGGCGACGAGCAGGCAGACCAGCACACGGGGGACGAACCGGAGCAGCATGCGGTCGATGCTGCCACGGCCGTCCCCCGCCGACGGTCCGTCAGGGCCCGTCCGGGTCGGCCCTGTTGAGCGCCGGCCTCGGCGTCTGGCCGGTCGTCATCAGCACGTCGGCCGCCGACGTGTCGGTCACCAGGCTGGTGACGAGCCCCGAGCGCAGCACCGCGTCGATCGCGGCCGCCTTGCGCGCCCCGCCCGCGATCGCGACGACCTCGGGGATACGGCGCAGCTGGTCGGCCTTGACGGTGATGCACCGCTCGCCCAGGTCCCGTCCGACGCGGCGGCCCTCGGCGTTGAAGAGGTGGGCGGACATCTCGGCGGCGACGCCGAGGGAGGCGTAGTGCGCGCGCTCCTCCTCGGTGAGCATGTCGTGCACCGTGGAGATGCCGGGCTCCCAGGAGCCGATGGAGACGCAGGCGACGGTGACCTTGTCGAAGTACTCGAAGGCCCGCGCGATGCCGGTCTGGTTGCGCAGCGCCGCCGCGGTGGCCGCGTCCGGCAGCAGCATCGGCGCGTAGATGGGGTGGGCGTCGCCGCCGGAGACCTGGGCGGCGCGGCGCACGGCCTCCACGGAGCCGCGCTCGGCGGTCCCGGCGTCGTACACGCCCGTCAGCTGCACCACCGTGCACGGCGGCAGCCGGTCCAGGGCCGCGGCCATGTGGATGGTGGAGCGGCCCCAGGCCAGGCCCAGCACGTCGCCCTCGTTGACGAGCTCGCCGAGCAGGTCGGCGGCCACCTCGCCGAGGTTCTCCGGGTCGGGCGTGTCCTCGGCCTCCGCCGGGGACTCCACCACCACGGCGTGCCTGAGGCCGTAGCGGGCGCGCAGCGCGTCCGAGCGCTCGGCGTCCAGCTCGGCCGGGACGCGGATCTCGATGCGTACGAGATCCCGTTCGAGGGCGGTCTCCAGGACGCGGGCCACCTTGAAGCGGCTGACCCCGAACTCCTCCGCGATCTGGATCTTGGACTTGCCCTCCAGGTAGAAGCGGCGGGCCATGGCCGCCGCCTGCACCAGCTCAGCGGGTCCCATCCGCACTGCTGACCGGCCCGCCGTCATACCCGACACGGCGATCTCCTCACTGCTGTTCACACTCTGGATTCGCCGTTCATCCTTGCAGATCCGGCGTAGTTGATCCGCCCCGATGGGCGCCGTTCACAGCTGTTCACCGACCTGTGGCTCAGTGGTTGCACGCCCAGGACGCCTGAGCGGTCGCCCCCTCGGCCTGGGTGCGCAGTGCACGTACCGCCTGCGCGGGGTCCTCGGCGCCGTACACCGCGGACCCCGCGACGAAGACGTCCGCGCCGGCCTCCGCGCAGCGCTCGATGGTGCCGGCGGAGACCCCGCCGTCGACCTGGAGCCACAGCTCAAGACCGTGCTTGCTGATCAACTCGCGGGTGCGCCGGATCTTCGGGAGCATGATGTCGAGGAACGCCTGCCCGCCGAAGCCCGGCTCGACCGTCATGATCAGCAGCATGTCGAGCTCCGGGAGCAGGTCCTCGTACGGCTCGATGGGCGTCGCGGGCCTGAGCGCCATGGAGGCGCGGGCGCCCTTGGCCCGGATCTCCCGGGCGAGCCGCACCGGAGCGGTGGCCGCCTCGACGTGGAAGGTGACCGAACCGGCCCCCGCTTCGACGTACTGGGGCGCCCACCGATCGGGGGCCTCGATCATCAGATGGCAGTCCAGCGGGGTGTCCGTCGCACGGGCCAGGGACTCTACGACCGGCACACCGAGCGTGAGGTTCGGGACGAAATGGTTGTCCATGACGTCGACGTGGAGCCAGTCGGCTCCCTCGACCGCCTTCGCCTCGTCCGCGAGGCGGGCGAAGTCGGCGGACAGGATGCTGGGGTTGATCTGCACGGCCATGACCCAAGCCTGCCATGTCCGGGCACGTTTGTTCGCGCCGGTCCAGACCTAAGCCGTTCATCGGATGTTGTGCGCGGGCGCACCGTGCCATGCTGGGCGGCCGACCGGCACCACGTACGTCCACGGGGGTCGCCATGAGGCAGCTGTACGCCTGGAAGCGGAACGCCGTCCGGTTCGTCTGCGGGCGCCGTTCCAAGTGGCTGATCGTGATCCTGTGGCTGGTGGTCCTGGTGATCGCGGCCCCGCTCGGGGCCAAGCTGAACGACGCCCAGGACAACGACGCCCAGTCCTGGCTGCCCGGCTCCGCCGAGTCCACGCAGGTCCTGAACACGTCCGAACACTTCAGGCCCGAGCAGATCCCGGCGGTCGTCGTCTACGCCCGCGCGGGCGGCCTGACGGCACAGGACCGGCGGCAGATCACCGAGGACGCCGGGCAGATCAGGGCGCTGCGCGACCACGGCATCCGGGGCGCGGAGACGCGCGGTCCCGTCTACGACCGGCCCACCGCGCCGCGCGCCGCCCAGATCTACGTGCCGATCACCATGGACGCGCAGGGCTGGCAGCGCATCGCGCCCGCGGTCGACTCCATCCGCGACCAGGTGGGCAAGGGCGGCGGCGGGCTGACCGTGCACATCACCGGGCCGGGCGGCACGTCCGCGGACTTCTCCAAGGCCTTCGAGGGCATCGACTCGACGCTGCTGTTCTCGGCGATGGGCGTCGTGATCGTGATGCTGCTGCTGACGTACCGCAGTCCGACCCTGCTGTTCGTGCCGCTACTCGGGGTGGTGGCCGCCCTGTTCACGGCGCAGGCGCTGATCTACCTGCTCGCCCGGCACGCCGGCCTGACCGTCAACGGCCAGAGCGCGGGCATCCTGACGGTGCTCGTCTTCGGCGCGGGCACCGACTACGCGCTGCTGCTGGTCGCCCGGTACCGGGAGGAGCTGCGGCGCCACACCGACCGGCACGAGGCGATGGAGCTGGCCATGAACCGGGCCGGGCCCGCCGTCCTGGCCTCCGGGGCGACCGTCGTGCTGAGCATGCTGGTCCTGCTGGTCGCCGAGATGAACTCCACCCGGGGCCTCGGCCCGGTCGCCGCCATCGGCGTCGTGATCGCGCTGCTGGCCATGCTCACCCTCTTCCCGGCCCTGCTGCTGGTCTTCGGCCGCTGGATCTTCTGGCCCGCGATCCCGCACCACGGCTCGGCCGACCCGACCGAGCGCGGCGTCTGGGCGCGCATGGGCCGCCGTATCGCCCGCCGTCCCCGTATGGTCTGGGGCATCACGGCCGCGGTCCTGGTCGCCCTGTCGATGGGCCTGTTCCAGCTGCGCGCGGCCGGCATCGCCAACGCCGACGCCTTCACCGACACCCCGGACTCGATCGTCGGCCAGCAGGTCTCGGCCCGCTACTTCCCCGCCGGCACCGGCGACCCCCTGGTCATCGTCTCCGACAAGGCGCAGGCCGAGCAGGTGGGCCGCGCGGTCGCGGCCGACCGGGGTGTCGTACCGCGGAGCATCGGCGTACCGCCCGGCACCGCGCCCGAGCACGACGGCCAGGTGCTGTTCGAGGCGACCATGCGCGCCCCCTCCGACAGCGACGCGGCGAAGGCGACCGTGGAGCGCGTACGGGACGCGGTGCATGCGGTGCCCGGCGCCCACGCCCAGGTCGGTGGCGGCACGGCCGCGCTCCTCGACATGGAGGACGCCCAGACCCACGACAACTACCTGGTCATCCCGCTCGTCCTGGCCGTGGTCCTGCTGGTGCTGGGCGTGCTGCTGCGCGCGCTGGTGGCGCCGCTGCTGCTGGTCGGGACCGTGTGCCTGTCGCTGGCCAGTGCGCTGGGCCTGAGCGCCCTGGCCTTCCGTCACGTCTTCGACTACGCGGGCGAGGACGTGGCGTTCCCGCTGTTCGTCTTCGTCTTCCTGGTGGCCCTCGGCATCGACTACAACATCTTCCTGACCACCCGCGTCCGCGAGGAGGCCGTCCGCCAGGGCACCCGCCCCGGCGTGGTCACCGGCCTCGCCGCCACCGGCGCGGTGATCACCTCGGCGGGCCTGGTCCTCGCGGGCACCTTCGCCGCCCTCGGCACGCTGCCCATGGTGGGCTTCGCGGAGATCGGCTTCGCGGTGGCGCTCGGCGTCCTGCTGGACACGTTCGTCGTCCGGTCCGTGCTGGTCACGTCCCTCTTCCTGGACGTGGGCAGGAAGGTGTGGTGGCCGCACCGCCTGGCGCACGCCGACGGCGGGGAACGCACGCCCGAGGCGGTCGGCGCCGGGGTCAGCCGGCCTTCCGAATGAGCGCCAGATACATGGCGTCGGTCCCGTGCAGATGCGGCCACAGCTGTACGTCGGGGCCGTCGCCCAGGTCCGGAACACCGGGCAACAGGGGCCGGGCGTCGAGGAGTTGGGCCTCCGGACGCTGCTTGAGCAGGTCGTCGACGACGGCCCGGGTCTCGGCGAGGTGCGGCGAGCAGGTCGCGTAGCCGACGACCCCGCCCACGCGTACGGCGTCCAGGGCGCTGCCCAGCAGGGCCCGCTGGAGCGGCGCGAACCCGTCGAGGTCCTCGGGCCGGCGCCGCCAGCGCGCCTCGGGCCGCCGGCGCAGGGCACCGAGCCCGGTGCAGGGCACGTCCACCAGCACCCGGTCGAAGGAGCCCGGCCGCCACGGCGGGCGGGTGCCGTCGGCGGCGATGACCTGGTACGGCCCGGGGTTGCCCCGCAGCGCCCTGGCCACCAGCCCGGCGCGGTGGGGCTGCTTCTCGGAGGCGAGCAGCACGGCGCCCCGCTCGGCGGCCAGCGCACCGAGCAGCGCGGCCTTGCCGCCGGGCCCGGCACAGCCGTCGAGCCACCGCTCGTCCGGCCCGTCCAGGGGTGCGTGGGCGAGCGCGAGCGCGACGAGCTGACTGCCCTCGTCCTGGACGCCGGCCCGCCCCTCGCGCACGGCCTCGATAGCGCCGGGCTCGCCGCCCTCGGCCAGCCGCACGGCATACGGCGACCAGCGCCCCGGTACGGCGGCCTCCTCGCGCAGCAGTTCGTCGGTGGTGGCCCGCCCGGGACGCGCCACGAGCGTCACCTCGGGCCGCTCGTTGTCGGCGGCCAGCAGTGCCTCGATGCCGGCGCGTCCGCCGCCGAGCGAGTCCCACAGGGCGGAGACGACCCAGCGCGGGTGCGAGTGCACGACGGCGAGATGGTCCTCGGGGTCCTCGTCGTACGGCGGCGCGACCCGCTCGATCCACGCGTCGAGATCGTGCTGGGCGACCTTGCGCAGCACGGCGTTGACGAACTTGGCCCGCCCGTCGCCGAGCACGACCCGCGCGAGCTCCACGGAGGCGGACACGGCGGCGTGCGTGGGAATCCGCGTGCCGAGCAGCTGGTGCACGCCCAGACCGAGGACGTCCAGCACAGGCGGGTCGACCTCGCGCAGCGGCCGGTCCACGCACTCGGCGATGACCGCGTCGTACGTCCCCTGCCGACGCAGCGTCCCGTACACCAGCTCGGTCGCGAGCGCCGCGTCCCGCCCGTCGAAGTCGCCCTTCTCCCGCGCCTTGCGCAGCAGCGGCGGCAGGACGAGGTTGGCGTAGGCGTCCCGCTCGTCCACGGCCCTCAGCGCCTCGAAGGCGAGGATGCGGACGGGGTCCTTCTTGGGCCGACGGTAGGGCTTGCCGGGCTTGCGGGGCCGACGGGGGCTGTCGCTCACGAAAAAGGTGCTCCGGAGGTGAGATCAGGGAAATACGCCCCCAGCGTACGTCGCCCGGGCGCGTCCGCTACCCGCCGAGGCCCTCGCCGTCGGCGATGCGCACGCCGCGGGCCCAGTCGGCGGCCTTCATCGGCTTCTTGCCCTGGGCCTGCACCCACAGCAACTCCACGGCGTACGACCCGGTCCCGACGTGCACGCTGTTCTTGCCGACGGCGAGCTGCCCCGGCGCGAGGTCGGTCCGCTCGGGCACGGGCGTGACCTGGATCAGCTTCAGCCGCTCGCCGCGGAAGACGGTCCAGGCGCCGGGGGCGGGGGTGCAGCCGCGCACGACCCGGTCGACCCGGAGGGCCGGGGCGGCCCAGTCCACGTGGGCGTCCTCGACGGTGATCTTCGGGGCGAGGCTGACACCGTCGTTCGGCTGCGGTACGGCCTTCAGGGTGCCGTCCTCGATGCCGTCCATGGTCGCCGCGAGCAGGCCGGCGCCGGCGAAGGCGAGGCGGGTGAGGAGGTCGCCGCTGGTGTCGGTGGGGCGGATCTCCTCGGTGACGGTGCCGTACACCGGGCCGGAGTCGAGCCCTTCTTCGATGAGGAAGGTCGAGGCCCCGGTGATCTCGTCGCCCGCCATGATGGAGTGCTGCACGGGGGCGGCGCCGCGCCAGGCGGGCAGCAGCGAGAAGTGCAGGTTGACCCAGCCGTGGGCGGGGATGTCGAGGGCGACGCGGGGCAGCAGGGCGCCGTAGGCGACGACGGGGCAGCAGTCCGGGGCGATCTCCCTGAGCCGCTCCAGGAACTCCGGGTCGCGCGGCCTCGCCGGCTTCAGCACCTCGATCCCGGCCTCCTCCGCCCGCTCGGCAACCGGCGACGCGACCAGCCGCCGCCCCCGCCCGGCCGGCGCGTCGGGCCGCGTGACGACGGCGACCACGTCATGCCGCCCGGACCCGACGAGAGCGTCCAGAGCGGGAACGGCGACTTCCGGGGTACCGGCGAAGACAAGCTTCATAACTGGCGTGGAGCCTCTCGAGCGGGGTCGGACGGGGCAACGCACAAGTCTATGACCCCGCCCTGCCAGGCACCGGCCGCAGGAGGCGAGAGCGGCCGGGGTCGGGAAGACCGCCGCAGGCGGCGAAAGCCACCGGGGCCGGGAAGACCGCCGCAGACGGCGAAAACCGCCGGATCCGGGAAGACCGCGACAGGCAACGAAAGCCACCGCAGACGGGAAAGCCACCGGGGCCGGGAAGACCGCCGCAGGCGGGGAGGCCGCCGGAGGAAAGCCCCCGCAGGCAGGAAACCCGCCGTGGGCAGGAAGCCGACGCGGGCGGGGACGCCACCGTAGCCGGAAAAACCGCCGCAGGCGGGAAAGCCGCCGGAGCAAAGCCCCCGCAGGCAGGAAACCCGCCGTGGGCAGGAAGCCGACGCGGGCCGGAAAGCTCCCGTAACCCCGAAAGCCCCCATAGCCGGGAAAGCCCCCGTAACCGCGAAAGCCCCCGTAGCCGGGAAAGCCGCCGACGGTGTCGTACCCCCGCTGGCGAGTCCAGCCTCCTGGCCGACTGGAAACGGGTGGGCGGGGTGGGCAAGAACCCGCACGACGGCCGAAGGCCGAGGCGCACCGCCACCCCCACCGGGGCGCACGCATATGCCCACACGCCCCCTCTGCGTGACCCGCGGACCACTCCCGCGTTGGTCAAGAAAGAGTTGACCACAACGGGCCGCTTCCGCGCGGCCCGACCCTTTTCAACGCCGGTTCGAGAGGCTTGTTCATGGCCGACCACGCAACCCACGACGCCCAGGCCCGGGCCAGCCTGCACTTGCTGGTGCGGGACATCGAGCGGGTCCGCCGGCAGGTGGACGCACTGCGCACGCTCACCGCCCAGCTGGGCAACGTCTACCGTCCGCGCCGCTCCGGCCCCTCCACGGGCTTCGTCGTCTACGGACGCGCCCCCGCCCCGACGGTCCGCCTCGCGCAGGAACTGCGGGACAGTGTCGAGACCCTGGTCACGGCCGCGGTCGACTTCGACCGCTCACTCGGCTTCTCGTGGGACGCGGTGGGTTCCGCACTCGGGGTCACCAAGCAGGCGGTCCACCGCCGTTACGGCGCCCGCCGCGCCGCGGCCCAGGCCGCCGCCGAGGCCGAGCGGACGACCGAGCCGTCCGGCACCCGGACCGTCAACGTGAACACCGGCATCCCCACGATGCCGACGGTCCCCGCCGCCCGCTCGATGCCGACCCAGCCGACGGCCGGCAGCCCCGCGCTGCGCGACGAGGTGAGACCGACGGCCTTCCCCGGCCCGCGCAACGGCTGAGCCACGTTCCCCCTGCCCGCCCTCCCGGCACGTCCCCGGGAGGGCACCCGCATTCCCGCCGATTCCCCCCACCCACGGCCCACACCCCTCCACCCGACCCACCCGACGCTCACCCGATGTCAGGCGGATCGATCCGCACGCGCACCACGGCCTCCCCACTCCCCCGCGCCCCCCGCGCCATCCGAGCCGCCTGCCCCGCCTTCAACGCGGCCGCCAACGCGGCCCCACTGCCCGGCGGCACCCGCACCAGCGCCCGTTCCCACCGCTCCCCCGGCGGCGGCGCCCCCGTCCGACGCGGTCGCCCGGCGGCCGTGACCGGCAGCGGAACCGGCCCCAACACCTCGGCTCGCGGCGGCAGTTCGACCGTACGGAGAAAGTCCGCGACAGCCTCCGCCTCCCCCCACACGGCCGCCATCCGCGACACGGGCGGAAAGCCCAGCTCGGCCCGCTCGGCGAGTTCCCGCACCGCGTGCCCCACGGGGTCCCACCGCACCAGCGCCTGCACCGGCCGCAGCGTCGGCTCGGCGACGGCGACGACCGTGCCGCCCGCGCTCTGCGGCCGTACCAGCGCGGCGGCCGCGATCCACCGGCGCAGCGCGTCCTCACCGGCCCGCAGGTCGGGCCGTCCGAGCATCGCCCAGCCGTCCAGCAGCAGCGCCGCCGCGTAGCCGCCGTCGGCGACGGGCTCGGCCCCCGGTGTGCTGACGACGAGCGCGGGCGCCCCCGGCACGGTGTCCAGCACATGCTCCCGCCCCGAGGTCCGCACCGGCACGGCCGGGAAGGCCCGCCCGAGCTCCTCGGCGGTGCGCCGGGCACCGACGACCTGGGCCCGCAAGCGGAACCCGCCGCACTCCGGACAGTGCCAGGCCCCCTCCTCGCGCCCGCACCAGCCGCACTTCAGCGCGGCCCCCGACTCCTGCGCCTCCAGGGGCCCGGAGCAGTGCCGGCAGCGGGCGGGCGCCCGGCAGTCGGCGCAGGCCATCCGCGGTACGTATCCCCGCCGGGGCACCTGCACCAGCACCGGCCCGTGCTTCAGCCCCTCGCGCACGGCCTGCCAGGCGAGGGTGGGCAGCCGGGCGGCGCGCGCGGCCTCGTCCCGGGCGAGATCCCCGTCCCCGACGGTCCGTACGAGCGGCGCGACGGCCCGCACCTGCTCCCGCGCGGCGACGAGTGGCCGGGCCCACCCGCTCTCGACGAGCTGAGCCGCCTCGACGGTGCAGCTCCAGGCCCCCAGCAGGAAAGCGCACTTGTCCTGCGCGGCCCGCAGCAGCAGCACCTCCCGCGCGTGCGGCTGGGGCGCGTGCTGCTCGCTGTGGCTGTCGTCCCCGTCGTCCCAGATGACGACCAGCCCGAGGTCCTGGACGGGCGCGAACATCGCGGCCCGCGTGCCCACGACGGCCCGGACGGCGCCCCGCCGCACCGCGAGCCACTCCCGGTACCGCTTCTCGGGTCCGGCGTCCGCGGTGAGGACGGCGTGCCGCCCCTCCCCCAGGACCCTGTCCAACGCCGCGTCGACCCGCGCGACCGCCCGCCCGTCCGGTACGACGACCAGCGCGCCGCGCCCGGAGGCCAGCGTCGCCGCGACGGCCCGCGCGATCTCCTCGCTCCACTCGGGTCCGGGCAGCGCGTTCCACACGGCACGCGGCGCACCGCCCGCCGCCAGCGCCTCGACGAACGCGGCCCCCCGCTCGTACCGCGTCCACGATCCCGCCTCCGGCGCCGGGGGCGGCGGCAGGGGCTCGGGCGACGGCCGCTGCTCGGCCCGCGCACTGCGCGGCGGCACGGCGAGCTGCAGCACATCGGCGAGGCTCCCGGCGTACCGGTCGGCCACGGCCCTCGCCAGGCCGAGCAGTTCCTCACTCAGCACCCGCTCGGGCGACACGACCTGGGCAAGCGCGGCCAGGGGTCCGGAGTAGTCGCTCTCGGCCAGCCGCTCGACGAGGAACCCGTCGATCAGCCCGCCCCCTTCGCGCCGCCCTTCCCGCACCCGGTGCCGTCCGGCCCCGAACCGCACCCGCACCCGCACCCCGGGCTGCGCGTCGGCGTCCAGCTCCTCGGGCACCGCGTAGTCGAAGTACCGGTCAAGGTGCAGCACCCCCTTGTCCACCAGCACCCGCGCCACGGGCAGCTCCTTGGCCAACGCGGCCCCCCGCCACGTCCGGGGCTTGGCCCGCGCCCCCTTGCGCACACTCTCCCGGATCAGCGCGAGCTGCTCCCCCGCCACCCCCTCAGCGCCCTCACCCTGCCGCCCGTCCTCGCCGTTCACCCTTGCATTCTTACCAAACCCCACTGACACCGCCGCGCGCCGGGACGCGCCGAGGCCCGGTCCCCCGAAGGGAGACCGGGCCTCGTGTGGCGTTCGGGGCTTACAGGCCCGCGGCCTTGCGGAGGGCGTCCACGCGGTCCGTCTTCTCCCAGGTGAAGTCGGGCAGCTCGCGGCCGAAGTGGCCGTAGGCCGCCGTCTGGGCGTAGATCGGGCGCAGCAGGTCGAGGTCGCGGATGATCGCGGCCGGGCGCAGGTCGAAGACCTCGTCGATGGCCTTCTCGATCTTCTCGTGGTCGATCTTGGCGGTGCCGAAGGTCTCGACGAAGAGACCGACGGGCTCGGCCTTGCCGATGGCGTAGGCGACCTGGACCTCGCAGCGGGAGGCGAGGCCCGCGGCGACGACGTTCTTGGCGACCCAGCGCATCGCGTACGCGGCCGAGCGGTCCACCTTGGACGGGTCCTTGCCGGAGAAGGCGCCGCCGCCGTGGCGGGCCATGCCGCCGTAGGTGTCGATGATGATCTTGCGGCCGGTCAGACCGGCGTCGCCCATCGGGCCGCCGATCTCGAAGCGGCCGGTCGGGTTGACCAGCAGGCGGTAGTTCTCGGTGTCGAGCTTGATGCCCTCGTCGAGGAGCGCCTTCAACTCGGGCTCGACGACGAACTCGCGGATGTCGGGCGCGAGGAGGGACTCCAGGTCGATGTCGCTCGCGTGCTGCGAGGAGACGACGACCGTGTCCAGGCGGACGGCCTTGTCGCCGTCGTACTCGATGGTGACCTGCGTCTTGCCGTCCGGGCGCAGGTAGGGGATGGTGCCGTTCTTGCGGACCTCGGACAGGCGCTTCGACAGGCGGTGCGCCAGGAAGATCGGCAGCGGCATCAGGGTGGGCGTCTCGTCGGTCGCGTAGCCGAACATCAGGCCCTGGTCGCCGGCGCCCTGCTTGTCCAGCTCGTCCTCGTCGCCCTCGACCCGCGACTCGTACGCCGCGTCGACGCCCTGCGCGATGTCCGGGGACTGCGCGCCGATGGACACCGAGACGCCACAGGAGGCGCCGTCGAAGCCCTTCTTGGAGGAGTCGTAGCCGATCTCCAGGATCTTGTTGCGGACGAGGGTCGCGATGTCCGCGTAGGTCTTGGTGGTGACCTCGCCGGCCACGTGCACCAGGCCGGTGGTGATCAGCGTCTCGACGGCGACCCGGGAGGTCGGGTCCTCGCGCAGGAGCGCGTCGAGAATGGTGTCGCTGATCTGGTCAGCGATCTTGTCGGGGTGACCCTCGGTCACGGACTCCGAGGTGAACAGGCGACGGGACACAACGCTCCCTGGGGTTGCAGCGGCTGCTGGCTGATCATGGGCGGACGGGCTCGGGGGCTGCGCCCGGCGTCGTCCGAGAACAGTTTATCGGTCGCGCTCGGCCACCGGTCTCCCTGTCTCGCCTCTCGGGAGCGCTGTGACCTGCGGCACGGGCATTCTGCCCCGTCCGCGGGCGGCTTGGCCAGAGCCGCCACACCTCTGTCGCGGAGGTTGCGGAGGTTTGAGAGGGACGTGAAGCGAATGAAACATTCAGCCGAGGCGTTCCGCCACCAGGTCCCAGACGGTTTCGGCCAGCTGTTCCTTCGGCCCGTGCGGTACGGGCGTCTCGCTGCCGTCGGCGCCCAGCACCACCGCTTCGTTCTCCTCGGAGCCGAACGTCTTGCGCTCGCCCACCTCGTTCACCACGAGCAGGTCGCATCCCTTGCGCGCCAGCTTCACCCGGCCGTTGGCCAGGACGTCGTCGGTCTCGGCGGCGAAGCCGACGATCACCTGTCCGGGGCGGGCGCGCTCGGCCGATATCTCGGCGAGGATGTCCGGATTTCGCACCAGCACCAGGGGGTCGGGGTCCTGGCCGTCCTGTTTCTTGATCTTCCCGGCCGCGTAGGTCTGCGGGCGGAAGTCGGCGACGGCCGCCGCCATCACCACCGCGTCCGCGTCGGCGGCCGCCTTCAGCACCGCCTCGCGCAGCTGGACGGCCGTCCCGACCGGGACGACGTCCACACCGGCCGGGTCCGGCAGGCCGGTGTTGGCGGCGACGAGCGTGACCCGGGCGCCGCGCGCGGCGGCGGTGCGGGCGAGGGCGTAGCCCTGCTTGCCGGAGGAGCGGTTGCCGAGGAAGCGGACCGGGTCGAGGGGCTCGCGGGTGCCGCCGGCGCTGACGACGACGTGCCGGCCGGCCAGGTCGGGCTCGCGGACGCCCCGGGCGAGGACGCGGCGGCAGACCTCGAAGATCTCGGCGGGGTCGGGCAGCCGGCCCTTGCCGGTGTCGACGCCGGTGAGGCGGCCGACGGCCGGCTCGATGACGACGGCGCCGCGCCGGCGCAGCGTCGCCACGTTCTCCTGCGTCGCCGGGTGTTCCCACATCTCGGTGTGCATGGCGGGGGCGAAGACGACCGGGCAGCGGGCGGTCAGGAGGGTGTTGGTGAGCAGGTCGTCGGCGAGGCCGTGGGCGGCCTTGGCGAGCATGTCGGCGGTGGCCGGGGCGACGACCACCAGGTCGGCGTGCTGGCCGATGCGGACGTGCGGGACCTCGTGGACGTCGTCCCAGACCTCGGTGGCGACGGGGTGGCCGGAGAGGGCGGACCAGGTGGCGGCGCCGACGAAGTGCAGGGCGGAGGCGGTGGGGACGACGCGGACGTCATGCCCCGACTCCGTGAACCTTCTCAGCAGCTCGCAGGCCTTGTAGGCGGCGATGCCGCCACTGACGCCCAGAACGACCTTCGGCTTGTCCACCGGGACTCCCATTCGTTGAACCTAGGCCTCCATGACACACCACAGGCCCGACAGTCGCGCTGCCGGGCCTGTGGAAAAGCCAACTGCAATCTGAAAGTACTACTGCGCCAGGAACTACTGCGCCGGGCCCTCGACGGCCTCGGACGTCAGCAGACCGGCGTTGATCTCGCGCAGGGCGATCGAGAGGGGCTTCTCGTGCACGTGGGTGTCGACGAGCGGACCGACGTACTCAAGGAGGCCCTCGCCGAGCTGCGAGTAGTACGCGTTGATCTGGCGGGCACGCTTGGCCGCGTAGATCACCAGGCTGTACTTCGAGTCGGTGGCTTCGAGGAGCTCGTCGATCGGCGGGTTGATGATGCCCTCGGGCGCGGAGATGGAAGAGGACACGCTCTACCTTCCGATGGATGGGAAAGATTCAGTGTAAACGATCAAGCCTGAACGATCAGGCACGATCACACAACGTCCATCAAGGCTAGCAGCTCGCGCGCCACGTCCTCGACGGAGGTGTTGACCAAGGTCATGTCGAACTCCGGCTCGGCCGCCAGCTCGATCTTCGCCGCCTCCAGGCGGCGCTCGATCACCTCGGGCGGCTCGGTGCCCCGGCCGGTGAGCCTGCGCACGAGCTCCTCCCAGGAGGGCGGAGCCAGGAACACCAGCCGGCCCTCCGGCATGGTCTCGCGGACCTGCCGGGCGCCCTGGAGGTCGATCTCCAGCAGGACCGGCACACCCGCCTCCAGGTGCTCCAGCACGGCCGCGCGCGGCGTGCCGTACCGGTTTCCGGCGAACTCGGCCCACTCCAGCAGCTCGCCGTTGGCGATCAGCTTGTCCATCTCCTCGTCGGTGACGAAGAAGTAGTGGACCCCGTGCTTCTCGCCGGGGCGGGGCCTGCGGGTCGTCGCCGACACCGAGAGCCAGACCTCGGGGTGTTCCTTGCGCATATGGGCGACGACCGTGCTCTTGCCGACCCCCGAGGGGCCGGAGAGCACGGTCAGCCGCGGACGTTCACTCATGCAGCGATTATTCCAGCAATCCCGGTGTGCCCGGGACTCCTGTTCCGGAGGTCCGGACTCAGGAGCCGGTGCTGCCGAACTCACGCTCCAGGGAGGCGATCTGGTTGGAACCGAGGCCACGCACACGGCGGCTCTCGGAGATGCCGAGTCGCTCCATGATCTGCTTGGCGCGGACCTTGCCCACGCCCGGCAGGGACTCCAGCAGGGCGGAGACCTTCATCTTGCCGATGACGTCGTTTTCCTGGCCCTGCTTGATGACCTCGTGAAGGGAGGCGCCGGAGTGCTTGAGTCGATTCTTGACCTCGGCCCGCTCCCGGCGAGCCGCGGCGGCCTTTTCGAGCGCGGCTGCGCGCTGTTCAGGGGTAAGGGGCGGAAGAGCCACGCCTACGTCACCTCGGATGTCGAACTGTCGGATACGGACCGGTGAGGAACCTAGTCGCCCCACACCTGGGGAGCCACGAGCAACACGCTCGCCCGTTGTCCCCCACTACTCAAAGGGTGTGGGGGTGCCCCCACTCGTCGGAGACTAGCGGCCAACTCCGCCAGAGTCAGCGAGAACAGCGGAAAAGTCCTGGTCAGCCTCCGTCAGGGCGGACATTTAAGACATATTGCCCTGGATTTGAGGGTGTATTCAGACTCAAGTGGGCTTCGAACCACTGATCGGAGGACTCGATCGAGTGGCTCGAACACCTCTGACGGCGGTCAGGAAGCCGTCACAGCCGTTCGGATCTCCCGCGCGAAGCCCTCGGCGGCCGCACGCAGCGCGGCGATGTCCGGACCGTGCCGCAGCACCCCTCGGCTGACGTTCGGCACGACGTTGCGCACGGCCGCCCCGAAGACGCCGGGAAGGTCGGCCGCAGTGGCCCCCTGCGCGCCGACGCCGGGCGCGAGCAGCGGACCGTTGATGTCGAGGTCGTACGACGACAGGTCGCCCACCGTGGCGCCGACGACGGCGCCGAAGGAACCCATCGGCTCCTCCCCCGCGTTCTCCGCGGCGAGGTGGCCCAGCATCGTCGCGCCCACGGTGCGGCCGTCCCCACGCACGGCGTGCTGCACCTCGGGACCCTCCGGGTTCGAGGTCAGCGCCAGCACGAACAGACCGGCACCGCTCTCCCGCGCCAGCGCCACGGCGGGGCTGAGCGAGCCGTAGCCGAGATAGGGCGAGACGGTGAGGGCGTCGGAGAACAGCGGGGCGTCCTTGTGCAGGTACGCCTCGGCGTAGCCGGCCATGGTGGAGCCGATGTCGCCCCGCTTGGCGTCCATCACGACCAGCGTGCCGGCCGCGCGCGCCTCCTGGACCGCCTTCTCCAGTACGGCGATCCCGCGCGAGCCGAACCGTTCGAAGAACGCGCTCTGCGGCTTCATCACGGCGACCCGGTCGGCCAGCGCCTCGACGACCGTGCGGCTGAACCGCTCCAGGCCCGCCACGTCGTCGTTCAGGCCCCACTGGGTGAGCAGCGAGGCGTGCGGGTCGATGCCGACGCACAGCGGGCCGCGTTCGTCCATGGCCCGGCGCAGCCGGGCGCCGAAGGGCTCGTACGAGGTCATGCCGTCTTCCTCACGTCGGCGCCGACCGCGTCGGCGAGGGTGGCGTACGGGCTGGTGCGCAGGCGTGCGGCGAGGCCCTTGTGGATGGCTCGGGCCCAGAAGGGCCCTTCGTAGACGAAGGCGCTGTAGCCCTGCACGAGGGTGGCCCCGGCCAGGATGCGCTGCCAGGCGTCCTCGGCGTTCTCGATGCCGCCGACGCCCACGAGGGTGATGCGGTCGCCCACGCGCGCGTAGAGGCGGCGCAGCACCTCCAGGGAGCGCGCCTTCAGCGGCGCGCCGGACAGGCCGCCGGTCTCCTTGACGACGGACGGTGCGGATGCCAGACCTAGTCCCTCGCGCGCGATGGTGGTGTTCGTGGCGATGATCCCGTCCAGGCCGAGTTCGACCGCGAGATCGGCGACCGCGTCGACGTCCTCGTCCGCGAGGTCCGGGGCGATCTTCACCAGGAGCGGCACGCGGCGGTTCTGCGCCGCCCGGTCCGCGGCCTCGCGCACGGCGGTCAGCAGCGGGCGCAGCGCCTCGGTGGCCTGGAGGTTGCGCAGGCCGGGCGTGTTGGGCGACGAGACGTTCACGACCAGGTAGTCGGCGTACGGCGCCAGCCGCTCGGCCGACTTCACGTAGTCGCCGACGGCCTCGGCCTCGGGGACGACCTTGGTCTTGCCGATGTTGACGCCCACGACGGTCTTGAAGACCGGCTCACGGGACGCCAGACGGGCCGCCACGGCCAGCGAACCGTCGTTGTTGAAGCCCATGCGGTTGATCAGCGCCCGGTCCTTCACCAGCCGGAACAGCCGCTTCCTGGGGTTGCCCGGCTGGGGCTCCCCCGTCACCGTGCCGATCTCGACGTGGTCGAAGCCCAGCATCGACATGCCGTCGATGGCGACGGCGTTCTTGTCGAAGCCGGCGGCCAGCCCGAAGGGGCCGTGCATGCGCAGCCCGAAGGCCTCGGTGCGCAGCTCCTTGTAGCGGGGCGCGAGGGCGGCGGCGAGGAAGGTGCGCAGCACCGGGACGCGGGCGGCGAGGCGGATCCAGCGGAAGGCCAGACGGTGGGCCTGCTCGGGGTCCATGCGCTGGAAGACGAGGTTGAAGAAGATCTTGTACATGCTGTCCTCATGAAGAGCCTCATGACGAGGGGGACACCGTTTCCGGTGTCCCCCTCGTCGGCTGCTAGTCGCGGGCCGCGGTCAGGTGTTCCGCGTGTTCCTGGAGTGAACGCACGCCCACGTCGCCGTGGTTGAGGGCGTCGATGCCCTGCACGGCGGCGGCGAGCGCCTGCACCGTGGTCAGGCACGGGACCGACCGCGCCACGGCCGCCGTACGGATCTCGTAGCCGTCGAGGCGGCCGCCGGTGCCGTACGGGGTGTTGACGATGAGGTCGACCTCGCCGTCGTGGATGAGCTGGACGATGGTCTTCTCGCCGTTCGGACCGGTGCCCTCGGACTGCTTGCGCACGACGGTGGCGTTGATGCCGTTGCGCTTGAGGACCTCGGCGGTGCCGGAGGTGGCGAGCAGCTCGAAGCCGTGGGCGACCAGCTCGCGCGCCGGGAAGATCATCGACCGCTTGTCACGGTTGGCGACCGAGATGAACGCGCGGCCCTTGGTGGGCAGCGGGCCGTAGGCGCCGGCCTGCGACTTGGCGTACGCCGTGCCGAAGACGGCGTCGATGCCCATGACCTCGCCGGTGGAGCGCATCTCGGGGCCGAGGACGGTGTCGACGCCGCGGCCGTGGACGTCGCGGAAGCGCGACCACGGCATGACCGCCTCCTTGACGGAGATCGGCGCGTCCAGCGGCAGCTCGCCGCCGTCGCCGTCGGCCGGGAGGAGCCCCTCGGCCCGCAGGTCGGCGATGGTCGCGCCCAGCGAGATGCGGGCGGCGGCCTTCGCGAGCGGCACCGCGGTCGCCTTGGAGGTGAAGGGGACCGTACGGGACGCGCGCGGGTTGGCCTCCAGGACGTACAGGATGTCGCCGGCCAGCGCGAACTGGATGTTGATCAGGCCGCGCACGCCCACCCCGCGCGCGATGGCCTCGGTGGAGGCGCGCAGCCGCTTGATGTCGAAGCCGCCGAGTGTGATCGGCGGCAGCGCGCACGCCGAGTCGCCGGAGTGGATGCCGGCCTCCTCGATGTGCTCCATGACGCCGCCGAGGTAGAGCTCCTCGCCGTCGTAGAGGGCGTCGACGTCGATCTCGATCGCGTCGTCCAGGAAGCGGTCGACGAGGACCGGCCGGGAGGGGCTGATCTCGGTCGACTCGGCGATGTAGGAGGCGAGGCGGGTCTCGTCGTAGACGATCTCCATGCCGCGCCCGCCCAGGACGTACGACGGCCGGACGAGGACCGGGTAGCCGATCTCGTCGGCGATGGCCTTGGCCTCGGCGAAGGTGGTGGCGGTGCCGTGCTTGGGAGCCGGCAGGCCGGCCTCGGCGAGCACGCGTCCGAAGGCGCCGCGGTCCTCGGCGGCGTGGATCGCCTCCGGCGAGGTGCCGACGATCGGTACGCCGTTGTCCTTGAGGGCCTGCGAGAGGCCCAGCGGGGTCTGGCCGCCGAGCTGGACCACGACACCGGCCACGGGGCCGGCCTGCTGCTCGGCGTGGACGATCTCCAGCACGTCCTCCAGCGTCAGCGGCTCGAAGTACAGGCGGTCGGAGGTGTCGTAGTCGGTGGAGACGGTCTCGGGGTTGCAGTTGACCATCACCGTCTCGTAGCCCGCGTCGCTCAGCGCGAAGGAGGCGTGGACGCAGGAGTAGTCGAACTCGATGCCCTGGCCGATGCGGTTGGGACCGGAGCCCAGGATGATGACGGCCGGCTTCTCGCGCCGCGCGACCTCGCTCTCCTCGTCGTACGAGGAGTAGAAGTACGGCGTCTTGGCCGCGAACTCGGCGGCGCAGGTGTCGACCGTCTTGTACACCGGGCGGATGCCCAGCGCGTGCCGCACCTCGCGCACGACGTCCTCGCGCAGGCCCCGGATCTCGCCGATCTGCTGGTCGGAGAAGCCGTGCCGCTTGGCCTCGGCGAGCAGGTCGGGCGTGAGCTCCGCGGCCCCGGCCAGCTCGTCGGCGATCTCCTTGATGAGGAAGAGCTGGTCGACGAACCAGGGGTCGATCTTGGTGTACTCGAAGACCTCCTCGGGCGTGGCGCCCGCGCGGATGGCCTGCATGACGGTGTTGATCCGGCCGTCGGTCGGGCGGACGGCCGCTTCGAGCAGGGCGCTCTTGTCGCCGGGGTCGCCGACGAACGTGAACTGGCTGCCCTTCTTCTCCAGCGAGCGCAGCGCCTTCTGGAAGGCCTCGGTGAAGTTGCGGCCGATGGCCATGGCCTCGCCGACCGACTTCATGGTGGTGGTCAGCGTGGAGTCGGCCTGCGGGAACTTCTCGAAGGCGAACCGCGGGGCCTTGACCACCACGTAGTCGAGCGTGGGCTCGAAGGAGGCCGGGGTCTCTTGCGTGATGTCGTTCGGGATCTCGTCGAGGGTGTAGCCGACGGCCAGCTTGGCGGCGATCTTGGCGATCGGGAAGCCGGTCGCCTTGGAGGCGAGCGCCGAGGAGCGCGACACGCGCGGGTTCATCTCGATGACGATCACGCGACCGTCCTCGGGGTTCACCGCGAACTGGATGTTGCAGCCGCCGGTGTCGACGCCGACCTCGCGGATGATCGCGATGCCGACGTCGCGCAGCACCTGGTACTCGCGGTCGGTCAGCGTCATGGCCGGGGCGACGGTGATCGAGTCGCCGGTGTGCACGCCCATGGGGTCGAAGTTCTCGATGGAGCAGACGACCACGACGTTGTCGTGCTTGTCGCGCATCAGCTCCAGCTCGTACTCCTTCCAGCCGAGGATGGACTCCTCCAGGAGCACCTCGGTGGTCGGCGAGAGCGTGAGGCCCTGGCCGGCGATGCGGCGCAGCTCCTCCTCGTTGTGGGCGAAGCCGGAACCGGCACCGCCCATGGTGAAGGAGGGACGGACGACGACCGGGTAGCCGCCGAGGGTCTCGACGCCCGCGAGGACGTCGTCCATGGAGTGGCAGATGACCGAGCGGGCGGACTCGCCGTGCCCGATTTTGCGGCGGACCTCCTCGACGACCTCCTTGAACCGGTCGCGGTCCTCGCCCTTGTGGATGGCCTCGGGGCGGGCGCCGATCAGCTCGACGCCGTACTTCTCCAGGACGCCGTTCTCGTGCAGCGCGATGGCGGTGTTGAGGGCCGTCTGGCCGCCCAGGGTGGGCAGCAGCGCGTCGGGGCGCTCCTTGGCGATGATCTTCTCGACGAACTCCGGGGTGATCGGCTCGACGTAGGTGGCGTCGGCGATCTCGGGGTCGGTCATGATCGTCGCCGGGTTGGAGTTGACCAGCACGACCTTCAGGCCCTCGGCCTTCAGGACGCGGCACGCCTGCGTGCCGGAGTAGTCGAACTCGGCGGCCTGGCCGATGACGATCGGGCCGGAGCCGATGACCAGGACGGACTGGATATCGGTGCGCTTAGGCACGCTGGCCCTCCATCAGGGATACGAAGCGGTCGAACAGGTAGGCGGCGTCGTGCGGGCCGGCGGCCGCTTCGGGGTGGTACTGGACGGAGAAGGCCGGCTGGTCGAGCAGCTGCAGCCCCTCCACGACGTTGTCGTTCAGGCAGACGTGGGAGACCTCGGCGCGGCCGAACCTGGTCTCGCTGACCTTATCGAGCGGCGCGTCGACGGCGAAGCCGTGGTTGTGCGCGGTGACCTCGACCTTGCCGGTGGTGCGGTCCTGCACGGGCTGGTTGATGCCCCGGTGGCCGTACTTCAGCTTGTAGGTGCCGAAGCCGAGGGCGCGGCCGAGGATCTGGTTGCCGAAGCAGATGCCGAACAGCGGCGTCCTGCGCTCCAGGACGGCGGTCATCAGCTCGACGGGGCCGTCGGCGGTGGCCGGGTCGCCGGGGCCGTTGGAGAAGAACACCCCGTCCGGGTCGGTGGCGTAGACCTCGTCGGCGGTGGCCGTCGCGGGCAGCACGTGCACCTCGATGCCGCGCTCGGCCATGCGGTGCGGGGTCATGCCCTTGATGCCGAGGTCGATCGCGGCGACGGTGAACTTCTTCTCGCCGATCGCCGGGACGACGTACGCCTCCTGGGTGGCGACCTCCTCGTAGAGCGAGGCGCCCTTCATGTGCGGCTGGTCCTGCACGCGCGCGAGGAGCTCGTCCTCGGCGACGATCGCGTCCCCGGAGAAGATGCCGGCGCGCATCGAGCCGCGCTCGCGCAGGTGGCGGGTGAGGGCGCGGGTGTCGATGCCGCTGATGCCGACGATGCCCTGCGCGACCAGCTCGTCGTCCAGGGAGCGCCGGGCGCGCCAGTTGGACGGCACGCGCGCGGGGTCGCGCACGACGTAGCCCGAGACCCAGATGCGCTTGGACTCGTCGTCCTCGTCGTTCCAGCCGGTGTTGCCGATCTGGGGGGCGGTCGCGACGACGATCTGGCGGTCGTACGACGGGTCGGTGAGGGTCTCCTGGTAGCCGGTCATGCCGGTGGAGAACACGGCTTCGCCGAAGGTCACCCCCACGGCCCCGTAGGCACGGCCGCGGAAGATCCGGCCGTCCTCCAGGACGAGTACGGCGGGAACCCTGGCAGCTCCCCTGGTGGAGGTTGTCATCGTGCGCCTTCCGTCTTGTTGATCATGTGGTTCAGGGTGTCGACCCACTCGGTGTGCTCGGCCGCGCGGTCGGAGCGGAAGCCGGAGTCGATCAGCCGCTCGCCGTGCGCCCAGGTCACCACCAGCAGGCCGCCCTCGGTGAGCACCTTGCCGGCGATGCCCTTGTCGAGCCGGGCCTCCCGTACGGCCTCCAGGGGGACGAAGAAGTCCGTCGCCCCGGGCCGTACGACGTCCAGGCCCGCGTCCGTCAGCGTGAGCTCGACCCGGCTGCGGGTGCCGAGGCCGTGCGCCACGATGCGGTCCAGCCACTGGCCGGCGGTGGTGGAGCCGTGGTAGCGGCCGCTCATGGTCAGTCTGGCCTCGCCGGGGTCGTCCGGCGCGCCGGGCAGCTCGGGCAGGTCGCCCTGGAGCGTGCCGCGCCACTTCCAGCCCTCGCGCATCAGCCAGTAGACGAGCGCGACGAAGAGGGCGAGGCCGACCAGCCAGCCGACGCGGGCGGCCCAGTCGGTGACCTCGGCCGACTTCTTCTCGGCCGCCAGCAGGATCAGAGGTGTCACGTGAGCTTCCCGTCGACGAGCGTGGCCTTGCCCCGGAGCCACGTGTGCGTCACACGGCCCGGCAGCTCACGCCCCTCGTACGGGGTGTTGCGGCTGCGCGAGGCGAAGCCCGCGGGGTCCACCGACCCACGGTATGCCGTGTCGACGAGCGTGAGGTTGGCGGGCTCACCAGCCGAGACGGGACGCCCGTGCCCCTTCGCCCGCCCGATCCGCGCGGGCTTGAAGGACATGCGCTCGGCGACCCCGGCCCAGTCCAGCAGGCCCGTCTCCACCATGGTCTCCTGCACCACTGACAACGCGGTCTCCAGGCCCACCATCCCCATGGCGGCAGCGGCCCACTCGCAGTCCTTGTCCTCGTGCGGGTGCGGGGCGTGGTCGGTGGCGACGATGTCGATCGTGCCGTCGGCGAGCGCCTCGCGCAGGGCGAGGACGTCGCGCTCGGTGCGCAGCGGCGGGTTGACCTTGTAGACCGGGTTGTAGGTGCGCACCAGTTCGTCGGTCAGCAGCAGGTGGTGCGGGGTGACCTCGGCGGTGACGTCGATGCCGCGGGACTTGGCCCAGCGCACGATCTCCACCGAGCCGGCGGTCGACAGGTGGCAGATGTGCACGCGCGAGCCGACGTGCTCGGCGAGCAGCACGTCCCGCGCGATGATCGACTCCTCGGCGACGGCCGGCCAGCCCCCGAGCCCCAGTTCGGCGGAGACGATCCCCTCGTTCATCTGGGCGCCCTCGGTCAGCCGCGGCTCCTGCGCGTGCTGGGCGACGACTCCGCCGAAGGCCTTCACGTACTCCAGGGCGCGCCGCATGATCACCGCGTCGTCGACGCACTTGCCGTCGTCGGAGAAGACGGTGACGCCGGCGGCCGACTCGTGCATGGCGCCGAGCTCCGCGAGCTTCTTGCCCTCCAGGCCGACGGTGACGGCCCCGATGGGCTGCACGTCGCAGTAGCCGTGCTCCCGGCCCAGTCGCCAGACCTGCTCGACGACGCCGGCGGTGTCGGCGACCGGGAAGGTGTTGGCCATGGCGAAGACGGCCGTGTAGCCGCCGCTCGCCGCCGCGCGCGTGCCGGTCAGCACGGTCTCGGAGTCCTCGCGGCCCGGCTCGCGCAGGTGCGTGTGCAGGTCGACGAGGCCGGGCAGCAGCACCTTGCCGTCGGCCTCGACGACCTCGGCGCCCTCGGCGCTCAGTCCGGTGCCGACCTCGGCGATGACGGAGCCGTCGATCAGGACGTCCTGCGGCTCGCCGCCGAGCACCCTCGCGCCACGGATCAGGATCTTGCTCATGTGTCTTACTTCTCCTCGATGCGGGCGTGGCTGACGGCGGGTTCGTTGCCGCCCAGCAGCAGGTACAGGACGGCCATCCGGATGGAGACCCCGTTCGCGACCTGCTCGACGACGGTGCAGCGGTCGGAGTCGGCGACCTCGGCGGTGATCTCCATGCCGCGCACCATCGGGCCGGGGTGCATCACGATGGCGTGCTCGGGCATCCGCGCCATGCGGTCGCCGTCGAGGCCGTAGCGCCGGGAGTACTCACGCTCGGTGGGGAAGAACGCGGCGTTCATGCGCTCGCGCTGGACGCGCAGCATCATCACCGCGTCGGACTTGGTGAGCGTGGAGTCGAGGTCGTAGGAGACCTCGCAGGGCCAGGTCTCGATGCCGACCGGCAGCAGCGTGGGCGGGGCGACCAGGGTGACCTCGGCGCCGAGGGTGTGCAGCAGGTCGACGTTGGAGCGGGCGACCCGGCTGTGCAGGACGTCGCCGACGATGGTGATGTGCTTGCCGGACAGGTCCTGGCCGATCCCGGCGTCCCGGCCGACGAGGCGGCGGCGCATGGTGAAGGCGTCCAGCAGGGCCTGCGTGGGGTGCTGGTGGGTGCCGTCGCCCGCGTTGATGACGGCGGCGTCGATCCAGCCGGAGTTGGCCAGGCGGTAGGGCGCTCCGGAGGCGCCGTGCCGGATGACGACGGCGTCGACGCCCATGGCCTCCAGGGTCTGGGCGGTGTCCTTCAGGGACTCGCCCTTGGAGACGCTGGAGCCCTTGGCGGTGAAGTTGATGACGTCGGCGGACAGCCGCTTCTCGGCGGCCTCGAAGGAGATCCGGGTCCGGGTCGAGTCCTCGAAGAAGAGGTTGACGACGGTGCGGCCGCGCAGGGTCGGCAGTTTCTTGATCGGCCGGTCGGCGACCCGAGCCATCTCCTCGGCGGTGTCGAGGATCAGGACGGCGTCGTCGCGGGTGAGGTCGGCGGCCGAGATGAGATGACGCTGCATCTGTCAGGCTCCGTAAGGCAGTTCATTCGGGAGATTCGGGGCAGACAGGCGCGTGCTGGGGCACGGCGGGGCGCGCGCACACGCCTGAACCGCTACTGGGCGGCCGGCTTCACACCGAGCAGGACGGTGTCGCGACCGTCCTCCTCGGCGAGCTGGACCTTGACCGTCTCCCGCAGCGACGTGGGGAGGTTCTTGCCGACGTAGTCGGCGCGGATGGGCAGTTCGCGGTGGCCTCTGTCGACCAGCACCGCGAGCTGGACCGCGCGCGGGCGCCCGATGTCGTTCAGGGCGTCGAGGGCGGCGCGGATGGTGCGGCCGGAGAAGAGCACGTCGTCGACGAGGACGACGAGGCGGCCGTCGATGCCGTCACCGGGGATCTCGGTGCGGGCCAGCGCACGCGGCGGGTGCATGCGCAGGTCGTCGCGGTACATGGTGATGTCGAGCATGCCGACCGGGATCTTGCGGTCGGTGATCTGCTCCAGCTTGACGGCGAGCCGCTGGGCGAGGAAGACGCCCCGGGTGGGAATGCCGAGGAGCACCACGTCGTCGGCGCCCTTGGCGCGCTCGACGATCTCGTGGGCGATGCGGGTCAGCACCCGCGCGATGTCAGGGCCTTCGAGCACCGGCCTTGCATCGGACGCTTGCGTGTCCATACGAAACGGACCTCCTTCTCCGCCTCACGGGACGGACCTTAAAGGACGTCGGATTTGCGCCATCCACGGTAGCAGGCCCCGACGACACCCCCGATCACCCCCCTGGCGTAATCGGCCATCGCTCGCACGGAAGAGTCGGTGTGGACCATTCGGCTTGACGCAGAAGAATCACGCTGCGTAACCTCACAGTGAGTTACCAGACGCGCGGCATGGACCCCTTCAGCCGCGTCGACACAGTGTCCGGGGAGCTATATGTCCAGCGAATACGCCAAACAGCTCGGGGCCAAGCTCCGGGCCATCCGCACCCAGCAGGGCCTTTCCCTCCACGGTGTCGAGGAGAAGAGCCAGGGACGCTGGAAGGCGGTCGTGGTCGGTTCGTACGAGCGCGGTGACCGCGCCGTGACCGTGCAGCGTCTCGCCGAGCTGGCGGATTTCTATGGCGTTCCCGTCCAGGAGCTGCTGCCCGGCACCACCCCCGGCGGTGCCGCCGAGCCGCCGCCGAAGCTGGTCCTGGACCTGGAGCGGCTGGCCACCGTGCCGGCCGAGAAGGCGGGCCCCCTGCAGCGGTACGCCGCGACGATCCAGTCCCAGCGCGGTGACTACAACGGCAAGGTGCTCTCGATCCGCCAGGACGACCTGCGCACACTCGCCGTCATCTACGACCAGTCCCCCTCCGTCCTCACCGAGCAGCTGATCAGCTGGGGCGTGCTGGACGCGGACGCGCGCCGTGCGGTGGCGTCCCACGAGGAGGGCTGAGCCGCACAGCGCCTCAGGAGAAACGTGCCGCCGGGGTGGCCGGAACTTCACGGTTCCGGCCACCCCGGCGGCGTTCTGCGGCCCCGGAGACCTCCCGGGCACCCGCAACGCCAGGGGGCCCGCAGCGTGCGTGCTGCGGGCCCCCTGGCGTTGCGGTGTCGTCGCTACGCCTCGTCCCGGCGCAGCGACGGCTTGAGCTCCTTGAGCCGGCCGAGCAGGCCGTTGACGAACGCCGGCGACTCGTCCGTGGAGAACTCCTTCGCCAGCTGCACCATCTCGTCGAGGACGACGGCGTCCGGGACCTCGTCGACCCAGATGAGCTCATAGGCGCCGAGCCGCAGGATGTTGCGGTCCACGACCGGCATCCGGTCGAGCGTCCAGCCCACCGAGTACTGCGCGATCAGCTCGTCGATCCGCTTCGCCTGCTTGGCGTAGCCCTCGACGAGCTGCATCGTGTACTCGCTCACCGGCGGCTGCCGGGTGTCGTCCCGGGAGAGCCGGACCCAGTCCGCGAGGACGGTCAGGACGTCGGCGCCGCGCTGGTCGCCCTCGAAGAGGATCTGGAAGGCGCGCTTGCGAGCCGTGTTGCGGGCGGCCACGGTTAGCTGTTCACCCGGCCGAGGTAGTCGCTCGTCCGGGTGTCGACCTTGATCTTCTCGCCGGTGGTGATGAAGAGCGGGACCTGGATCTGGTGGCCGGTCTCCAGCGTGGCGGGCTTGGTGCCGCCGGTGGAGCGGTCGCCCTGGACGCCCGGCTCGGTCTCGGCGACGGTCAGCTCGACGGCGGCCGGCAGCTCCACGAAGAGCACCTCGCCCTCGTGCGTGGCGACGGTGGCCATGAAGCCCTCGACGAGGAAGTTGGCGGCGTCACCGACGGCCTTGCGGTCGACCATGAGCTGGTCGTAGGTCTCCATGTCCATGAAGACGAAGTACTCGCCGTCCATGTACGAGAACTGCATGTCGCGCTTGTCGACAGTGGCCGTCTCGACCTTGACGCCGGCGTTGAAGGTCTTGTCGACGACCTTGCCGGAGAGCACGTTCTTGAGCTTGGTGCGCACGAAGGCCGGGCCCTTGCCGGGCTTGACGTGCTGGAACTCGACGACGGACCACAGCTGGCCGCCTTCGAGCTTGAGCACCATGCCGTTCTTGAGGTCGTTCGTGGAAGCCACGGTTGCGGAATCTCCTGGACTGACGTGGACGACCCCGGCGCACGCGCCTGCCTACAGGGCGAGCAGCTCCTTGGTCGTGATGGTGAGTAGCTCGGGTCCGCCGTCCGCCTCGGGGCGGACGACGAGCGTGTCATCGATCCGGACGCCGCCCCGGCCCGGGAGGTGGACCCCCGGTTCGACGGTGACCGGCACGCAAGCGTCCAGTTTACCCATGGCCGAAGGGGCCAGCTGCGGGTCCTCGTCGATTTCGAGCCCCACGCCGTGACCGGTGAGGGACGGCAGCCCCGCGGCGTGCCCCGCGCTGTCCAGGACCTGACGTGCGGCGCGGTCCACGTCCCGGCAGGCGGCGCCGGGCGTGAGGGCCTCGCGGCCGGCGCGCTGGGCGGCGAAGACCAGGTCGTACAGCTCGATCTGCCAGTCCGCGGGGGTGGTGCCGATGACGAACGTACGGCCGATCTCGCAGCGGTAGCCGCGGTAGGTGGCGCCGAGGCACACGGAGAGGAAGTCGCCCTCCTCCACCCGCCGGTCGGTGGGGCGGTGGGCACGCCGGCCGGCGTGCGGGCCGGTGGCGACGGACGTGGGGAAGGCCGGGCCGTCGGCGCCGTGGTCGACCAGGCGGCGTTCCAGCTCCAGGGCGAGGTGGCGTTCGGTGCGGCCGACCAGGATGGACTCCAGGAGTTCGCCCAGGGCCTGGTCGGCGATCTCGGCGCCGATGCGCAGACAGGAGATCTCCTCCTCGTCCTTGACGACCCTGAGCTGTTCGACCGCGGTGCCGAGGTCCGCAACGCGCACACCGGGAGCGACCGAACGCAGTGCCCGGTGGCGGGCGACGGTGAGGTGGTGTTCCTCCACGGCGAGGGAGTCGGCGTGGATGCCCTGGGCGAGGTCGACGGCGGCGACCGCGGGGTCACCCGGGCCGGGCAGGACGTGCAGGCGGAGGGTCTCGTCGGGGCGCCCTTCGGCGGGGCGGTCCTCCAGGGGGCCCGGGCACACGAGAAGGTCCTCGTCCTTGCCGAGCAGCAGTACGGCGCCCTGCGGGGCCGGGCCGGCGAGGTAGCGGACGTTGGCCGGGCGGGAGACGAGCGCGGCCTGGCTGCCGCCGGCTTGGCAGCGTTCCCTCAGCCGGCCTCGGCGGGCTGCGTACATCTCTGACATGAGATGAGCGTAGGAGCGGTGGGTGATTTGTGCCGGTTGAGGGGGTGCCGATCGGGGGACGGTGGTGCCTGGAGCGGGTGGGTGCCGGGTGCGGGTGGCCAGGGGCCTGCCGGGTCCGCGCGGCGGAGGCGCGTGTCGATGCGGCCCCGCGCCCCTTGGACCCTGGTCACCAGTTCGGGGGGCTCGCGATCGAGCGTGCCAGGACGTCGTCCAGAACCCGGGCCGTCTGGGGTACGTCCATCTGGCTGTTGTCGATGATGGGCAGGCCCGAGCCGTACCAGCCCGCCATGCGGCCGTGGATGCGGGCCACCTCCTCGTCGGTGAGGCGGCGGTTGCCCGAGCGTTCCGCGTTGCGTTCCAGGACGATCTCCAGGCCGGGCAGCAGGACCACCGGGAGCAGACCGGGACCCACGTGACGCTTCCAGCCGCCGAGGCCGACGACCGGGCGGTCGGGGAAGACGGCGTCGTCGAGGATGCAGGAGATGCCGTTGGCCAGGAAGTTGCGCGCGGCGAAGCCGCAGGTGCGGCGGGCCAGGCGGTACTGCGCCTCGGAGTTGTCGTTCCAGCCGGACTGGGGGTCGGCGAAGCCCGAGCGCACCCATTCGCGGACGTCGTCGAGGCTGATGTGGGCGGTGGGCACTCGGCGGTGGTCCGCCCAGTACCGCGCGACGCTGGTCTTGCCGGCGCCCGCGGGCCCGATCAGCAGGACGGCGAGGGTCGTCGCCGCCGGGTCGGGGGCGGACGGGGCGGGCGGCGCGCTGGGCATGGCGACCGGGCCGCCGGGCGGGAGCGGGACGTGGCCGGTGGTGTCCGGGGCGGGCGGAGCCGGAGCGTGCTGCGGAACCGGCGGGGCCGCCGGTGGCACGCCCTGGAAGCCGGGGGCCGGGGGCGGCGGAGGCACCGGCGCCGAGCCCTGGTGGGGCGCGGGGACCGGCGCCGGGCCCTGCGGCGGGCCCGGGTGGCCCGGGTGGTGTGCGGCCGGCGACCAGCCGGCGGCCGGTCCGTGCCCCGGCTGATGGGGCGGCGGCAGCGGAGAACCCACTGCGTGCTGCATCCGGTGCCACTCCGTCTCGTACAGGCAATTGGCGCTGGCAGCGGGGACGCCCCGCTCCCTACCGAACGGTACCGTCCCCGGCCGCCGTTTGGTGAAACGGCCGGGGGCGGTGTGAAGTGCCCTTTCGCGCAAGGCACATCGGACGGAAGGGACGTGGACGGACCGAAAGGGGCGTGGGCGGACCGGAGGGGGTGTGGGCGGACCGGAGGGGTGTGGGCGGACCTATTCGCCGACTTCGCCGTAGGCCGCGAGCAGCACCGCCGGGTCCGGGCCCTCCAGGACGGTCGGCTTGGCCAGACCGTCCAGGACGATGAAGCGCAGCAGGTCGCCGCGGGACTTCTTGTCGATCCGCATGTTCTCCAGCAACTTGGGCCACTGGTCGTAGCGGTAGTGCAGGGGCAGCCCGACGGATTCCAGGATCGTGCGGTGGCGGTCGGCGGTGGCGTCGTCCAACCGGCCCGCCAGACGGCCGAGTTCGGCGGCGAAGTGCATGCCGACGGCGACGGCCGCGCCGTGCCGCCACTTGTAGCGCTCGTTCTTCTCGATGGCGTGACCGAGCGTGTGACCGTAGTTGAGGATCTCCCGCAGGCCCGACTCCTTGAGGTCGGAGGAGACCACCTCGGCCTTGACGCGGATGGAGCGCTCGATGAGTTCGGCGGTGTGCGGGCCGGCCGGGGTGCGGGCGGCCTGCGGGTCGGACTCGATGAGGTCCAGGATGACCGGGTCGGCGATGAAGCCCGCCTTGATGATCTCGGCGAGCCCGGAGACGTAATCGTTGACCGGGAGGGAGTCGAGGGCGGCCAGGTCGCACAGGACGCCGGCGGGCGGGAAGAACGCGCCCACCAGGTTCTTGCCCTCGGCGGTGTTGATGCCGGTCTTGCCGCCGACCGCCGCGTCCACCATCGCCAGCACCGTGGTGGGGATGGCGATCCAGCGCACCCCGCGCAGCCAGGTCGCGGCGACGAACCCGGCGAGGTCGGTGGTGGCGCCGCCGCCGACGCCCACGACGACGTCGGAGCGGGTGAAGTGGGACTGGCCGAGGGCCTTCCAGCAGTAGGCGGCGACCTCGGCGGTCTTGGCCTCCTCGGCGTTCGGCACCTGGATGGCGATCGCCTCGTAGCCGTGCTCGGCGAGCTCCGCGCGCAGGGCGTCACCGGTCTCGGCGAGCGCCTCCGGGTGGATGACGGCGACCCGCTTGGCCTTCTCGCCCACCAACCCGGCCAGTTCGCCCAGCAGTTGGCGGCCCACCAGGACCTCGTACGGCTCACTGCCCGCGGTGCCGCCGACCTGGATGCGGGTGACTGCCTCGCTCATGCTTTCTTCAACTCCAGTGCGTCCAGGGCGGCTTGCGTGACCTCTTCGGGCGTACGGCCGTCGGTGGCCACCACCGCCGTGGCGACCTCCTCGTACAGGTGCCGGCGCGCCTCCATCAGCTCGCGCCACTGCTTGCGCGGGTTGACCGCGAGCAGCGGGCGGGCCGCGTTCAGGCCGGTGCGCTTGACGGCCTCCTCGACGTCCATCGAGAGGTAGACGACCCGCTGCCCGGCCAGCAGCGCGCGGGTGTCCGCGTCCAGGATCGAGCCGCCGCCCAGCGCCAGGACGCCCCGGTGCTCGGCGAGCGCCCGCCGCACGGCGGCCTTCTCGATAGCGCGGAAGACCGGCTCGCCCTCGTCGACGAAGATCTCCGCGATCGTGCGGCCCTGCTCGGCGACGATGTCGTCGTCGGTGTCCCGGTAGCCGACGCCCAGCCGGTCGGCGAGCAGCTGCCCGACGGTGGACTTGCCGACGCCCATCGGGCCGACCAGGACGACCAGCGGCCCGCTCATCGGATGCGCAGGTTGTCGAGGTACGAGCGGACGTTGCGGCTGGTCTCGGCCACGCTGTCGCCGCCGAACTTCTCCGCGACGGCGTCCGCGAGGACGAGCGCCACCATGGCCTCGGCGACGATGCCGGCCGCCGGGACCGCGGACACGTCCGAGCGCTGGTGGTGGGCCTGGGCGGCCTCGCCCGTGGTGACGTCCACCGTCTTCAGGGCGCGCGGCACGGTCGCGATGGGCTTCATCGCCGCCCGCACGCGCAGCAGCTCGCCGGTGCTCAGGCCGCCCTCGGTGCCGCCGGAGCGGCCGGAGACGCGCCGGATGCCCTCGGGGGTGCCCACGATCTCGTCGTGCGCCTTGGAGCCGGGGACGCGGGCGAGTTCGAAGCCGTCGCCGAGCTCGACGCCCTTGATCGCCTGGATGCCCATGAGGGCGCCGGCCAGCCGGGCGTCCAGCTTGCGGTCCCAGTGCACGTGCGAGCCGAGGCCGACGGGGACGCCGTAGGCGAGGATCTCGACGACGCCGCCGAGGGTGTCGCCGTCCTTGTGGGCCTGGTCGACCTCCGCGACCATCGCCTTCGAGGTGTCCGCGTCCAGGCAGCGCAGCGGGTCGGCGTCCAGCCGCTCGACGTCGGCCGGGGTCGGGTACACCCCCTGCGGCGCCTTCACGGAGCACAGCTCGACGACGTGGCTGACGATCTCGATGCCGGTCGTCTCCTTCAGGTACGACCGGGCGACCGCGCCCAGCGCCACGCGGGCCGCCGTCTCGCGGGCCGAGGCACGCTCCAGGATCGGGCGGGCCTCGTCGAAGCCGTACTTCTGCATGCCCGCGAGGTCGGCGTGGCCGGGGCGGGGGCGGGTCAGCGGGGCGTTGCGGGCGAGGCCGGCGAGGATCTCCGGGTCGACCGGGTCGGCGGCCATGACCTGCTCCCACTTGGGCCACTCGGTGTTGCCCACCATGATGGCGACCGGGGAACCCAGGGTGAGGCCGTGCCGGACGCCGCCGAGGAAGGTGACCTCGTCGCGCTCGAACTTCATCCGGGCACCGCGTCCGTAGCCGAGCCGCCGCCGCGCGAGGTGGTCGGCGACCATCTCCGTGGTGATCGGCACGCCGGCGGGAAGGCCCTCCAGCGTCGCGACAAGTGCGGGACCGTGGGACTCCCCCGCGGTCAGCCAACGCAGCCTGCTCAACGATGCTCCTCAGTACTCGCGCCCTGGTCCTGCTGCGCACGCGCGTCCTCGCGTACGGCGACGGCGCGACCGGGTGCGCGGCCCCGGCCCGCCACCTCCGATCCTCCCACGTCCCCACCCTCCCCCCGGCCGACGGTCCACAAAGCGGACGCGAGACGGTCAGGTCGGACCGCCCGGCAGGGGGGCGAGCCTGGTTCCCGGATCGACGGGGACCCACGCCCTACCGGTCGGCGAGGGCGTGCTCCCCCGCCTTGCGCATCGCCTCCAAGGCGACCGGGCCTGGTTCCCGGATCGACAGGGACCCGCGGGCCTAGCGGTCGGCGAGAGCGTGCTCCCCCGCCTTACGCATGGCCTCCAGGGGGGCCGGGCCTGGTTCCCGGATCGACGGGGACCCGCGCCCTACCGGTCGGCGAAAGCGTGCTCGCCCGCCTTGCGCATCGCCTCCAAGGCGACCGGGCCTGGTTCCGGATCGACGGGGACCCGCGCCCTACCGGTCGGCGAAAGCGTGTTCCCCCGCCTTGCGCATCGCCTCCAAGGCGACCGGGCCTGGTTCCCGGATCGACAGGGACCCGCGGGCCTAGCGGTCGGCGAGAGCGTGCTCCCCCGCCATGCGCATCGCCTCCAAGGGGCCGGGCCTGGTTCCCGGATCGACGGGGCCCGCGCCCTACCGGTCGGCGAGGGCGTGCTCCCCCGCCTTACGCATCGCCTCCAGGGGGGCCGGGGAGTGGCCCGTCATCTGTTCCACCTGGAGGACCGCCTGGTGGACCAGCAGGTCGAGGCCGCTGACGACCGCGCCGCCGTATGCCGACCAGCGGGCCGCGAGTTCGGTCGGCCAGGGCTCGTAGAGGACGTCGAAGAGGGTGGCCGGCCGTTCGGGGACGGCGCTGGCGAGGGCGTCGGTCGTACCGGCCGGCGTGGTCGCGACGACCAGCGGCGCCCGCAGTGCCCCGGCCGCGTCCGCCCAGTCCTCGGTGCGCACCTCGACGTCGAGCCGCTCGCCCCACTGCCGCATCTCGGCGGCGCGGGCCTCGCTGCGCACGTAGACGACGACCTCGCCGGTGCAGACGCGCGCGAGCGCGGCCAGCGCGGAGGAGGCGGTGGCGCCGGCGCCCAGGATGGCGGCGGAGTCGACCTGTTCGATGCCGCGCTCGCGCAGGGCGGCGACCATGCCGGGGATGTCGGTGTTGTCCCCCAGGCGGCGCCCGTCCTCGGTGAACACGACCGTGTTGACGGCCTCCACGGACGCGGCCGTCTCGCTGATCTCGTCGAGCAGCGGGATGACGGCCCGTTTCAGCGGCATGGTCAGGGACAGCCCCGCCCACTCCGGCCCGAGATTGTCGACGAAGCCGGGCAGCGTGGCCTCGTCGACCTCGAACCGGTCGTAGGACCAGCCCGCGAGACCCAGTTGCTCGTACGCGGTGCGGTGCAGCACCGGGGAGAGGGAGTGGGCGATGGGCGAGCCGAGCACCGCGGCCCGGCGGGCGTCAGTTGCCCGTGCTCTCATTGAACTTTTCCTTGAGCCTGAGGAATTCCTGGTGGGTCTTGGCGAATTCGGTCTTGTTCAGTCCGTCGGTCGCCACGAAGTAGTACCAGCCGTCGTGCGTCGGATTCAGTGTCGCCTTCAGCGCGCCCACACCCGGATTGTCGATCGGACCGGGCGGCAGACCCTTCTGCGTGTACGTGTTGTACGGGTCCTGGTTGCTCTTGATCTCCGACTCACTGATCTTGATGTTGCTCTGGCCCTTCAGGTAGTTGAAGGTCGAGTCGAACTGCAGCAGGCCGTACGTCTCGGGGTTGGAGCGGTTCAGCCGGTTGTAGACCACTTCCGCCATCTTGCGGTAGTCGTCCTCGGTCTTGCCCTCGGCCTGCACGAGGCTGGCGACGGTGATGACCTGCAGCGGGTTCTCCAGCTTGAGCGCCCTGGCCTTCGCCTCGAGGTCGTACGTGTCGTACGTCGAGGTGGCCTGGCCGACCATGTCCTTGAGGACCGTCTCGGGCTTCATGCCCTTCGCGGCGGGATACGTGCCCGGGTAGAGGAATCCCTCCAGCGGGTCCTTGATCTCGCTGTTGTCGTGCGCCCAGCCCGGCAGCCCGAGGCTCCTGTATTTCTCCTTGGCGATCTTCTTGGTGGTGCCCGAGGCCAGTTGGAGTTTCTCGTCGATCGTCTTGTAGACGGCGGCGTTGCGCTCACCCGGGGTGACCATCACGTTGTTCTGGCTCTTCGGGTCGAGCATCATCGCGACGGCGCTCTCGGCGGACATCTGCTTGCGCAGCAGATAGGCGCCGGCCTGGATCTTGTTCCCGTCGGGATTGTGCTGCTGCGCGGTGACGAAGGCGTCGACGCTCTTGACGACGCCGGCCTCCTTCAGCCGCCGGCCGATCTCGTAGCCGCCGGCGCCCTTGGGGATCTGGACGGTCACCTGCTGGCTCGTACCGTCACCGGCGTAGTCCGGGGCGGCGCCGAAACGATCCTGGTAGAACTGGTACCCGAAGTAGCCGACACCGCCGATCCCGCCGCCGAACACCAGCAGGACCACCAGGCAGGCGCAGCCGTTGCGGCGCTTCTTGCCGGGTTTCTCCTTGCCGCCGCGCCCCCTGCGGCCGCGCGGCTCGTCGTCCTCGTCCTCGTCGCCGGTGTCGTCGCCGCCCGCGAAGAAGGCGTGTTCGCCCTGGTCGGGGCCGGGGTCCCAGTCGGTCTGCGGCGCCGGCTCCGCTTCGGGCTCGGCCTGCCTGCGGGCGGGCGGCTCCGGCGGCGGGTAGGCGTCGGGGGTGCCGTAGTAGTCGGGCTGGTCGCCGCCGTACGCGGCGGACTGCTGGGCGTAGTACGGGTCCGCGGGATCGGTGTACTGGACATGCGTATGGCTGCCCGCGCCCCAGCCGCCCTGGTCGTAGGGCTGCTGGGCCTGGCCGTCGTAGTACTGCTGGTCGTACTGCTGGTACTGCTGCGCCTGACCGTAGGCCTGCTGGCCGTCGCCCCAGTTGCCGTAGTACGGCTGCTGCGGCTGCTCCGGATACTGCTGCGGCTGGCCGCCGTAGGCAGCTTGCTGACCCGCGTGGGCCTGCTGCCCTTCCCATCCGCCGTCCCCGTACAACGGGTCCTCGGGATGCCACGGTTCGGAGCCTGGGCCCCGGCCATACTCAGTCATCGATCCCCTAGAGCCGCGAGGCGGTGATCACGCGGCCTTTTGCGGGCCCTGCCACCGTTCCGCCTCATTCTGTGCGGCGCCTGTTCGAACGCCGACATCGCGCGGAACGTTACCGTATCGCGATCAGATGACCACTTCGACGCCTTCGCCGGGTGCTTTACCTGACACCCGTTCGGCTTCCAGCGCCTGCTGCAGGATGATCACGGCGGCTGCCTGGTCGATCACCGCGCGGCCCTTCTTCGACTTCACCCCCGAGGCGCGCAGTCCCTGAGTGGCCGTCACCGTGGTCATCCGCTCGTCGACCAGCCGGACCGGGACGGGCTTGATGCCCCTGGCCAGCTCCTGCGCGAAGGCCCGGACCTTGACCGCGGCCGGCCCCTCGCCGCCCCTGAGGGAACGCGGGAGACCGACGAGCACCTCGATCGGCTCGTACTCCTCGACCAGCTGGCGAAGGCGCCGGTGAGCTGCGGGGACGTCCCGGCCGGGGACCGTCTCGACCGGGGTGGCGAGGATCCCGTCGGGGTCGCACGAGGCGACCCCGATGCGGGCGTCCCCGACGTCGATCGCCAGCCGGCGGCCTCTGCGCATGGTCACTTCGCGGTGTCCGTGACCAGCCGCTCGACCGCGTCCACGGCCTCGCCGACCGCGGCCGGGTTCTGGCCGCCGCCCTGGGCCACGTCCGGCTTGCCGCCCCCGCCGCCGCCGAGGGTCTTGGCGGCGGCGCGGACCAGGTCACCGGCCTTGAGACCGCGCTCGCGGGCGGCCTCGTTGGTGGCGATGACGGTCAGCGGCTTGCCGTTGTTGACCGTGAAGAGGGCGACGACGGCGGCCCGGCCGCCCTGGATGCGGCCGCGCACGTCGAGGACCAGCTTGCGCAGGTCGTCGGGGGTGGTGCCGTCCGGCACCTGACCGGTGACCAGTGCGACGCCCCTGACGTCCTTGGCGGACTCGGCGAGACCGGCGGCGGCCTGGAGCACCTTCTCGGCGCGGAACTTCTCGATCTCCTTCTCGGCGTCCTTCAGCTTGCCGAGCATCGCGGAGACCTTCTCCGGCAGCTCCTCCGGGCGGCCCTTGAGCAGCTCGGTCAGCTGGTTGACGACCGTGTGCTCACGGGCGAGGAAGTGGTAGGCGTCCACACCGACCAGGGCCTCGATGCGGCGGACGCCCGAGCCGATGGAGGACTCGCCGAGCAGCTTCACCAGGCCCAGCTGGGCGGTGTTGTGCACGTGCGTGCCGCCGCACAGCTCCTTGGAGAAGTCGCCGATGGTGACGACGCGGACCCGCTCGCCGTACTTCTCGCCGAACTCGGCGATGGCGCCCTGCTTCTTGGCCTCGTCGATGCCCATGACGTCGGCGCGGACGTCGAGGTCGCGGGCGAGGACCTCGTTGATCTTCTGCTCGACGTCGGTCATCACGGCCGTGGGCACGGCGGACGGCGAGCCGAAGTCGAAGCGGAAGCGGCCGGGCTGGTTCTCGGAACCCGCCTGCGCGGCCGTCGGGCCGAGCGCGTCGCGCAGCGCCTGGTGGGTGAGGTGGGTGGCCGAGTGGGCGCGGGCGATGGCCTTGCGGCGGCGGGCGTCGATGCTGGCCTGCGCCTTGGCGCCGACGGTGACCTCGCCGACCTGGACGACGCCCTTGTGGACGTAGACCCCGGGCACCGGCTTCTGGCAGTCGCGGACCTCGATGACGGCACCGGAGTCGACCTTGATCCGGCCGGTGTCGCCGATCTGGCCGCCGCCCTCGGCGTAGAACGGCGTGCGGTCCAGGACGATCTCGACCTCGTCGCCCTCGGTGGCGGCCGGCGAGGACAGGCCGTCGACGAGGATGCCGACGATCGTGGACTCGCCCTCGGTGTCGGTGTAGCCGATGAACTCGGTCTCGCCGGCGCTGTCGGCGATCTCGCGGTAGGCGCCCAGGTCGGCGTGGCCGGTCTTCTTGGCCTGGGCGTCGGCCTTGGCGCGCTCCCGCTGCTCCTTCATCAGGCGGCGGAAGCCCTCCTCGTCCACGGACAGCCCCTGCTCGGCGGCCATCTCCAGGGTGAGGTCGATCGGGAAGCCCCAGGTGTCGTGGAGCAGGAACGCCTTGTCGCCGGGGAGGACGGAGGAGCCGGCGGCCTTCGTCTCCGTCACGGCGGTGTCGAGGATGTTGGTGCCGGCCTTCAGCGTCTTGAGGAAGGCGTTCTCCTCGGCGAGGGCGACCTTCTCGATGCGCTCGCGGTCGGTGACCAGCTCCGGGTACTGCTGGCCCATCATCCGGATCACGGTGTCGATCAGGTCGAGGACGACCGGGCCGGTGGCGCCGAGCAGGCGCATGTTGCGGATGGCGCGGCGCATGATGCGGCGCAGGACGTAGCCGCGGCCCTCGTTGCCGGGGGTGACGCCGTCGCCGATCAGCATGGTGGCGGTGCGCATGTGGTCGGTGACCACGCGCAGGGAGACGTCGGAGGCGTGCGCGTCGCCGTAGGCGACACCGGTCAGCTCGGTGGCCTTGTTGATGACGGCCATGGAGGTGTCGATCTCGTACATGTTCTGCACGCCCTGCAGAATCATGGCGAGGCGCTCCAGGCCGAGGCCGGTGTCGATGTTCTTGCTCGGCAGGTCGCCGAGGATCTCGAAGTTGTCCTTGCCGGTGCCCTCGCCGCGCTCGAACTGCATGAAGACGAGGTTCCAGATCTCCACGTACCGCTCGTCGTTGACGGCGGGGCCGCCCTCGGCGCCGAACTCGGGGCCGCGGTCGTAGTTGATCTCGGAGCAGGGGCCGCAGGGTCCGGGGACGCCCATGGACCAGAAGTTGTCCTTCATGCCCAGGCGCTGGATGCGCTCCATGGGCACGCCGACGACCTCGTGCCAGATGCGCTCGGCCTCGTCATCGTCCTTGTAGACGGTGATCCAGAGCTTCTCCGGCTCCAGGCCGTAACCGCCCTTGTCCTGGGGGCTGGTGAGCAGCTCCCAGGCGAGCTTGATGGCGCCCTCTTTGAAGTAGTCGCCGAAGGAGAAGTTGCCGCACATCTGGAAGAAGGTGCCGTGCCGGGTGGTCTTGCCGACCTCCTCGATGTCGGGCGTGCGCACGCACTTCTGCACGCTGGTGGCGCGCGGGAAGGGCGGCTTGACCTCACCGAGGAAGTAGGGCTTGAAGGGCACCATGCCGGCGGGGACGAGGAGCAGAGTCGGGTCGTCCGCGATGAGCGACGCCGAAGGGACGACGGTGTGCCCGCGCTCCTCGAAGAAGCTCAGCCAGCGGCGGCGGATCTCGGCCGACTCCATCAGTGGTCCTCATTCCGGTTGTACGAGTACGTCTGGTACGTCGAACCCTCGACGTACTTCGGGTTGTTGCGGTTCTCGATGGCGGCGAACCGCCGGGGCGCGGGGAGTTCGGGGTTCGCGTTGAGGCCGAGGGCCTCCCCGAGCTCCTCCTCCCGCCGGGCCATGTTGTCGCGGACGTCGAGCGCGAAGCCGACCGCGCGGTCCTTGATGCGGTGACCGGCCTCGATCGCCTTGTTCGCGGCCGTGGCGGCGAGGTTCTCGGGGGTCAGCTGCCTCAGCTTGCGGTTGACCTTGGTGGTGGCCCACACACCGGCGGCGACGCCCGTGCTGAACCAGAACGTACGGCGGAACATCGCTGGGTCTCAGTCCTTACTTCCGCTTGCGGCGTGCGGCAGGAACCGTGCGGCCCACGATCACGGTACGCCGGGGCGACTTCGCGGGCACGTCGTCCTTGCGTCCGCCGAGCGCCCGGCGCACGCCGTAGCCGAAGGCGGCGACCTTGACCAGGGGGCCGCCGAAGGTCGAGGCGACCGTCGTCGACAGCGCCGACGCGTTGGACGTGACCTCCTGGACGTCGGAGGCGATCGCGTCGACCCGGTCGATCTGGGTCTGCGCGGAACGCACCGCCGCGGAGGCGTCGGCCAGCAGCGGGACGGCCTGGTCGGTCACGTCCGCCACGAGCTTGGTGGTCGCCTTGAGCGTCTGGGCCAGCCTCACCAGTGCGACGGCGAGGAAGGAGACCAGGATCGCCCAGAAGACGGCCACCAGGATCCCGGCCACCTCTCCACCGGACACCACGTGCACCCGCTCCCTGAAACGTGCCTGAACATCGAGAAAAGTCGAGACCGAGCCTATCGCGCCGGGGGTGGGACTCCGTACCGGATTCCGCCCGCGCGCTGCGCGGTGGTGCGAAGCGATTGTACGGAGTGAATATGGTTGAGTACGCTCCGTGTTCCATGCGGCATCATCAGCGCTACGAGGGCTCCCCGACCGGCAATCTCCCCGCGGAGGTCGACGCCTTCGTCGGCCGTGAGGCCGAACTGGCGGGACTGGCGCGGGCGCTGGAGGACGCGCGGCTGGTGACGGTGACCGGCGCGGGCGGGGTGGGCAAGTCCCGGCTGGCGGCCCGGGCGGCGGGCCGGTGCGCGCCGCCGGACGGGGTGTGGCGGGTGGAGCTGGCGCCGGTGCGGGACGCGGAGTTCGTCGACTACGCCGTCGTCGAGGCGCTGGGGCTGACCGACCACACCACGCGGCTGCCGCGCGAGACGCTGCTGGCGCACCTCGCCGAGCGGCGGCTGCTGCTGGTGCTGGACGGGGTCGAGCATGTGGTGGAGGCGTGCGCGGGTCTCGTCGGCGACCTGCTGCGCCGGGCGCCGGGACTGCGGGTGCTCGCCGTGGGCCGGCGGCCGCTGGCGGTGGCGGGCGAGCGGGTGTTCCCGCTGCCGCCGCTGGGCGAGGACGAGGCGGCGCGCCTGTTCACCGAGCGGGCGGCCCGGCAGGGCGTGACCGTGCCGGACGGTCCGGAGGTACGGGAGGTGTGCCGGCGCCTGGACGGGATCCCGCTGGCGATCGAGCTGGCGGCCGGGCGGCTGCGGGCGCTGTCGCCCGGGCAGGTGCTGGAGCGCCTCGACGACCGCTTCCGGCTGCTGACCGGCGGCGGGCGGGACTTTCTGCCGCGCCACCAGACGCTGCGCACGGCGATCGGCTGGAGCCACGAACTGTGCACGCCCCGCGAGCGGTTGCTGTGGTCGCGGCTGTCGGTGTTCGCCGGGCCCTTCGACCTGGAGGCGGCGGAGTACGTCTGCGGCGGCCACGGTCTGCCCGCCGACGACGTCCTGGACGTGCTCACCGAGCTGCTCGCGCAGTCCGTCCTCACCCGCGAGGAGACCCCGGCGGGCGTGCGCTACCGCATGCTGGACACGGTCCGGGCCTACGGCGCCGACTGGCTGGCGGCGATCGGGGACGAGCTGCGGCTGCGGCGCCGGCACCGCGACTGGTACCTGGGGCTGGCGACCTGGTGCGAGCTGGACTGGTTCTCACCGCGCCAGCCCGAGGTGGCGGCGCGGGTGGAGGCGGAGCTGCCGAATCTGCGGTGCGCGCTGGAGCAGTGCCTGGCCGACCCGGAGGAGGCGCACCTGGGGCAGTACCTGGCCGCCTCGCTGTGGTTCTACTGGGCCGGCTGCGGACGGCTGTCGGAGGGCCGGCACTGGCTGGAACAGGTGGTCCGCCTCGACTCGGGGCACGAGCGGTCCCGGCTGAAGGCCCTGTGGGTGCTCGGCTACGTGGCGATCCTGCAGGGCGACACGGTGCCCGCGCTGGCCGCCCTGCAGGAGTGCCGGGAGGAGGCGGAGCGCTTCGCCGATCCGACGGCGGTGGCGTACGCCGAGCACCGCACGGGCTGTCTGGCGCTGGTCGCGGACGACATGGCGCGGGCGGAGACGCTGCTGCGTTCGGCGCTCGCCCGCTACCAGGAGATCGGCGAGCTCAACAGCAACGTGCTGATGGGCCAGGTGGAGCTGGCGATGACGCGGGCCTTCCAGGGCGATCTGCCGGACGCGGTGCGCCTGTGCGAGGACGTGCGCCGGGTGTGCGAGGACCACGGCGAGCGGTGGACCCGCTCCTACGCGCTGTACGTCCTGGCCTACGCGGCCTGGGCGGACGGCGACCTGACGCGGGCGCGGGCCCTGCTCACCGACTGCCTGACCGGCGCCCACGCCTTCCACGACCTGCTCGGCTCGGTGCTGTCGGTCGAGCTGCTGGCCCTGGTCACGGCCGCGGAGGGCGACGCGGCGGAGGCCGCGGTGCTTCAGGGGGCCGCGGCCCGGATGTGGCCGTCGGTGGGGCTGCCGCTGTTCGGCTCGGCGTACTACAACACCCCGCACGAGCTGTGCGAGGCGACGGCCCGCGAACGCCTGGGCGACGAGCGGTACGAGGAGTGCGTACGGGAAGGGACGCGGCTGGTACGGGAGGCGGCGGTGTCCCGGGCGCTGGAGGCGGTGCCGTCGCCGCGCGGGCCGGTGCGGGCGGGGGCGCGGGCGGACATGCACGAACCCGCCGCCTCCCGCACCCGGAAGGGCGGGGAGACGGCGGGCTGAGGTGGTGCTACCGCCGGCCGGTGATCAGCGGGCGTAGTACTCGACGACCAGCTGCTCGTCGCAGATGACCGGGACTTCCTTGCGGTTCGGCTCGCGGTCCAGGCGGAACGCCAGGGCCTTGAGGTTCACCTGCAGGTAGCGCGGGGTCTCGCCCTCGGGGGCGAAGCCGCCCTCACGGGCGATCTGGAAGAGGGTCTTCTCGCGGCTGCGCTCGCGGACCATCACGACGTCGTCGGGACGGACGCGGAACGACGGCTTGTCGACCTTCTGGCCGTTGACCTCGATGTGGCCGTGCACGACCATCTGGCGGGCCTGGTAGATCGTGCGGGCGATGCCCGAACGCAGCACCAGGGCGTCGAGACGGCGCTCCAGCTCCACGATCAGGGCCTCACCGGTCTTGCCCTGCACCTTGGAGGCGCGCTCGTAGGCACGGACCAGCTGGCGCTCGGAGATGTCGTACTGCGCGCGCAGACGCTGCTTCTCCAGCAGACGGACCTTGTAGTCCGAGTTCTGCTTGCGGCCACGGCCGTGCTCACCCGGCGGGTAGGGGCGGGCCTCGAAGTACTTGACGGCCTTCGGGGTCAGCGCGATGCCGAGGGCACGCGACTTCTTGACCTTGGGGCGGGACTGGTTCGCCACTGTCTCTCTTTTCCTAGTTTTCCGGCTTGTCAGTGTTGAGGGAGGTCGCAATCCGCAGCCGGGGAATCCCGCCTCGTCCTGGTGGACTCGGTGGGCAGCCGCTCCCCTGGTCTGGGCACATACGTGCAGCACGCGAGTGGCCCACCGACCTGTCCCGTCCTGCGACGGGTGGTGGTGGGCTGCCCGCGACACCGTTCGACGGTGCGCGACGCTCCTGGAACCCGCTGGGGGTTCCGGCCGGCTGTCCCGCTCTGACGGCACGGGACTCGGCACTCCGGGCGAGTCTACAGGGTGCTCACGGCCGCTTGCGACCGAGGTGCTTCCTGGTCCACTCGACGGCGTCCGCGTACCGCGCCTCCGCGCCGTGCCGGGTCGGGGTGTAGTACTCGCGGTCCCTGAGGGCGTCCGGCGCGTACTGCTGCTCGGCGATGCCCTCGGCCAGGTCGTGCGGGTACACGTACCCCTGGGCGTGCCCGAGCTTGGCGGCGCCCTTGTAGTGCCCGTCGCGGAGATGCGGTGGGACCGGACCCGCCAGCCCTTTGCGTACGTCGTCCAGGGCGGCGCCGATCGCGGTCGTCGCGGAGTTGGACTTGGGGGCCAGGGCGAGGGCGATGGTGGCGTGGCTGAGGGTGAGGGCGGCCTCGGGGAAGCCGATCATGGCGACGGCCTGGGCGGCGGCCACGGCGATCGGCAGGGCGTTCGGGTCGGCCAGGCCGATGTCCTCGCTCGCGGAGATCATCAGGCGGCGGGCGATGAAGCGGGGGTCCTCGCCGGCCTCGATCATGCGGGCCAGGTAGTGCAGGGCGGCGTCGACGTCCGAGCCCCTGATGGACTTGATGAGGGCGCTGGCGACGTCGTAGTGCTGGTCGCCGTCGCGGTCGTACTTGACGGCGGCCCGGTCGACGACCTCCTCCAGGGTGGTCAGCGCGATCTCCGTCTCGCCCTTGTCGAGGGCGGCGCCGGCGGCGGCCTCCAGGGCGGTCAGGGCGCGGCGGGCGTCGCCGCCGGCGATGCGCAGGAGGTGGTCCTCGGTGTCCTCGGGGAGGGTGACGGCGTCCTTCAGACCGCGCTCGTCGGCGAGCGCCCGCTTCAGCAGGCCGCGAATGTCGTCGTCGGTGAGGGGTTCGAGGGTGAGCAGCAGGGAGCGGGACAGCAGCGGGGAGATCACCGAGAAGTACGGGTTCTCCGTGGTCGCCGCGATCAGGGTCACCCAGCGGTTCTCGACGGCGGGCAGCAGGGAGTCCTGCTGGGCCTTGCTGAAGCGGTGGATCTCGTCCAGGAAGAGGACGGTCTCCTTGCCGTAGCCGCCGGTGGCGCGGCGGGCGCCGTCGATGACCGCGCGGACCTCCTTGACGCCCGCGGTGATCGCCGACAGCTCCACGAAGCGCTTGTTGGTGGCCTTGGAGACGACGTACGCGAGGGTCGTCTTGCCGGTGCCGGGCGGACCCCACAGGATCACCGAGGAGGGGCCCGCCGGGCCGCCCGCTCCTTCGCCCACCAGGCGGCGCAGGGGCGAGCCGGGCTTGAGCAGGTGCTGCTGGCCCACCACCTCGTCGAGGGTGCGCGGGCGCATCCGCACCGCCAGGGGGCTTGATGCCGGATCCTTCTCCTGGCGGTCTTCTGCGGCGGCGGTGAACAGGTCGGGCTCCACGCTGAAACCCTAAATCACGGCACTGACAACGCGGCGGGCGCTGTCAGCTGGTCCAGAAGTCCCACCAGCGGGTCAGCACCAGCATGCCGATGATGCCGATGTGCAGCACGGGCAGGACCCAGGTGAACTCGCCGAAGAAGCTCTTCAGCCAGCGCGGGGCCGGCAGGAAGCCGTTGCGCACGTTGAACGAGGTGACGTACCAGAACATGGTGATCGTCGCGACCCAGGCCAGCGAGCACCACAGGCACAGCGCGTTGATCCGGTACAGCGACTGGAACTGCAGCCAGGTGCAGAAGCCCACGCCGAAGAGCGTGCCGAAGTTGAAGGTCAGCCAGTACCAGCGCGGGAAGCGGGCGCGGGCCAGCAGGCTCATGCCGACGCAGATGACGATGCCGTAGCAGACCAGGCCGAGCATCGGGTTGGGGAAGCCGAAGGCTGCGGCCTGCTTGGACTCCATCACGCTGCCGCAGGAGACCACCGGGTTGAGGCTGCAGCCGGGGGTGAACGTCTTGCCCTCGACCTTGGCCTCGAGCAGCTTGAACTTGTCGATCGTGATGACCCACGCCGCGAGCAGACCGGCCGCGCCGGTGATGATCAGCAGCAGCGCGAAGGCGCGGCTGCCGCCCACCGACCGCGTCCCGGGTGCCGCGCTGTTCGGCTCGGGCTCGGTGGAGACGTCCTTGACTGTCGTCTTGCTCATCACGCCGATTCCGTCTGCTTGAGAGTTGGACCTTCTTCGGGCAGGGGCCATTGTGCCGCACGAACACCGTTGTCCACCGTTCGGTGGACATAAGGAAGTACGCACGGTCGTCCCCGAGCGTTCGGTTCCGGACGAGGCTCGTCGGCATGACAGCACACGCGAACGAACTCGCGGTGGACGTTCGGGGGCTGCGCAAGCGCTACGGGGACGTGACCGCCGTCGACGGCATCGACCTGAGCATCGCGCGCGGTGAGGTGTTCGGCCTGCTCGGGCCCAACGGGGCGGGCAAGAGCACCACGGTGGAGATCCTCCAGGGCAACCGCTGCCGGGACGCGGGCGAGGTGGCGGTGCTCGGCGCGGACCCGGCGCACGGCACGCGTGCGTGGAGGTCCCGTGTGGGAATCGTCTGGCAGGACGAATCGGCGCCCGCGGAGTTGACGGTCCGCGAGACGGTACGGCATTTCGCGCACTACTACCCGAGGCCGCGCGACCCCGAGGAGGTCATCGGTCTCGTCGGTCTCGCCGCCAAGGCGGACAGCCGGATCAGGGCGCTCTCGGGCGGTCAGCGCCGGCGTCTGGACGTGGCCCTGGGGGTGATCGGCGACCCGGAGCTGCTGCTCCTGGACGAGCCGACGACCGGTTTCGACCCGGCGGCCCGGCGGCAGTTCTGGGACCTGATCCGCCGGCTGGCCGACGAGGGCACGACGATCCTGCTCACCACGCACTACCTGGAGGAGGCCGAGGCGCTCGCCGACCGGCTCGCCGTCGTCGCCAGGGGGCGGGTCGTCGCCACGGGTGAGCCGGGCGCCCTGCGCGAGCGCTACGGCACCGGGGCCACCGTCCGGTGGACCGAGCCCGACGGCACCCCGCGCAGCGAACGGACGGACACCCCGACCCGGACGGTCGCCGAGCTGATGCGCCGCTTCGACGGCGAGATCCCGGGGCTGCTGGTCGGCCGCCCCACCCTGGAGGACGTCTACCTCCGGCTGACCGGACAGGAGAGGGCGCGATGACCACGACCGCCGTACGGGCCCGGGCACGGGCGAGCGCGGGGCGGCTGCCCGGGGCGTGGGCACTGGGGCGCCGGCGGGGCCTGCTGGAGATCCGGCAGTTCTTCCGCCAGCGCGACCAGGTGGTGTTCAGCTTCGCCTTCCCGGTCGTCTTCCTGTTCCTGTTCGCGTCGATCTTCCACGACGACGTGCGCGGCAGCGGTGTCACGGCCTCGCAGCTGTACGTGCCCGCGATGATGGCCTCCGGGATCATGTCGACGAGCTTCCAGTCGCTGGGCATCTCGATCGCCGTGGAGCGGGACGAGAAGGTGCTGCGCCGGCTGCGCGGGACGCCGATGCCGCCGGCCGCGTACTTCCTGGGCAAGATCTGGCTGGTTCTGTTCACCGGGGTGGTGGAGACGGCGATCCTGCTGCTCGTCGGCACCACCCTGTACGGCGTCGACCTGCCGTCGGACGCCTCCCGCTGGGCCGACTTCGGCTGGATCTTCCTACTGGGGCTGACGGGCTGCGCCCTGCTCGGCATCGCGATCAGCTCGGTGCCGAAGTCGGCGAAGAGCGCCAGTTCCGTGGTCGTGCTGCCGTTCCTGGTCGTGCAGTTCATCTCGGGGGTGTACATCTCCGTCGACACCATCCCGGACTGGATGCTGACCATCGGCGCCCTGTTCCCGCTGAAGTGGCTGTGCCAGGGTCTGCGGGGGGTCTTCCTGCCGGACTCCGCGCAGGTCCTGGAGCAGGCGGGGAGCTGGGAGTTCGGGAAGACCGCGCTGGTGCTGGCCGCCTGGTGCCTCGGAGGATTGGTGCTGTGTCTGCTGACGTTCCGCTGGAAGGACCGGCGCTCGGGGTGACCCCGGCGGGTGCGGCGCCCGGGGCGCACGCCTGGGACCGTTCGGTGCGGCTGTGGGACCTGTACTTCGCGGTCGCCTGGGTGGCCACGGTCGCCTTCGTGCTGGGCGCGGCGCAGCAGAGCTGGGCCGTGCGCGTGGTCGCGGCCGGGCTGCTGGTCCCGCTGGTGCCGCTGTACGTGGGGGCGGGCCGGGCGCTGATCCAGGAGGATCCGCCGCCGCAGAAGCGGGCGTTGCGCTATCTGGCCGCCGTGTCGGCACTGTTCCTGCCGTCGGCGATCCTGGTCGACGAGACGCGGCTGATGGCGTTCGCGCTCATCCCGCAGTGCTTCATGACCCTGCGGATGCGCTGGGCCCTGGTCACCGTCTCGTTCATCAACCTGGCGCCGGTGGTGGGCTGGGCCCTGCTGCGGCGGCCGAGCGGCGAACTGGTCTTCGCCAACTTCCTGTTCTCCGGGATGATGCTGGTCTTCTCGGTGGTGATCGGCAGTTGGATCATCCGCATCATCGAACAGAGCGTGGAGCGAGCCGAGTTGATCGCCGAACTGGACGCCAGCCGCCATGAGGTCTCGCGGCTGTCGGCGGCGCACGGCGCGCTGGCCGAGCGGGAGCGCATGGCCCGGGAGATCCACGACACGCTCGCGCAGGGCTTCACGAGTCTGCTGATGCTGATCCAGGCGGTGGAGGCCGAGCTCGACGACGACCTGCCGCAGGCCCGCCGCCATCTCGCCCTGATGGACGAGACCGCCCGGCAGAACCTCGCCGAGGCGCGCGCCCTGGTCGCCGGGACGGCCCCCGCCGACCTCGACGGCGCCTCCCTCCCGGACGCGCTGCGCCGCCTGGCCGCCCGTCACGCGGCGACGCTGGAGGTCAGCGGTCCGGTACGGCCGCTGCCGGCCGGCCCCGAGGTCGTGGCCCTGCGCTCCTGCCAGGAGGCGCTGGCCAACGCCCGCAAGCACGCGGGGAGTTCGGCGGCGGTGGGGATCGAGCTGGCGTACTCCGACGACACGCTCACCGTGTCGGTACGCGACGACGGGTGCGGCTTCGATCCGGGCGTCCCCTGTGCCGGTTACGGGCTCGCGGGGCTGCGGGCGCGGGCCGGCGAGGTGGGCGGGACGGCGCGGGTGTGCAGCGTGCCGGGGGCCGGGACGACGGTGACGGTCAGCCTGCCCGTGGTGCCCGCGCGGAGTGCGTCGTGATCCGGATCATCCTGGCCGACGACCATCCCGTGGTACGCGAGGGGCTGCGGGCGATGCTCAGCGCCGAGCCCGACCTGGAGGTGGTCGCCGACGCGTCCGCCGGGCCCCAGGCGGAGGCGCTGGCCGCCGAACTCCGGCCCGACATCGTGCTGATGGACCTGCGCATGCCGGGCGGCGGGGGCGTCGACTCCATCGTGCGGATGACCGAGGCGGGGCTGGCCTGCCGGGTGATCGTCCTGACCACCTACGAGACGGACCGGGACATCCTGCGGGCGGTGGAGGCCGGCGCGGCAGGCTACCTCCTCAAGGACATGCCCCGCGCCCAACTCGCCGACGCGGTACGGGCTGCGGCCCGCGGTGAGACGGTCCTGGCCCCCTCCGTGGCGGCCCGCCTCGTCGACCGCCTACGCGCCAGACCGGAACGCCCCCGCCTGTCGGAACGCGAAACCGCGGTACTGCGCCTGGTGGCGGAGGGCTGCACGAACGCGGAGATCGGCCGCCGGCTGTTCATAGGCGAGTCGACGGTGAAGACCCATCTGCTGCGCGCCTTCGCCAAGTTGGGCGTCGACGACCGGACGGCGGCGGTGACCCGCGCGATGCGTCACGGGCTGCTGGAGGAGTGACGAGGGCGCCGGGAGGTGCTCTCCCGGCGTCCTCGGGCACGCGCTAGCCCAGCTTCGACTCCAGCTCCGCCACGATCTCGTTGACGCCGATCGCCGTCTGCTCGCCGGACTCCATGTCCTTGAGCTGGACGACGCCCTCGGCGAGGTCGCGTTCGCCGGCGACGATCGTGTAGCGGGCGCCGCTGCGGTTGGCGTTCTTCATGGCGCCCTTGAGGCCCTTGGCGCCGTAGGAGAAGTCCGCCGCGATGCCGACCTTGCGCAACTCGGTGACCTTGGCGAACAGCACGCGGCGCGCCTCCTCGCCGAGCGGCACCGCGAACACACTGGTCGTGGAGGGCAGTTGCAGCTCGACGCCCTCCGCCTCCAGGGCCAGGACGGTGCGGTCGACGCCGAGCGCCCAGCCGACGGACGGCAGCGCGGGGCCGCCGATCATCTCCGACAGGCCGTCGTACCGACCGCCGCCGCCCACCGCGGACTGGGAGCCCAGACCGTCGTGCACGAACTCGAAGGTCGTACGCGTGTAGTAGTCCAGGCCGCGCACCAGCTTCGGGTCGTCCTCGAAGGCGACGCCCGCCGCGGTGATCAGCTCGCGGACCTCCTCGTGGTACGCCTTGCACGCGTCGCACAGGTAGTCCCGCAGGAGAGGGGCGTCGCCCAGCTGCTTCTGCACCGACTCGCGCTTGTCGTCCAGGACGCGCAGCGGGTTGATCTCGGCCCGGCGCAGGGTGTCCTCGTCGAGGTCGAGGCCGCGCAGGAAGTCCTGCAGCGCGGCCCGGTACACCGGACGGCACTCCTTGTCGCCCAGGCTGTTGAGCAGGATGCGGAAGTCGCTCAGGCCCAGCGAGCGGTACGCCTGGTCGGCCAGGATGATCAGCTCGGCGTCCAGCGCCGGGTCCTCCGCGCCGATCGCCTCGGCACCGACCTGCGAGAAGTGCCGGTAGCGGCCCTTCTGCGGACGCTCGTAGCGGTAGTACGAGCCGGAGTACCAGAGCTTGACCGGGAGGTTGCCCGTCTTGTGCAGGTTGGCCTCCAGCGCCGCGCGCAGCACGGAGGCCGTGCCCTCGGGACGCAGGGCGAGCCTGTCGCCGCCCTTGGTCTCGAAGGCGTACATCTCCTTCGTCACGATGTCGGTGGACTCGCCGACCCCGCGCGCGAAGAGCTCGACGTTCTCGAAGCCGGGGGTCTCGATGTAGCCGTAGCCGGCAGCGCGCAGGGGCGCGGCGATCGCCTCGCGGACCGCCAGGAACTTCGCGGAGTCCGGCGGGATGAGGTCGTACGTGCCCTTGGGGGCCTTGAAGGTGCTCACGAAGTCTCTCGTCACATTCCTCGTCGGGGAGCCTCGGCGGCTCCCTGGCCGGCCGCCACCTGCCGCAGATAGGGGTTGGTGGCGCGCTCCTGGCCGATGGTCGTCTGGGGGCCGTGGCCGGACAGCACCACGGTCGAGTCGTCGAGCGGCAGGCACACGCGGGCCAGCGAGTCGAGCATCTCGGCCATGTCACCGCCGGGCAGGTCGGTGCGTCCGATGGAGCCGGCGAAGAGCAGATCCCCGGAGAAGAAGACCGACGGGACGTCGGCCGTCTCGGGCATCCGGAAGGTCACCGACCCCTTGGTATGGCCCGGCGCGTGCGCGACGGAGAACTCCACCCCCGCGAGCTCCAGCCGCGACCCGTCCGTGAGCTCCCTGACGTCGTCCGGCTCCCCCACGGTCAGCTCGCCCATGAGCGGCATGCCGATGGAACGGCCGAGCGCCTTCTCGGGGTCGCTCATCATGAACCGGTCCTCGGGGTGGATCCAGGCCGGCACGTCGTGCGCGCCGCAGACCGGGACGACCGAGGCCACATGGTCGATGTGGCCGTGGGTGAGGACGACGGCGACGGGCTTGAGCCGATGCTTCCTCAGTGCTTCCTCGACGCCTTCGGCGGCCTGGTGGCCGGGGTCGATGATCACGCACTCCTCACCGGCGGCGGGGGCGACGAGATAACAGTTCGTCCCCCAGGCCCCGGCGGGGAACCCGGCAATGAGCACGATCGTCCTTCGTTGTGTCGATACGGGCGGCTACATCTGCTGTCAGAGCCTACCGGCGCTGCCGATTCCTCAGCGAACCCATATACGGTACGGGGCACACACAGGCGGTCGGCTCACAAGACGCACGCGTCCCAGTCGACGTACGAGACGCATGAGGAGAAAACCGGTGGTCAGCCAGGAACAGCGGAAGCGTCAGCTCGCCCGGGAGAAGTTCTTGCGGCAGCAGCAGCGGCGTACCCAGGCGCGACGCAGGGCACGCATGCGCAACTCCGTGATCGCTTCGGTGCTCGGTGTCGTCGTCATCGGCAGTGTCGCCCTGTACACGACCGGCGTCCTCAAGAACGACGACGACAAGGCCAACGCCAGCTCGGAGACCACCCCGAGCGCCTCGGCCACCAAGCTCCCGGACCCGTGCGAGAAGGCGGCCAAGGGGTCGGTGGAGAAGATGAGCTGGAAGAAGGAGCCGGCGATGACCATCGACAAGTCGGCCAAGTACACGATGAAGCTCTCCACGACGTGCGGTGAGATAGACATCGCCCTGAAGACGTCGGCCGCCCCGCACACCGTGAACTCCTTCGACTTCCTCGCGGGCAAGGGCTTCTTCGACCACACGAAGTGCCACCGGCTCACCACCAGCGGCATCTACGTGCTGCAGTGCGGCGACCCGACCGGCTCCGGCAGCGGCGGTCCCGGCTACACCATCCCGGACGAGAACCTCAAGGACAAAAGCCTGAAGGGCGGCATCTACCCGGCGGGCACGGTCGCCATGGCGAACACCGGGCAGAAGCACACCGGCGGCAGCCAGTTCTTCCTCGTCTACCAGGACAGTCAGCTCCCGGCCAGCTACACGCCGTTCGGCACGATTTCCAGCGCGGGCATGAAGGTGCTGAAGAAGATCGCCGCGGCGGGCGAGAGCACGGGCGCGGGCGACGGAGCACCGAACGCGACGGTCGTGATCAACAAGGCCACGGTCACGAAATCCTGAGCGCTTCCCGAGCCGATCGGGACGCCGAGGTGCGAAATTTCGGTCGCGCGGGATGCGGACAGGCAACCCGCCGGTCGCCTATGTTGGCCGTGACGAAACTGTGGACGATGCCCGGGGGTGCTGAAGCCCTCCGCAGGCATCATGTGGAGGAGGCGCTGTGAGCAGCGACCCGTGGGGCCGCGTCGACGAGACGGGGACCGTGTACGTGCGTACGGCCGACGGCGAGCAGGTCGTCGGTTCCTGGCAGGCCGGCTCCCCTGAGGAGGCGCTGGCCTACTTCGAGCGCAAGTACGAGGGCCTGGTTGTCGAGATCGGCCTCCTCGAGAAGCGAGTGAAGACCACCGACCTGTCCGCGAAGGACGCGCAGGCCGCCATCGACCACATCCGGGAGCAGGTCGACGCACACCACGCGGTCGGCGACCTGGACGCGCTGCGGCAGCGGCTGGACAAGCTGGTCGAGACGGTCGAGGCGCGCCGCGAGGAGCGCAAGCAGCAGCGGGCGAAGCAGTCCGACGAGGCGCGGCACGCCAAGGAGGAGCTGGTCGCCGAGGCCGAGCAGCTGGCGCAGTCCGACCAGTGGCGGGCGGCCGGCGAGCGGCTGCGGGCGCTGGTGGACACCTGGAAGGGTCTGCCGCGGCTGGACCGCAAGTCGGACGACGAGCTGTGGCACCGCTTCTCGCACGCCCGCTCGGCGTTCTCCAAGCGGCGCAAGGCGCACTTCGCGCAGCTCGACGCGCAGCGCGAGGAGGCCCGCAGGACCAAGGAGCGGCTGGTCGCCGAGGCCGAGGCGCTGTCCGGTTCGACGGACTGGGGGCCGACCGCCGCGCGCTACCGCGAGCTGATGGCGGAGTGGAAGGCGGCGGGCCGCGCCCAGCGCGAGCACGAGGACGACCTGTGGAACCGCTTCCGCGGCGCCCAGGACGTCTTCTTCGCCGCCCGCAGCTCGGTCTTCGCCGAACGGGACGCCGAGCAGTCGGAGAACCTGAAGCTGAAGGAGGAGCTGGCCGAGGAGGCCGAGAAGATCCTCCCGGTGACGGACCTGAAGGCCGCCCGTGCCGCCTTCCGCTCGATCAACGAGCGCTGGGAGGCCATCGGCCACGTCCCGCGCGACGCGCGCCCCAAGGTCGAGGGCCGGATGCACGCCGTCGAGCGGGCCATCCAGGAGGCCGAGGAGGCCGAGTGGCGCCGGACCAACCCGGAGGCACGCGCGCGTGCCGAGGGTCTGACCGGCCAGCTCCAGGCCGCGGTGGACAAGCTCAGGAGCCAGATCGAGCAGGCGCGCGCCCAGGGCAACACCGCGAAGGCCGACAAGCTGGAGCGCGAGCTGGAGGGCCGCCAGGCGCTGCTGGACCAGGCGCTGAAGGGTCTGCAGGAGTTCGGCGGCTGACCGAGGCTAACCGAGGCAGCCATGACGAGAGGGGCCCCGTACGCCGCGTACGGGGCCCCTCTCGTGTGCTGTGCCCTCGCCTAGGTGCGGTTGCGCGCCGAGGTCACCCGGTACACGTCGTACACGCCCTCCACGCCCCGTACGGCCTTCAGGACGTGCCCCAGGTGCTTGGGGTCGCCCATCTCGAAGGTGAAGCGCGAGGTGGCGACGCGGTCACGGGAGGTCTGGACGGCCGCCGAGAGGATGTTGACGTGCTGGTCGGACAGGACGCGGGTGACGTCCGACAGCAGCCGGGAGCGGTCCAGGGCCTCGACCTGGATGGCGACCAGGAACACCGAGGACTGGGTGGGCGCCCACTCGACCTCGAGGATGCGCTCGGGCTCGCGGGACAGTGACTCCACGTTGACGCAGTCGCTGCGGTGAACCGATACGCCGCTACCGCGCGTGACGAAACCGATGATCGGGTCGCCGGGTACGGGCGTACAGCAGCGGGCCAGTTTCACCCACACGTCCTCGACGCCCTTGACGATGACGCCCGGGTCGGCGCTGGAGCGGCGCTTGCGGCTGCGGCTGCGGGTCGGCGGGACCGCCTCGTCGATCTCCTCGGTGGCCGCCTCCTCGCCGCCGAGTGCCTGGACGAGCTTCTGCACGATGTTCTGCGCGGAGACGTGCCCCTCGCCGATCGCCGCGTACAGGGCGGAGATGTCGGAGTAGCGCATCTCGTGCGCGAGGGTGACCAGCGAGTCGCCGGTGAGGATGCGCTGGATCGGCAGGTTCTGCTTGCGCATGGCGCGGACGATGGCGTCCTTGCCCTGCTCGATCGCCTCGTCGCGGCGCTCCTTGGAGAACCAGGCCCGGATCTTGTTGCGGGCGCGCGGCGACTTGACGAAGCCGAGCCAGTCGCGGGAGGGGCCCGCGCCGGGCGCCTTGGAGGTGAAGACCTCCACCAGGTCGCCGTTGTCGAGCGTCGACTCCAGCGGTACGAGCCTGCCGTTGACCCGTGCTCCTATCGTCCGGTGGCCGACCTCCGTGTGGACCGCGTACGCGAAGTCCACCGGGGTGGCCCCGGCCGGGAGCGCTATGACGTCGCCCTTGGGGGTGAAGACGAAGACCTCGTTGCGGGACAGGTCGAAGCGCAGGGACTCCAGGAACTCCCCCGGGTCCTCCGTCTCCTTCTGCCAGTCCAGCAGCTGGCGCAGCCACGCCATGTCGTTGAGGTGGTCGTCCTTCTTCCCGGACGACTTGGGCGCGTCGGTGCGCACCTTGGAGGCGCCGGCGACGGCCTCCTGCTTGTACTTCCAGTGCGCGGCGATGCCGTACTCGGCGCGGCGGTGCATGTCGAAGGTGCGGATCTGCAGCTCGACCGGCTTGCCGTTGGGGCCGATGACCGTCGTGTGCAGCGACTGGTACATGTTGAACTTGGGCATCGCGATGTAGTCCTTGAACCGGCCGGGGACCGGGTTCCATCGCGCGTGCACGGTGCCGAGGGCGGCGTAGCAGTCGCGGACGGTGTCGACCAGGACGCGGATGCCCACCAGGTCGTAGATCTCCGCGAAGTCACGGCCGCGGACGATCATCTTCTGGTAGACGCTGTAGTAGTGCTTCGGGCGGCCGGTGACGGTCGCCTTGATGCGGGCGGCGCGCAGGTCCTGCTGGACCTCGTCGGTCACTATGGCCAGGTACTCGTCACGCTTCGGTGCCCGCTCGGCCACCAGCCGGACGATCTCGTCGTACATCTTGGGGTAGAGGATCGCGAAGGCGAGGTCCTCCAGTTCCCACTTGATGGTGTTCATGCCCAGGCGGTGGGCGAGCGGCGCGTAGATCTCCAGGGTCTCGCGCGCCTTCTTCTCCTGCTTCTCGCGCTTGAGGTAGCGCATGGTGCGCATGTTGTGCAGGCGGTCGGCGAGCTTGATGACCAGGACGCGCGGGTCCTTGGCCATGGCGACGACCATCTTGCGCACGGTCTCGGCCTGCGCGGCCTCGCCGAACTTGACCTTGTCCAGCTTGGTGACGCCGTCGACGAGCAGGGCGACGGCGTCGCCGAAGTCGCGGCGCAGCTGGTCGAGGCCGTACTCGGTGTCCTCGACGGTGTCGTGCAGCAGGCCGGCCATGAGGGTGGCCGGATCCATGCCCAGCTCGGCCAGGATCGTCGTCACCGCGAGGGGGTGCGTGATGTACGGGTCGCCGCTCTTGCGCTTCTGGCCGCGGTGCCAGCGCTCGGCGACCTGGTAGGCGTTCTCGATCTGGCGGAGCGTGGCCGTCTCGATCTTCGGGTCGTTGCTGCGCACTATCCGCAGCAGGGGCTCCAGGACCGGGTTGTACGGGTTGGAGCGCTGGACGCCGAGGCGGGCGAGGCGGGCACGGACGCGGTTGGAGGAGCCGGAGCGTGCGGGCTGACCGGCGTTCGGGCGGACCGCGGGGGCCTGGGGGCGCTCGGGCGGGGCCGGCTTGGGGCGGGACTGCTCGGCCGACTTGTCGACGGGGGCGGACTGGGCGTGCTCGACCGGCCCGGCGCTGTCGTTCTTCGGGTGCGGCGCGCTCGGCGCGGGCTTGGCCGCGGCTGCCGAGGCGGACTCGGGCTTGGCGGCGGTCAGGTGCTGGGCCTCGTCTGGCAAGAGGACTCCTCGTGCGCGATCCGGGTCCCCCGGTCAGGCTCCGGAGACCCCATGGTAGCGATCCTGCGCTCCAGGATCGCCTTCAGGCCGATCTGAGGACGGTCTGCACGGGTAACGCGGTGCGCTGCCGCCGGATTCCGCCGGGAGTGGGTACGGCCCCGCATCCCCGTGAAGGGGCGCGAAAAGGCCGCCCCCGTCTTCTCCTGGGGCGGCCGTTTTCGGGGAAGGCGGTCAGACCACCAGCAGCGCTTCCAGGGGAGCGTCCGCCAGGGCCGGTTCCAGCCGGGCCCGGCCGTTCAGGAAGCCCAGTTCCATCAGGACCGCGAGGCCGGCCACCTCGGCGCCCGCGCGGCGGATCAGCTGGATGGACGCCTCCGCCGTGCCGCCCGTGGCGAGGACGTCGTCGACGATGAGGATGCGGTCCTCCGCCGAGAGGTCCTCCGCGTGGATCTCGATCTCCGCCGAGCCGTACTCCAGGTCGTAGGTCTGCCCCAGCGTGGCCCCGGGGAGCTTGCCCGCCTTGCGGACGGGGATGAAGCCGAGACCGGCGCGGACGGCGACCGGGGCGCCGAGGATGAAGCCGCGGGCCTCCAGGCCGACGACCTTGGTCGCGCCCGTGTCCGTGGCGACCTGGGCGAGCGCGTCGGTGAGCGCCGAGAAGGCCGCCGGGTCCGCCAGGAGCGGGGTGATGTCCTTGAACATCACGCCCGGCTCCGGGTAGTCCGCCACGTCACGGATACGGCTGAGCAGCAGCTCCTTGATGTCGGTCATCGGCGCTTCCCCGAGGGGCGGCCGCGGCCGCGGTTGCGGGAGGCGCTCTGGTTGCGGGACGCGGTCTGGTTGCGCGGGCCGACGACCGCCGGGGCGGCGTCCTCGGGCTCGTCGTCGTGCACCGTGTCGGCGCCGCGGGCGCCCGTGAGCTCGTCCTCGGTGGCCGCCTGCGCCCGCTTGGCCAGGACGCGCTTGCGCAGGGCCTTCATCTGCGGCTCGCGCTCCTTGAGGTCGGCGACGAGCGGGGTGGCGATGAAGATCGAGGAGTACGCACCGGCCGCGAGGCCGACGAACAGCGACAGCGAGATGTCGTTGAGCATGCCGGCGCCGAGGATGCCGCCACCGATGAACAGCAGGCCGCCCACCGGCAGCAGCGCGACCACCGTGGTGTTGATGGACCGCATCAGGGTGCTGTTGATCGAGCGGTTGGCGACGTCGCTGTAGGTCCAGCGGGTCTGCTTGGTGATGTCCCTCGTCTGCTCCTTGAGGCTGTCGAAGACGACGACCGTGTCGTAGAGCGAGTAACCGAGGATGGTGAGCAGACCGATCACCGTGCCCGGCGTGACCTCGAAGCCGACGAGGGCGTAGATGCCGGTGGTGATGGTGATGTCGTGGATCAGGGCGACGAGCGCGGCGAGCGCCATGCGCCACTCGAACGCGATCGCCAGGTAGATCACGACGAGGACCATGAAGATCGCCAGGCCCTCCCAGGCCTTGTTGGCGATCTGGTCGCCCCAGCTCGGGCCGACCAGGTCCGCGTTGATGTTCTCCGCATTGACCTTGAGGTCGGTGGCGAGCTTGTCCTTGATCGCGTCCGACTTGTCGGTGTCGATGCCGGCGATCTGGATGCGCAGGCTGCCGTCACCGAGCTTCTGCACGACCGCGTCGTGCCCGGAGGCGTCCTCCGCGTACGTCTCGGCCTGGGCGACGGAGACGCTCATGTGCTTCGGGGTGGTGAAGACGGCACCGCCCTGGAACTCGATGCCCATGTTCAGGCCGCGCACCGCCAGGCCGAGGATGGCCGTGATGGTGATCAGGATCGAGATGCCGTACCAGATCTTGCGGTTGCCGACGAAGTCGTAACCGACCTCGCCGCGGTGCAGTCGGGCGCCGAGGCTGCCGAGTTTCGACATCTCACGCCTCCTTCGGGTCGACGGGGGCGGTGGGACGGGCGGTGCGGCGGGTGCTGCGCAGCGGCGGCTTCGCGCCCAGCGCCTTGGGGTCGAGGCCGGACCACTTGTGACCGCTCGCGAAGAACTTCCGGCGGGCGAGGATCGTCATCAGCGGCTTGGTGAACAGGAACACCACGACCACGTCGAGCACGGTGGTCAGACCGAGCGTGAAGGCGAAGCCCTGGACCTTGCCGACGGTGACGATGAACAGCACCGCGGCGGCGAGGAAGGACACGAAGTCGGAGACCAGGATGGTGCGCCGGGCGCGCGGCCAGGCCCGCTCGACGGCGGGGCGCAGCGAGCGGCCCTCGCGGATCTCGTCCCGGATGCGTTCGAAGAACACGATGAACGAGTCCGCGGTGATGCCGATGGCGACGATCGCGCCGCAGACGGCCGGCAGGTTCAGCGCGAAGCCGATGGCCGGGCCCAGCAGAGCCATGATCACGTAGGTGAGGATCGCGGAGACCAGCAGCGAGGGGATCGCGATCATCGACAGGCCGCGGTAGAAGACCAGCAGGTAGATCACGACCAGGCCGAGGCCGATCGCGCCCGCGATCAGACCGGCGTGCAGCTGCTCGCCGCCCAGCGCGGCGGTCACCGTGGTGACGCTGTCCTCCTTGAAGGACAGCGGCAGGGCGCCGTACGACAGCATGTTGGCGAGGCTCTGGGCCTCCTCCTGCGTGAAGCTGCCGGAGATCTCCGCGCTGCCGCCGGTCAGCGCCTGGCTGACGTACGGGTCGGAGACGACGTCGCCGTCGAGGACGATCGCGAACTGGTTCTGCGGCGACTGGTTCTTCGCGAGCTGGCCGGTGATGTCGGCGAACTTCTTGGTGCCCTTGGACGTGAAGTCCATGGTGACGGTCCAGCCGGCGGCGGTCTGCGTGTTGAAGACGGCCTGGGCCTTCTTGACGTCGGTGCCGTCCACGGCGGCGGGGCCGAGGATGTACTTCTGCCACTGGCCCTGGGAGTTCTGGCCGCAGGCGACGGTGGAGTCGGTCGGCTTGGCGCCCTTGCCGGCTTCGGCGCGCTGCGACTTCTTCGTGCAGTCGAGCGCGGCGTACTGCGCCTCCAGCTTGCTGGTGGCGTCACTCGACGACGAGCTGCTGCTCGCGGAGGGGGACGCGCTGGCCGAGGCGTCGGCGGAGGCCGTGGCGCTCGGCGTGGCGTCGGCCTTCAGCGCGTCGGTCACCGCGCGGCCCTGCGAGGTCGCGGTGGCCGAGGGGGTGGCGGACGCGGACGACTTGTCCGTGGCCTTGTCGGTCGCCTTGCCCGACGCGCTGCTGGAGGCGCTCGGCGAGGGGCTGGCCGTGGCGGAGCTGCCGGAGACCTCGGTGGCGAGCACCGGCCGGAAGTACAGCTTGGCGGTGGTGCCGACCTGCTGCCTGGCCTCCTTGGAGTTGGTGCCCTTGGGGATGTTGACGATGATGTTCCGGTCGCCCTGGGTCTGGACCTCCGCCTCCGAGACACCGAGACCGTTGACACGGCGGTTCATGATGTCGACCGCGGTGTCCATGTTGGTCTTGTTGATCGCGGACTCCTGGCCCGGCTCTGCGACCGCGCGCAGCGTGATGCTCGTGCCGCCGGCCAGGTCGATGCCGAGACGCGGAGTGGTGTGCCCGGAGGCGAACATCCCTCCGGTGAGCGCCACGATGGCGATCAGAATGAGGGCCAGCGAGCGCCCTGGCTTGCTCTGGGCGCTCGCGCTCCGGCCCCTCTTAGGTGCTGCCACCTTCTCGTACTCCCTCTCGGGCCGCTCCGCGCCGGGTCAGCGCGGCGTCGGCCATGCCATGGTGTCGGGATCCCCGTGTGCGAGATGCGCACGTCCCGGGGCGCGCGGAGTCGGCCGCGCGCCCCGGGACATGGACTACTTCGCCTCGGAGTCGCCGTCGGTCTTCTTCGGCTCTTCGTCCGACTTCGCCTCGGCGGCCACGGTCCCCTTGGCCGGGGTCTCGTCGGCCGGCTCCTCGGGCGCGTCCTTCTTGCCGAGGTCGACGGACTTGTCGTCGGAGGCGGCGGCAGCTTCGTCGGCGGAGTCGTCGGTCTCGGTGAGGGAGGAGGCGTCGTCCGGGACGACGTCGGTGTCGGACTTCAGGTCGTGCTCGATGCCGTGCACGATGCGGTTGTACTCGTCGTCCGTCAGGACGGCACCGATGGCGTTCTTCGCGAAGAGGAGCTCGACGCCCGGGCCGGCGTCGAGGAGGACCGTGTCCTCGTTGACCTCCTTGACCGTCGCGTACATGCCCCCGATCGTGCGGACGCCGCTGCCGGGCTGCATCTCGTTGCGCATCTGCGCGGCCTGCTGCTGCTTGCGCTTGGCCGAGCGGGTCATGAGGAACATGGCCCCGATGAGCACGATGAACGGGAGGAGCATGCCGATGTTATTCACGGGACGGAATTTCCTTCGCACGACCGCGGCGGACAGCGGCCTGTTGGATGGGGGTATGTATGCCGCCGACAAAGGCGGCATCGGCGGAGTCTAAGCGAGTCCGCGCGCATGGAACAACGCTCAGCATGGCACCTGGGTTCCTGACCCGGCCAATGCCCCGCCGTCACGATGCCATCACGTCCCGAACAGGTCCTGTTGTCCGTTTCCTGCAACGGCCGAGCGGGGCGGGGTGAGGCCGAGGTGCGCCCAGGCGGCCGGGGTGGCGACGCGGCCGCGGGGGGTGCGGGCCAGCAGGCCCTCGCGCACCAGGAAGGGCTCGGCGACCTCCTCGACGGTCTCGCGCTCCTCGCCCACGGCGACGGCGAGGGTGGACAGGCCCACGGGTCCGCCGCCGAACAGCTTCAGCAGCGCCTCCAGGACGGCCCGGTCGAGCCGGTCCAGGCCGCGGGCGTCGACCTCGTAGACGGCGAGGGCCGCCGCGGCGATGTCCCGCGTGATCAGGCCGTCGGCCTTGACCTGGGCGTAGTCGCGCACCCGGCGCAGCAGCCGGTTGGCGATGCGGGGCGTGCCGCGGGAGCGGCCGGCGATCTCGGCGGCGCCGTCGGCGTCGATCTCGACGTCGAGCAGGTTGGCCGAGCGGTGGATGACCCGTTCCAGCTCGGCGGGCTCGTAGAACTCCATGTGCGCGGTGAACCCGAAGCGGTCGCGCAGCGGCGGCGGCAGCAGGCCCGCGCGCGTGGTGGCGCCGACCAGGGTGAACGGGGGCAGTTCCAGCGGGATGGCGGTGGCGCCCGGGCCCTTGCCGACGATGACGTCGACGCGGAAGTCCTCCATCGCCATGTACAGCATCTCCTCGGCGGGCCGGGACATGCGGTGGATCTCGTCCAGGAAGAGCACCTCGCCCTCCTGGAGCGAGGAGAGGATCGCGGCGAGGTCGCCCGCGTGCTGGATGGCGGGACCGGAGGTGATGCGGATGGGGGCGCCCATCTCGGCGGCGATGATCATGGAGAGGGTGGTCTTGCCGAGGCCGGGGGCGCCGGACAGCAGCACGTGGTCGGCGGTGGCGCCCCGCGCGCGGGCAGCGCGCAGGACCAGGTCGAGCTGCTCGCGGACCTTCTCCTGGCCGATGAACTCGCCCAGGTCCTTGGGGCGCAGGGCGGCCTCGACGGCCTGGTCCTCACGGTCGGCGGACGCACCGACGAGCCGCTCGGGGGCGGTCTCTTCGGTGGTGTCGTCCCAGTTCACTGACGTTCTCCTAGCGGGCGCGGTTCAGGGTCTGCAGGGCGGCCTTCAGCAGGTGGCCGACCTGGGGGGTGCCCTCGGCCGCCTCCGCCTGCGGTGCCACGGCGGCCACCGCCTCGTCGGCCTCCCGGGTGGCGTATCCGAGGCCGATCAGGGCGGCGTGCAGCTGGTCGCGCCAGCCCTGGGTGACGGGCGCGCCGACCGCGGGCGCCGTCCCGACCGGCTCGCCCAGGCGGTCCTTCAGCTCCAGCAGCAGCTTCTGCGCGCCCTTCTTGCCGATACCGGGAACCGCGATGAGCGCCTTCTCGTCGCCCGTGGCCACCGCCCGGCGCAGGGCGTCCGGGGTGTGCACCGCGAGCATCGCCTGCGCGAGCCGGGGGCCGACGCCGCTCGCGGTCTGGAGCAGCTCGAAGACCTGGCGTTCGTCGTCGTCCACGAAGCCGTACAGGGTGAGGGAGTCCTCCCGTACGACGAGCGAGGTGGCCAGCTTGGCGGGCTGGCCGAGGCGGAGCGTGGAGAGCGTGTTCGGCGTGCACTGGACGGCCATGCCGACACCGCCCACCTCGACCACCGCGGCGTCGGGAGCGAGTGCGGCGACGGTGCCGCTGACGAAGGCGATCATGCCCTACGGCCTTTCGATGCGTGCGGGGCCACGGCCCGCTGTCGATGCGTGCAGGGCCACGGCCTGCTGGAGGCGGTTCTGCGCGGGGGCGCGCCAGATGTGGCAGATGGCGAGCGCGAGGGCGTCGGCGGCGTCGGCGGGCTTCGGTGGCGCGTCGAGCCGGAGCAGGCGGGTGACCATGGCGCCGACCTGGGCCTTCTCGGCGCGGCCGGAGCCGGTGACGGCGGCCTTGACCTCGCTGGGGGTGTGCAGGGCGACGGGGATGCCGCGGCGGGCGGCGCAGAGCATGGCGACGGCGCTGGCCTGGGCGGTGCCCATGACCGTCCGTACGTTGTGCTGGCTGAAGACGCGCTCGACGGCGACGAACTCGGGCCGGTGCTCGTCCAGCCAGGTCTCGATGCCCTGCTCGATCGCGACGAGGCGGTGGCCGAGGTCGGCGTCCACGGGTGTGCGCACGACGCCCACGCCCACCATGGTGAGCGGCCGGCCCGCGACCCCCTCGACGACGCCCACGCCGCATCGCGTGAGGCCGGGGTCCACCCCCAGTACGCGCACGCGCCCCTCCCCTCGGTGATCTTTCGACTTCCCGCCAGGCTATCCGCTGCCACCGACAACGGCGGCGGGCCGGTGGGACGTGTTGTCCCACCGGCCCGCGGAAACCGCTCGGTTCGCGGCGGCGCTACGCGTCGACCTTCTCCATGACCTCGTCGCTGACGTCGAAGTTGGCGAAGACGTTCTGCACGTCGTCGCTGTCCTCCAGCGCGTCGATCAGCTTGAAGATCTTCTTGGCGCCCTCCTCGTCCAGCTCGACCTGCATGGTCGGGACGAAGTTGGCCTCGGCGGAGTCGTAGTCGATGCCGGCGTCCTGGAGGGCGGTGCGGACCGCGACCAGGTCGGTGGCCTCGCTGATGACCTCGAAGCTCTCGCCGAGGTCGTTGACCTCCTCGGCCCCCGCGTCCAGGACCGCGCCCAGGACGTCGTCCTCGGTCAGCTCGCCCTTGGGGACGATGACGACGCCCTTGCGGTTGAACAGGTACGACACCGAGCCCGGGTCGGCCATGGAGCCGCCGTTGCGGGTCATGGCGACGCGGACCTCGGAGGCGGCGCGGTTGCGGTTGTCGGTGAGGCACTCGATGAGCACCGCGACGCCGTTCGGGCCGTAGCCCTCGTACATGATCGTCTCGTAGTCGGCGCCACCGGCCTCCAGGCCGGCGCCTCGCTTGACCGCGGAGTCGATGTTCTTGTTGGGGACCGACGACTTCTTCGCCTTCTGGATGGCGTCGTACAGCGTCGGGTTGCCCTCGGGGTCCGCGCCGCCCATGCGCGCCGCGACCTCGATGTTCTTGATCAGCTTCGCGAAGAGCTTGCCGCGCTTGGCATCGATCACGGCCTTCTTGTGCTTCGTCGTGGCCCATTTAGAGTGGCCGGACATCTGCCTGTCTCCTTCGCGTAACCAATCTCCGTACGAACGCTGGAATCCTACAAGGACTACGGCGTCCGGTACGCGCGCACCATGTCGACGAACAGCGAGTGGACGCGGTGGTCGCCGGTCAGCTCCGGGTGGAACGACGTGGCGAGCGCGTTGCCCTGGCGGACCGCGACGATGTGGCCGTCGTGCTCGGCGAGCACCTCGACCTCGGCGCCGACGGACTCCACCCAGGGGGCGCGGATGAAGACGCCCTCCACAGGGTCGCCCGGAACGCCCCGCACGTCGAGCGCGGCCTCGAAGGACTCGTTCTGACGCCCGAAGGCGTTGCGGCGCACGATCATGTCGATGCCGCCGACCGTCTCCTGGCCCGAGCGCGGGTCGAGGATCTTGTCGGCGAGCATGATCATGCCGGCGCAGGTGCCGTAGACCGGCATGCCGTCGCGCACGCGCGCGCGGAGGGGCTCCATCACGCCGAAGAGATGGGCCAGCTTGGAGATGGTCGTGGACTCGCCGCCGGGGATGACGAGGCCGTCGACCTCGGCGAGCTCCTCGGGGCGCCGGACCGGCCTGGCCACGGCGTCGGCCGCGGCCAGGGCGATGAGGTGCTCCCGTACGTCGCCCTGGAGGGCCAGGACGCCTATGACAGGTGCGTCGGTCATGGGTTCCTTACCAGCCGCGGTTGGCGTAGCGCTCGGTCTCGGGGAGGGTGTCGCAGTTGATGCCGACCATGGCCTCCCCGAGGTTGCGGGACGCGTCCGCGATGATCTTGGGGTCGTCGTAGAAGGTGGTCGCCTTGACGATGGCGGCGGCGCGCTTGGCCGGGTCGCCGGACTTGAAGATGCCGGAGCCGACGAAGACGCCCTCGGCGCCGAGCTGGCGCATCAGGGCGGCGTCGGCGGGGGTGGCGACACCGCCGGCGGAGAACAGCACGACCGGCAGCTTGCCGAGCTCGGCGACTTCCTTGACCAGCTCGTAGGGGGCGCGCAGCTCCTTGGCGGCGGCGTACAGCTCGTTGTTGTCGCAGCCGCGCAACTTGGCGATCTCGCCCTTGATCTGGCGCAGGTGGCGGACGGCCTCGACGACGTTGCCGGTGCCGGCCTCGCCCTTGGAGCGGATCATCGCGGCACCCTCGGCGATGCGGCGCAGGGCCTCGCCCAGGTTGGTGGCGCCACACACGAACGGGGTGGTGAAGGCCCACTTGTCGGAGTGGTTGACCTCGTCGGCCGGGGTCAGGACCTCGGACTCGTCGATGTAGTCGACCCCGAGGGACTGCAGCACCTGGGCCTCGACGAAGTGGCCGATGCGGGACTTGGCCATGACCGGGATGGAGACGGCGTTGATGATGCCCTCGATCATGTCCGGGTCGGACATGCGGGCCACGCCGCCGTCCTTGCGGATGTCGGCCGGGACCCGCTCCAGGGCCATGACGGCGACGGCGCCCGCGTCCTCGGCGATCTTCGCCTGCTCCGGCGTGACGACGTCCATGATCACGCCGCCCTTGAGCTGCTCGGCCATGCCGCGCTTCACGCGCGCGGTGCCGGTCTCGGGGGCCTGGTTTTCGGAGAGCGTGCTGGACACGGATGACCTCACTGAAGTGAAAGAGGGTTTCTGCAGTCACCGAGGAAACGGGATTGGGCCAGTCCACAGCAAGGGCCAATGGGAAGCCGGTGGACCCTTTTCGGCTCCGGGGTGCGCGGGGGTCCGGTCTCCGTGCGCGGGCGGGGAGCCTACGCGGCCCGGTCGGCCAGGGCCGCCGGCGGCTCGTCGTCCATCTCGAAGGCCATCGGGAAGGGGGCGTGACCGGCCAGGCGGAACCAGCGGACCTTGCGGTGCTGGCGCAGTCTGCGGGCCGCGCCGACGGCGTCGTTGTGGAAGCGGCGGGCCATCGGGACCCGGCGGACCGCCTCCGTGAGCTCGTGTGCGGCCGCCTCTCCCCCGGGCGCCTCGCGGACCGCCTCCACCTGGTACGGCTCCGCGAACACCGCCCGCAGCGCCTGGCTGAGCTCGCTCTCGGCGACCTCCCGCTGCTCCTCCTCGGCCTGCCGGGCGGCGTGCGCGGCCTCGTACAGGACGATCGAGGCGGCCGGGTCGAGAACGCCGGAGGTGGCGAGCTCCTGGGTCACCGAGGCCCGGCGCAGCAACTGGGCGTCGAGCGCGGCGCGGGCCGCGTCGATCCGGGAGTGCAGCCGGTCCAGGCGGCCCGCCGTCCAGCTCAGGTACAGGCCGATCGCGACGAGAACGACGAGGGTCCAGATCAGGGTTGCGGTCACGGCCGGTCACGTTACCGGTCCGCCGGACCACGACTCCCGCCAGTCCCGGACCCGCAGCCGACGTCGCCTTCCCCCGCCGCCCGGACCGGGTGGTACCCGCCGAGTGGTGTAGCCGTCCGGACCGTGTGGCTCCGTTCAGCGCCGTGGCGCAAGCGCCGGCCGGCCCGCCTCTCCGGTTCTCGGCGCCGCTCACGGGCGTCGTCACCGCCATCCAGCGCGGAAGCGACTACACCGCCCCACTGAGCTGCGGAGCCGCGAACTCCGCAGCCCACCACCACGTCGCGGGACGCGATCCCGGACCGCGGCCCGCACCCCGGTCACCACCCACACTCCGGTGGTTCCCGCAGCCAGGCCGCTCCGGCCCCGATCCGGCCCGCTGTCACATCCGATCCGGCTCGGACCGCGCCGTCTTCCGGTGGGGACCGATCCGGTCCCGGACCCCAGCCCCTGTCAGTCCCGCGCCAGTCCGAACCGTGCGCGCAGGCCCGGTGCCCGGTCCTCGTCCGCCGCCGCCACCGCCGCCGCGCCGGCCGTGACCGTCTCGTAAACGGACAGGATGTCCGCGCCGACGGTCGACCAGTCGAAGCGCCGTACGTGCGCGCTGCCCCGCTCCCGCAGTACCGCCCGGCGTTCCGGGTCCGCCAGCAGGCGCAGGGCCGCCTCCGCGAGGGCGTCGGAGTCCTCGTTGGCGAAGAGTTCGCCCGCGGCGCCCTGGTCCAGGACCTGGGCGAAGGCGTCCAGGTCGGAGGCGAGCACCGGCGCACCCGCCGACATCGCCTCGACCAGGATGATGCCGAAGCTCTCGCCACCGGTGTTGGGAGCGACGTACAGGTCGATGCTGCGCAGCAGGCGCGCCTTGTCCTCGTCGCTGACCATGCCCAGGAACTCCACGCGGGAGCGGAGTTCGGCCGGCAGCGACTCCACGGCCTCCTCCTCGTCGCCGCGCCCCGCGACCAGCAGCCGCGTCTGCGGGCGGGCGGCGAGGATCTTCGGCAGGGCGCGCATCAGCACCGGCAGCCCCTTGCGCGGTTCGTCGATGCGGCCGATGAAGCCGATCGTGTCGCCCTGCCACGCGGGGTTCGGCTCGGCCTCGGCGAAGAAGGCGACGTCGACGCCGTTGGGGATGACGACCGCGTCGCCGCCCAGGTGCTCGACCAGCGTGCGCCGCGCGTACTCGCTCACCGCGATCCGCGCGCTGATCTTCTCCAGGGCCGCCTGGAGGATGGCGTACGCGGCGATCATCGCCTTGGAGCGCGGGTTGGAGGTGTGGAAGGTGGCCACCATCGGCCCCTGCGCCGCCCAGCAGGTCAGCAGGCCCAGGGAGGGCGAGGTGGGCTCGTGGATGTGGACCACGTCGAAGTGGCCGTCGTGCAGCCAGCGGCGGACCCGGGCGGCCGAGAGGAAGCCGAAGTTGAGGCGGGCGACCGAGCCGTTGTACGGCACCGGGACCGCGCGGCCGGCCGAGACGACGTACGGCGGCAGCGGGGTGTCGTCGTCGGCGGGGGCGAGGACGGAGACCTCGTGGCCCAGGCGGATGAAGTACTCGGCGAGGTCGCGGATGTGGAACTGGACGCCGCCGGGCACGTCCCAGGAGTAGGGGCAGACGATGCCGATCCTCACGAAGTCCCCCCGGAGGGATCTCGCGCGGGATCGAGATCCTTGAGCCACAAGCGCTGCAGCATGTGCCAGTCCTCCGGATGGTCGGCGATCCCCGTGGCGAAGGCGTCGGCCAGCGCCTGTGTCATGACAGACGTCTTCTCGGCCCGGTTGCCTGACTCGGGCACCTCGATCGGCGGGTGCACGCGTCCCTGCATGACGGGCGAGTCGTCGTACCAGAGGGTGACGGGCAGCAGCAGGGCACCGGTCTGCTGGGCGAGCAGCGCGGGGCCGGCCGGCATGCGGGTCGTCTCGCCGAAGAACTCGACCTCGACCCCGGAGGACGACAGGTCGCGCTCGGCGACGAGGCAGACCAGGCCGCCGTCCCGCAGCCGCCGGGCCAGGGCGCCGAAGGCGGTGCCGCCGGTGTGCGGCAGGACCTCCATGCCGAGGCCCTCGCGGTAGGCCACGAAACGGTCGTAGAGCGTCTCGGGCTTGAGGCGCTCGGCGACCGTGGTGAACGGCGTCTCCAGCTTGGTGGTGACCCAGGCGCCGGCGAGGTCCCAGTTGGCCATGTGCGGCAGCGCGAGGATGACGCCCCGGCCGGCGGCGAGCCCGTCGGTCAGGTAGTGCACGTCCTTGGGGTCGAACCCGCCCTTGATGCGCTCCTTGCTCCAGGCGGGCAGCCGGAAGGACTCCATCCAGTAGCGCAGGTACGAGCGCATGCCCGCGCGCGAGAGCTCGGCCAGGCGCTCGGGGCTCGCGTCGGGCACCACGCGCGCGTAGTTGCTCTCCAGCCGCCTGACGCCCTTGCCTCGCTGCTTCCAGGCCAGGTCGGCGATGGTGCGGCCGAGGCGTACGGCGACGGGTTCCGGGAGCTTCTTGACCACGCCCCAGCCGAGGCCGTACAGCGCGTCCGTCAGCTGGTCCCGGGTGCTCACTTGGCCGCCCCGCTCTCCTGCTCGGCCGCGCCCGCCTGCGCTTCGGCCTCCGCGGACTCGCGGCGGACGGTGACGACCCGCTGGACCAGCGTGACCAGGCTGCCGACGGCGACGATCCACAGGGCGACGGGCAGCAGGTACTGGATGCCGGGCACGCCGAACTTGTGCAGCCCGGCGAAGCCGGCCGCGACCAGCGAGATCACCAGCCGCTCGGCGCGCTCGACCAGGCCGTTGACGGCGACCGGCAGGCCGATCGACTCGCCGCGCGCCTTGGTGTACGACACCACCTGGCCGCTGGCCAGGCAGAAGATGGAGACCGCGCACAGGACGTTGTCGTCGCCGCTGCCCGCGTACCACAGGGCGAATCCGCCGAAGATCGCCCCGTCGGCGACCCGGTCGAGCGTGGAGTCCAGGAAGGCGCCCCAGCGGCTGGAGCGGCCCAGCTGACGGGCCATGTTGCCGTCGACGAGGTCGGAGAACACGAACAGCGTGATCACGACCGTGCCCCAGAAGAACTCGCCCCTGGGGTAGAAGACCAACGCGCCCGCGACCACACCGGCGGTGCCGATGAGTGTGACCGTGTCGGGGCTGACGCCCCGCTTGATCAAGAATGCGGCGAACGGCGTGAGGACACGCGTGAAGAATGCACGCGCGTACTTGTTCAGCATGGCCTTCCCGAGGGTCGGTGTGGCCGCGCGGCCCCTGCTGGCCACCGGCTGGCCCATCGTAGCCACGCGCGCGCGTGTGCGACGGTCGGGCACCCGGCCCACGTGTCACGGGCTGACGGCATACCGGTCACGACGCGGTTGCGGGCCCTGTGGCCCAGCCGGGCGGCCCCCTCGGGCACGGCCGGGTGGCACGATCACGTCCGTCGTATGGACGCACCGTGACGGGAGTGGAAAGCTCGAAGAACCGCGGGCGTCACCGGAGCCGCCATCGCACGCGGATCCGCATGTCCGCGCCCACAGTGACCTCACCGTGCACGGGAGGCAGGATCATGGGCGACAAGGCGAACGCACACCCCGGGGCCGCCGGCAGGGCTACGGCGGCCGACCACCCCGCGTCCGTACGGAATGTGGTGCTGGTCGGCCACTCCGGATCGGGCAAGACGACTCTGGTGGAGGCTCTCGCGCTGACCGCGGGGGCGGTGAACCGGGCGGGCCGCGTGGAGGACGGCGGCACCGTCTCCGACTACGACGAGATCGAGCACCGGCAGCAGCGCTCGGTGCAGCTCTCCCTGGTGCCGGTGGAATGGGCCGGCGTCAAGGTCAACCTCCTCGACACCCCCGGATACGCCGACTTCGTCGGAGAACTGAGGGCCGGTCTGCGAGCGGCGGACGCGGCCCTTTTCGTCGTCTCCGCCTCGGACGGCGTGGACGGCTCGACCCGCATGGTGTGGGACGAGTGCGCGGCCGTCGGCATGCCGCGGGCCATCGTCGTCACGCACCTGGAGGCGGCCCGCGCGGACTTCGAGGAGATGACGCGCATCTGCGCCGGGGCCTTCGGCGGCGACGACCCCGACGCCGTGCTCCCGCTGTACCTTCCGCTGCACGGGCCGGCCGCACCGGACGGGCACGCGCCCGTGACCGGACTGATCGGACTGCTGTCGCAGAAGCTGTTCGACTACTCCTCCGGGGAGCGCAAGGAGTCCGAGCCGGGCGAGGACCAGCTACCGCAGATCGAGGAGGCCCGCAACCGGCTGATCGAGGGAATCATCTCGGAGAGCGAGGACGAGACCCTCATGGACCGCTATCTCGGCGGCGAGGAGATCGACTACAAGACCCTCGTGGAGGACCTGGAACGGGCCGTCGCGCGCGGGGTGTTCTTCCCCGTGCTGGCCGCCGCGCCCGCCGCCGAGGGCGCCCGGCAGGGGCTCGGCACGGTCGAGCTGCTGGAGCTGGTCACGGGCGGTTTCCCGACACCGTTCGAGCACCCCACGCCCGGGGTGACCACGATCGACGGCAAGCCGCGCGAGATCAAGCCCTGCGACACGGAAGGCCCGCTGGTCGCCGAGGTCGTCAAGACGGCGTCCGACCCCTACGTCGGCCGGGTCTCCCTGGTCCGGGTCTTCTCCGGCACGCTGCGCCCCGACGAGACGGTGCACGTCTCCGGGCACGGGCTCGCCGACCGGGGGCACGAGGACCACGACGTCGACGAGCGCATCGGCGCGCTGTCCACGCCGTTCGGCAAGCAGCAGCGCTCGGTGACCCATGCCATCGCCGGCGACCTGGTGTGCGTGGCCAAGCTCAGCCGCGCGGAGACCGGGGACACCCTCTCGGCCAAGGACGACCCGCTCCTGATGGAGCCCTGGGAGATGCCCGACCCGCTGCTGCCGCTCGCCATCCAGGCGCACAGCAAGGCGGACGAGGACAAGCTCTCGCAGGGCCTGTCCCGGCTGGTCGCGGAGGACCCGACGATGCGGCTGGAGCAGAACCAGGACACCCACCAGGTGGTCCTGTGGTGCCTGGGCGAGGCGCACGCGGACGTCGCGCTGGAGCGGCTGCGCAGCCGCTACGGCGTCCAGGTCGACGTCGTCCCGCACAAGGTCTCCCTGCGGGAGACGTTCGCCGGGAAGTCGGCGGGGCGGGGGCGGCATGTGAAGCAGTCCGGCGGGCACGGCCAGTACGCCATCTGCGAGATCGAGGTCGAGCCGCTGCCGGGCGGCTCGGGCATCGAGTTCGTGGACAAGGTGGTCGGCGGCGCGGTGCCGCGGCAGTTCATCCCGTCGGTGGAGAAGGGTGTAAGGGCCCAGGCGGCCAAGGGAGTTGCCGCCGGGTACCCGCTCATCGACGTACGGGTGACGCTGCTGGACGGCAAGGCGCACTCCGTGGACTCCTCGGACGCCGCCTTCCAGACGGCCGGCGCGCTCGCGCTGCGGGAGGCCGCGGCCGACGCCAAGATCCATCTGCTGGAACCGGTGGCCGAGGTCAGCGTGCTGGTCGGCGACGACTACGTGGGCGCCGTGATGAGCGACCTGTCGGGGCGGCGCGGCCGGGTGCTGGGCACGGAACAGACCAGCGGGGGACGCACCCTGATCAAGGCCGAGGTGCCCGAGATCGAGATCGGGCGCTACGCGGTCGACCTGCGCTCCCTCTCCCACGGCACCGCACGGTTCAGCCGCCGGTACGCGCGGCACGAGCCGATGCCGCCGCAGATCGCCGAAAGGATCCGCGAGGAGGCGAAGGACGCCTCGTAGTCGACGCCTCGTGGTCGGCGTCTCGTGGTCGGCGTCTCGTGGTCGGCGTCTCGTGGTCGACGCGGGGCGCCGCCAAGTGGCCTGTACGGAACGCTCCCCTCCGCGTCGGCGGGCGGCTTCGGCCGTCCGCCGACGAATGTCGGTGGCTGGGGATACGCTGATCACCAGCCGATCAAGTCGTCGTGTGAGCAAGGGATCATGATGACGACCTGATCAACAGGTGTGCGGAGCAAGGAAGTCGGGAAGAGCCGCAGGAGCGGGATCCGGCGGCGATCGGGGGCGGGAATGACCGTTGAGAGCGGTTACGCGGACATCTTCGGTCCGCAGGTGCCGCGCACGGGCGACGAGGGCCAGACCGCGACGTTCGCGCTGGCCTCCGCCGCCTACCGGGACAACCCGGTGGCGGACATCAAGAAGGCCGACAACGAGTGGCACCAGACCACCGTCAAACCCGGCCTGCCCTGGGCGAGGATATTCCGGCCCAACCTGGGCGAGGCCTTCTCCCGGGCGGTGGTGGACCGCATGGTGGGGCCCGGCCGCAAACCGCTCATCCAGTCCTTCGGCGCCGAGCCGCAGGTCGTCGTCGAGCACTGCCTCGCCGCGAACAACATCCGCAAGGACCGCGACCAGCGGCTGGCCATCGTGATGGTGCTCTGCGGTCTGCTGTTCCTGCCCGGCCTCCTGGTGTGGCTGCTGGTCTTCCAGATCCGCACCACGGTCGCCAGGCGCGAGGACAAGAGGGCCGGCGCCATGGCCACCACGCTGCTGGTGGCGGTGGGGGCGCTCGCGGTGATCTTCCTGATCCGCATGCCGTTCTCGGGGTTCTGGGCCTGGTACGCGCGCGCGTGCGTCGTCCTGCCCGTCATCGGCTGGTTCTGGGCCAAGCAGATATGCGAGCGCACCGCGAAGGACCTGCGGGAGCGCTGGGACAGCCTGCTGGCGGGCAGCAGCGTCGGCGCCAAGGTGCCCGAGGCGGTGCCGACCAGCCCCGGCGAGACCAAGGCCGACACGCTGCGCCAGGCCCTGGGCCGGCTCAGCGCCGAGCAGCAGTCCAACTCCGTGTTCTACGCCGGCCCCAAGGGCATCCTCGGCATGGGCACGCGCTGGGGCAGCTGGCAGCTCGCCGAGGACCTGGAGCCCTCCGACCCGACCCGCGAGATCCACCCCTTCCGCAGCTGGGACGTCATCCGGGCCATCCACGACGACCTGCGCATGCTGGAGCGCAACACCATCAACACCGGCGGCTTCCCGACCGCGTCCGTACGGCACTGGATCGTCACGCCGATCGGGGAGGGCGCGAAGGCGGTGTCCCGCCCCGAGGGCACCGACGTGGAGGCGTTCCAGGTCAAGCAGCACGCCATACAGGAGATCTGCAACAACCAGCAGTTCGGCGCGGGCGACCGGCACTACCTGGGCGTGCAGTGGACGCTGTGGGACGGGCAGCTGGTCATCACGATGATGATCACGGTCACCGTGCTGCACAAGACGCTGCGCATCGAGGTCACCGGACATGCGCTGGGCCCGGTGAACCCGCTGTTCACCAGCAAGCCCGAGGCGCCGACGAAGGAAGTGCAGAAGTCCTTCAAGCCGTGGGAGACCCGGAAGGTGGCCCTTCCGCTGGTCAACACCGACGAGGTGGTACGGCTGGCCGTGCGCGCCCCGATCTCCTGGTACCCGCCCCTGCTCAACTGGCTCGGCGGCACCATAGCCCTGCCCGAGCCCTTCGGCCTGCGGCACGCCTGGGCCGACCAGCCCTGGCGCCACCGCTTCATGGCCGACGACGCGCTGCGCGCGGCGACGCCGGTGCTGCGGGTCGTGCACGCGGCGGCGATACGGGTGCTGCGGGAGAACGGCGTGGACACGGAGAAGTTCGGTTCGCGGTCGGCCTTCCTCAGCACGCAGGTCCAGGACCCGGTACCGAAGAAGGCCGACGTCTACGACGCGTAGGTCTGCGGCGCCTGGGCCGTCGTGCGGTGCGGGTGGGGGCGCGCGTTCCTGGGAGCTGCGCCCCCAGACGGGCTGAGCGTGCCGGACGCGCTGAGAGGAACGATCACGCCGTCGGCCACGCCTCCGCCAGCATCTTCCTGGTGTCGGCCAGGAGCTGCGGCAGTACCCGCGTGTGGCCCACCACCGGCATGAAGTTCGTGTCGCCGCCCCAGCGGGGGACGATGTGCTGGTGCAGGTGGGCGGCGATGCCGGCACCGGCGACCGTGCCCTGGTTCATGCCGATGTTGAAGCCGTGTGCGCCGGAGGCCGTGCGCAGGGCGGTCATCGCCTGCTTGGTGAGCGCGGCCAGCTCGACCGTCTCGGCGTCCGTGAGGTCGGTGTAGTCGGCGACGTGACGGTAGGGCACGACCATGAGGTGGCCGCCGTTGTAGGGGTAGAGGTTGAGCACGGCGTACACCTGCTCGCCCCGCTTGACGATCAGCCCGTCCTCGTCGGACTTGGCCGGGATCGAGCAGAAGGGGCAGCCGTCGTCGGCCCCCGGGCCGGTCGGCTTGTTCTCGCCCTGGATGTAGGCCATCCGGTGGGGCGTCCACAGACGCTGGAAGGCGTCCTGCGTCCCCACTCCCAACTGCTGCTCCGGCTCACTCGTCATGCAGTGCAGCATATGGCGTCGCCCGTTCGCGGCGTGTCGCCGGGGTTGCGGGAAAGGCCCGCCGGGCGAAGCTGGGCGCGTGGACGCTGACCGTCGTAAGGACCGCTGGGAGCGGCGCACCGAGATCCCCCTCGCGCTGGCGTCGCTCGTCTACCTCGCGGCGTACGCGGTCCGCGTGCTGGCCCGGGATCTGGCGGACGTCTGGCCGGACGTGTGCCTGGCGGTGCTGTTCGCCGCCTGGGCGCTGTTCGCCGTCGACTACGCGGTGCGCTGGCGGCTGAGCGGACAGGGGCTGCGCTTCGTACGGAAGCACTGGCTGGACACGGTGGTGCTGATCCTGCCGCTGCTGCGGCCGCTGCGGGTCGTCAAGGTGTACGAGGCCGTGCAGCGCCGGCACGGCAGGCCGCGGCTCGCGCTGCACGCGCGCGTGATCGCGTACTCGGGGCTGGCGACGGTACTGCTCGGTTTCGCCGGTGCCCTCGCCGTCTACCAGCAAGAACGCGGGGCGCCGGGCGCGTCGATGCGGACGTTCGGGGACGCCGTCTGGTGGACCTGCGCGACCCTGACGACCGTCGGCTACGGCGACATCGCCCCGGTGACCCCGCTGGGCCGGCTGATCGCGGTCGGCGTGATGGCGATCGGGCTCGCCCTGATCGGCGCGGTGACCGGCACCTTCGCCTCCTGGCTGCTGCAGGTGTTCGCCCGGGAGGACGACGAGAGGCCCCCGGGAGGCTGACCTCCCGAGGGCCCCGCGTCAGCACCGGATCAGACCTGAGCCCGCTCCTCGACGACCTTCACGATCTTCGCGATGGCCTCGTCGAACGGGATGCCGTTCTCCTGGGAGCCGTCGCGGTAGCGGAAGGAGACCGAGCCGTTCGACATGTCCTCGTCGCCCGCGATGACCATGAAGGGCACCTTCTGCTTCTGGGCGTTGCGGATCTTCTTCTGCATGCGGTCGGAGGAGGAGTCCACCTCGACGCGCAGTCCCTGCTTCTTCGCCGCCGCGGCGAACTTCTCCAGGTACTCCACGTGCGCGTCGCCGATCGGGATGCCGACCGCCTGGACGGGGGCCAGCCAGGCCGGGAACGCGCCCGCGTAGTGCTCCAGCAGGACGGCGAAGAACCGCTCGATCGAGCCGAAAAGCGCGCGGTGGATCATGACCGGGCGCTGCTTGGAGCCGTCCGGGCCGGTGTACTCCAGGTCGAAGCGCTCGGGCAGGTTGAAGTCGAGCTGGATGGTCGACATCTGCCAGGTGCGGCCGATCGCGTCCTTCGTCTGGACGGAGATCTTGGGGCCGTAGAAGGCCGCGCCGCCCGGGTCGGGCACCAGCGGCAGGCCCTGCTTCTCGGCGACCTGGCGGAGGGTCTCGGTGGCCTCCTCCCAGACCTCGTCGGTGCCGACGAACTTCTCCGGGTCCTTGGTGGACAGCTCCAGGTAGAAGTCGGTCAGGCCGTAGTCCCGCAGCAGGCCGAGGACGAAGGTGAGCGTCTTGTCGAGCTCCTCCGACATCTGCTCACGGGTGCAGTAGATGTGCGCGTCGTCCTGGGTGAAGCCGCGGGCGCGGGTGAGGCCGTGCACGACGCCCGACTTCTCGTACCGGTACACGGTCCCGAACTCGAACAGGCGCAGCGGCAGTTCGCGGTAGGAGCGGCCGCGCGCGTCGAAGATCAGGTTGTGCATCGGGCAGTTCATGGGCTTGAGGTAGTAGTCCACGCCCTCGTCCAGCTGCATGGGCGGGTACATGCCGTCGGCGTACCAGTCCAGGTGCCCGGACGTCTCGAAGAGCTTCCCCTTCGTCGCGTGCGGGGTGTAGACGAACTCGTAGCCCTCCTCCTCGTGCCGGCGGCGCGAGTAGTCCTCCATCACGCGGCGGACGATGCCGCCCTTGGGGTGGAAGACCGCGAGGCCGGAGCCGATCTGCTCCGGGATGGAGAACAGGTCCAGCTCGCTGCCCAGCTTGCGGTGGTCGCGCTTCTCGGCCTCGGCGAGGAAGTCCAGGTAGGCCTTCAGCTCGTCCTTGGACGGCCAGGCGGTGCCGTAGATGCGCTGGAGCATGGGGTTCTTCTCGCTGCCGCGCCAGTAGGCGGCCGCGTTGCGCATCAGCTTGAACGCCGGGATGAGGCGGGTGGAGGGCAGGTGGGGACCGCGGCAGAGGTCCTTCCAGCACAGCTCGCCGGTCTTGGCGTCGAGGTTGTCGTAGATCGTCAGCTCGCCGGCGCCGACCTCGACATCCGCGCCGTCGTCGGCGGAGGCGGAGCCCTTGAGGCCGATCAGCTCCAGCTTGTAGGGCTCGTTCGCGAGCTCCTCGCGGGCGGCCTCGTCGGTGACCACGCGGCGCGAGAAGCGCTGGCCGCGCTTCTGGATCTCCTGCATCTTCTTCTCGATGGCCTTGAGATCCTCGGGCGTGAACGGCCTGTCCACGTCGAAGTCGTAGTAGAAGCCGTCCTTCACGGGCGGGCCGATGCCCAGCTTGGCCTCGGGGAAGAGCTCCTGCACGGCCTGCGCCATGACGTGGGCGGTGGAGTGGCGCAGGATGTTGAGGCCGTCCTCGGAGGAGAGCTCGACACCCTCGACGGTCTCGCCGTCCCCGACCTCGTAGGCGAGGTCCTTGAGCTCGCCGTCCACGCGCGCGGCGATGATCGAGCGCTCGCCGGCGAAGAGCTCGGCGGCCGTAGTGCCCGTCGTCACCACGCGTTCTTCCCGCTCGGAATCGCGTTGGATGATCACACGGACGTCTGACACCGGTCTCTCCTGACTGAAGGTGGGTGCGGCGCCATACCAGGAGCGCGCGCAATAGGGGATCGTACCGACCCCGGCCCCTCCTTAGCGAAACCGGTGCCGCCGTCAGTCCCCTCCGCAGGCCTCCTCGAAGAAGTCCAGGTTCTCCTGCAGGGACTTCATCAGCCGGTCCCGTTCGGCCTCGTCGACCTGCACGGGTACGACGCCCGAGGCGCCGGTCAGCCGCCGGAAGCCGCCGCGGCTCTCCAGCCGTCCCTGCACCCGCACCGGCAGTCCGACCAGGTGCGCCTGCCCGGCGATCCGGTAGTCCTCCTCGTCCAGGGTCAGCCGGACGTGCGGGACCTCGGCCCCGGCGATCACCCGCAGCCGTACGCTGCCCTCGCCGCGTGGCCCCGACCTGCGCAGGCGCACCACGGCGCCGGTGATCCGCACGGGCACGGACGGCTCCTCGCGCAGATAGCGGGCCCCGGCCTCGCGCAGCGCGGGCAGGTCGCCGGGGGAGAACTCGACGGGCTCGGCGGTGGCCGCGCAGTCCTGGGGCACCCCGGCGGCGGGCGCCCACTCGACGGCGATCCGGGCGCCCTCGGTGCCGCGCACGAGCGCGACGAGGGCCTCGGTGAGCTCGCGGCTGACGCCCGCCTCGACGGCGCCGTCGAAGGCGTCCATGCCGCCGGTGGCCCGCTGGTAGTCGATGGCCTCGCGGGCGGCGTACAGGGCCTGGTGGAGGCGTACGGCGAGCGGGCGTCCGGTGCCGACGGGCACGAACGCGGTCAGCCGGTCGCCCCCGGTGGCGGGGCCGACGAGGACGTGCTCCAGCAGCGCGGCGGCGGAGCGGCGGTGCCGGACGCCGTGGTAGCCGGCGCGGGCGCGGGTGGCGAGGGCGCCGGCGAGCAGCATCTGCCGGGCGGCGGAGCGCAGCTGCTCCTCCACCGACCAGGGGGCGGTGTCGGCGGGGCCGGTCGGCACGTCCCGCCACCAGCGGATCTCGTCGCTGGGCACGGCGAGCCCGACCAGCACCTCGCGGGCGGAGGGCATGGCACTGCGGCTGAGCGCGAGGAGGGCCTCGCCGAGCAGGTCGTCGCTGTCGGGGAAGGCGCGGCTCTCGGGGACCAGCAGGCTGGTGCCGGTGCCGCCGGGGCCGGGCGGGGTCCAGCGGCCGTAGCGTCCGGGGGCGCCGCCGCGGCGCTGCCAGCCGTGCCGGCGCAGCAGGGCGCCCAGTACGGCCGGGTCGACCTGGTGGGGCTCGGGGGGCCGGTGCCAGGCGGCATCCACGGGATGCGGCCGCACCGGCCGCACTGGCTCGTCCAGGGGGCGGTGCGTCATGGTCTGCCTCCCGTCCCGACCCGCGTCATGATCTCGCACAGCGCCCGGTCGTCGAAGATGCGTGAAGTCGGTATGCGCACGGTGGTGCGGTTCCGGCCGGTGATCGCGTGGCCGGCCAGGTTGACCCAGTAGCAGCAGTGCCTGAGGTCGAGGCGGTCGTGGCTGGCTCTGAGCCAGTCGTCCCGGGATCTCGGGACGAGCATCACCACCAGGATCTTGTGCACCGACACGGGCGTGCGCGCGAGCTTGCGCAGGTGGTCGTTGTCGAGCGTGAAGGAGAAGAAGCGGCCCGGTGGGTTGGGCGCGACCTGGTACGTGCACTTCAGCTGCACCTTGATGGTCACCTCGTCGTCGACGGTGTGCCCGGGTGAGCCGTGGCTGACGTGCCAGTCGATGCCGTTGTCCGGGAACGGCTGCGACAGCGAGCAGCCGGCCGCCGCCGCGACGGCGTGCAGATAGCCCACCTGCAGTGTCTCCATGCAGGCGGTGGTGGCGAGTGTGCCGCGATGGGGGCCCGTGCGTTCGGGCAGCAGCCCGCCCCGCTCGGGCTGCGCTATCGCCATGACCAAACAGCCTTCCAAGCCAAGTGAATCCCCGCTGCGGGCCGCTGAACTGCAAAGACCCGTACTCCTGTTGTGTCCTCCCGGCGTAGTGCGCAAACAGCCCGGGTATCACCAAACAGGCAGAAGACGGAACGTCAGCTGCCGTGGGTGAACGAGGAGTTGGGTAGGCATGACGTGCTGGTACGAGGGGCCCCTGGCCGCCTTCGACACGGAGACCACGGGCGTTGACGTCGAGACCGACCGGATCGTGTCGGCAGCCGTCGTCGTCCAGGACGCCCCGGGCACCCGGCCCCGGGTGACCCGCTGGCTGGTCAACCCGGGTGTGCCGGTGCCGGAGTCGGCGACCGCGGTGCACGGGCTGACGGAGGAACACCTCCAGCGCAACGGCCGCTGGCCGGCGCCGGTGATGTACGAGATAGCGGAGCAGCTGGCCGAACAGGCGGCCATGGCACGGCCGTTGGTGGTGATGAACGCGCCGTTCGACCTGACGCTGCTGGACCGCGAGCTGCGCCGCCATCGCGCCTCCTCGCTCGACCGGTGGTTCGAGTCGACACCGCTGCGGGTGCTGGACCCGCGGGTCCTCGACAAGCACCTGGACCGCTATCGCAAGGGCCGCCGCACCCTCACCGACCTGTGCGCGCACTACGGCGTCGATCTGGAGGGCGCGCACGACGCGGGGGCGGACGCACTGGCGGCCCTGGACGTCGTACGGGCCCTGGGCCGCCGTTTCGCGGCCCGGCTGGAGCGCCTCTCGCCGGCCGAGCTGCACTCGCTGCAGACGACGTGGCACGCGGCGCAGGCACGCGGCCTGCAGGCGTGGTTCGCGCGCAGCGGCACGGACGAAGTGGTGAGCACGGAATGGCCACTACGCCCGGAGCTGCCGGCGGCGGCATGAAGAAAGCCGGTCCGCACGGGGCGGACCGGCCTTTCCCGGTGGGCGATACTGGGTTCGAACCAGTGACCTCTTCGGTGTGAACGAAGCGCTCTCCCACTGAGCTAATCGCCCGGGAACGCAGTGAACAATACAGGTCCCCGGCGCCTTCCTTCAAACCGCTTCGAGGTACGCCACCAGTCCGCGCCGTCCGGCGCGCATCATCAGCCGGTGGTTGAGCCGGAACACCGGCCGTCCGGGCACGGCCAGCCGCCTCAGCAGCGGCTTGTGCACGTCGACGACCTGGTCGTAGCGGGCGAGGGTGCCGGTGCCGTGCGGGGCGAGGGTCCAGCGCGCCCAGCCGTCGAGGTCGCCGGACATGGCGATCTCCAGGACGCCGGCCCCGGCGTCGCGCCGTACCTCGCGCGCGGTGAAGGTCAGCTCGTAGGGCAGGACGGACCGGACGCGGATCACGCCGGTGCTGTCGTCGAGCTTGGTGACCTCGCGGATCTGGGGCCACCAGCGGGGGTAGTCCTCGGCCCGCTCCAGCGCCTCGTACACGGTGGCGGTCGGCGCGGGCAGGCGCCACAGGGTGCGGAAGCGGTAGTGCGTCCAGTCCATGGGGGCAGTCTGCCCGCTGTCTGAGTACGTCCTGAGTACCCGCACTCATGTCGTACGACGTGACCCGGACCACACTCCACAGCATGACGAACCTTCCGCCCCCGGCCGAGGAGTTGCGGCTCCTCGACGCCGAGCTGCGGCGACTCGACGCCCGCCGGGCCCAGTTGCTGACCCGCCGCGCCTGGCTGCTGGCCTCGCTGCGGCCGGTGGCACCCCCGGCCGCGCCCCGGCCGGAGACCACCGCGCCGCGTGTCCAGAACGTGCTGCTGGTCCTGGGCGGTGCGCTGCTGACCATCGCGGCGATCGCGTTCACGCTGGTCGGCTGGGGGCATCTGGGCATCGCCGGGCGGGCCGCGGTACTCGGCGCGGTGACGGCGGGCGCGCTCGCGGCACCGGCGGTGCTGCTCGGGCGAGGGCTGCGCTCGACGGCCGAGGCGGTGGCCGGCCTGGGGCTCGCGCTGACGGTGCTGGACGCGTACGCGCTGCACGAGGTGGCGTTCGGCGGGTCGGACGGCACGGGGTACGCGGCGCTCGCGTCGGCGGTCCTGGCGGGGCTGTGGGCGGCGTACGGACTGCTGCCGGGCGTCGACGGGCTGCGCCTGCCGCGTCCGGCCGCGCTGCTCGCCGCTCAACTCCCGCTCCTGCTCTGGGCGGTGGCGGTGTCGGCGGGGCCCTACGGCATCACGGCCGCGCTGCTGCTGACGGCGGGGTTCGACACAGGCATGGCGCTCCGGGCGACCGCCGGGTCCGTACGTCTCACCGCCGTTCTCGGCGCGTACGGCATGGGCGGCTGGGGCGTTCTGGCGGCCGGCTGGCTCTCCTGGAGCGCAGCGGGCCCGAGCGCCGCCGCCCGTGCGGCGGCGCTCCTCACTCTCGCGGCGACGACGGCCCTGACCGCCTCCTGGCACCGGGCGCGGACGGCACCGCAGACACCCGTCGCGGAGGCGGACGGCGGCCGGTCGCCCGTCCTCGACACGGTCAACGCCCTGCTCGGGGGCCTGCTGGTGGTCGCCGCGTGCGGTGGGGCGCTGCGCGTGATGCTGCCGGACGACTGGACGGTTCCCGGGTATCTGCTGTGCGGCGTCGCCCTGTTGGCGGCCGTACGGGCCGCGCTGCCCGAGGCCGTGCGGCGGGGGCTCGTCGATGCCTCCGTCTGCGTTCAGGCGCTGGCGCTCCTGTGGACCCTCCCGGTCGTCGCCGTCACGCTGCTGGGTCCCGTCTCCTGGGCGGGGCGGGCCTGGTCCGGGGCCCCGTCCGACGCACGGGCCGCGGTCGCGGTGGACGTGCCGTGGCCGGTGCACGCGGGGGCGGTGCCGTGGGTGCCGGTGGCCGTCGCGGTCGTACTGCCGGCGGCGGTGCGGGACGCGACCTGGCGTCCGAGGGCGGTCAACGCCGCTCTGTTGCTGGGCTGGGCCGCCGTACTCACCCTGCCGGCCGTGCTCCAACTCCCGTACACCGCAGGGCTCGTGACCACCATGCTCGCCACGCTCGCGGCGCTGGTCACCGCCCGCTCCTACGCACCCGCGCGGATCACCGCCACAGTCCTCGCCCTGGTCTCGTCGCTCACGCTCGCCTGCCAGGCGCTGGCCTCCCAGACTGCCACCCTGGCCACGCTCGCGGCGCTGACCGCCGTGTTCGCCGGGGCCTCCTGGTGGTCCGGCCTCCGGCCCGTCACCGCCCCGGCGGCGCACGCGTACGCCGCAGCGCTGGCCTGCGCGACCGGCGCCGCCGCCGGCTGGCCGCCGCAGCACACGGCGCTGCTCGTGCTCGTCGTGCCCGCGACCGCCGCCCTGCTCGCGGCCCGCCTCCCGGCGCCCGTCGCCCTGGAGGCCGCCGCCTGCGCGACCGTGCTGCTCGCCGTCGCCCTGGCCGTCCCGGACCCCGCGCCGCTGGCCCTCGTCCTCGCCCTCTGCGGAGTCATCGCGGCGGCCACCGCGGCCCGCCCCGACCGTCGCGCCGCCGGCTACGCGGCCACCGCCCTGTTCGTCCTGGCCGCCTGGGTACGCCTGGCGGCCTGGGGTGTCGCGGCGCCCGAGGCCTACACCCTCCCGGTCACCGTCCCGGCGCTGCTCGTCGGCGCCTGGCGCCGGCACCGCGACCCGCTGGCCTCGTCCTGGACGGCGTACGGCCCCGGACTGGCCGCGACCCTGCTGCCGAGCCTCGCCGCCGCCTGGGGCGACCCTCACTGGACCCGCCCGCTCCTGCTGGGCGCAGCGGCCCTGCTGACCACCCTGCTCGGCGCCCGCCACCGCCTCCAGGCCCCCCTGGCCCTGGGCGGCGCGACCCTCGTCCTGGACGCCCTGCACGAACTGGCGCCGTACCTGGTCCAGTTGACCGGTGCGCTCCCCCGCTGGGCGCCTCCGGCGCTGGCGGGCCTCCTCCTGCTGGCCCTGGGCGCCACGTACGAACAACGCATCCGAGACGCCCGCCGCGTCCGGGACATCCTCACCAGGCTCCACTGAGGCGCCCCGGAAGGGGTGCGGGGAACTGCGCGACCAGCCCCCACCGGCCCGCGGTTCCCCACTCTCCCACTCCCCCACTCCCCCACGCGCTACGGCATCTTGTCCCCGAGCAGGGCCAGGTCCTCGATCGCGGCGAGGCCGTAGAGCGCGGTGTCGTTCGTCGACACCCAACTCGCCTCGTTCCCCGGCACCAGGGCGACGGGCCCGCTCAACTCCTCGGTCTTCCAGGGCGAGGACTCCGTGTACCCGTCGGAGTTGTAGAACTTCGCCCACGCCCGCGCGGCCAGCGCCGCGTCCCGGGTCTGCACGGCGGCGTACGCGTCGAGGCGCGAGTGCCCCTGGAAGAGCAGCAGCGTGCCGAAGTCGGAGCCGTAACGGGCCTTCTGCTCGGCCTTGGTGGCGTTGAAGTAGCGGCAGTAGTCCAGGTACACCTCCTTGAACTTCGGCATGTCGACGAGGTGGATCAGCTCGGCGCACAGCTCGTTGAGGCCGAAGACCGCCGAGAGGTGCGAGACGGAGACGACCGGCGTGTCCGCGACCGCGAACTTGCCCGTGTCGAGGTCGTACAGCCCGCTGCCCTGGACGAAGCCGTTGGGCTGGGCGGCGATGCCCTCCATCGTGGACAGCACGCGCGCCCTGGCCTTCTCCCACTTGGGGCCCTTGCGCTCCCACTCGGTCAGCCACGCCGACACCAGGCCGCTCCAGTCGGTGCCGAAGCCGATGGACAGGGCGTGCCGGTCCGGGGTGTAGGGGTCGGTGCGGACCTTGCGCTGGGGGTCGAGCACGAGGAACGTCTCGTCGGAGTCGACGTTGGCGTGCATGAGGTCGCCCACGCGTTCGTCGGCGGTGAGGAAGTAGTAGAAGCGCCGGTACGTGGTGTTGGCGATGCGCTGCTGCTTGGCGCTGTCGGCGTAGTGCTGCACGCCGTGCCGGGTGCCCAGGCCCGCCCACTTGCCGAGGTGGTAGACGTCGACCTCGCCGGTGTGCCGGGTCATCGCCTCGGCGAAGCGGAAGATGTCGGAGCGGCCGCTTCGGAGGTACGCGTACCACAGCCACAGGTCGGGCGAGAGCTCGGAGTTGTCCCAGGCGTACCCGCCGATGTCGTAGCGCCACACGTGCCGCACGGTGTCGTACGTGTGCATGATGTCGCCGTAGTCCCAGAAGCCGTACCAACGGCGTTGCTCCACCTGGCCCTTGTAGTAGGTGAACAGGAAGTCGAGGTGGTCCTCGATCTTGGCCTTGGCGGGCGTGGAGCGGTCGGGTTCGGAGTACAGGCCCGGGCCGAATACCTTGGCCTTGATGAGCTGCTTGGGCGGGGCGGCGAGCTGCGGCAGCACCCGTACGGCTTCGACCTGCTGGGCCAGGGTCTCGGCCGACGGCGTCGACTCGTTGGCCCAGAACAGCAGTTCCGAGGTGCGGGCGATGCCGTAGGGGGTGCCGAAGCCGGGTTCGTAGTCCTCGTAGGTGATGTTGAGGCCTTCGAGCTGTTCGGCGTACGTGTCCTGGCCCATGCCGTCGTGGTAGAAGCGCAGGTCCATGGGCTGGGCCTCGGGTGACCAGAGCCAGAGGGTGACCTCGGCCACGTCGGTGTGGGCGTCGCGGATGTCGAGCTGGGCGGGGTACTTCTCCCAGAAGTCCCTGAGGCCGAAGGAGAGTCCGCCGCTCGCGCCGCCAACGTACCCGAAGCCGGAGGCCCGCTTGCCGCCGCCGGCGCCGATCCAGCCGTAGCCCTTCTTGGTGCGCTTGCGCAGGGTGAAGCCGTCGGCGGAGAGCTGGGAGAGCGTGTAGTCGCCCCATTCGGGGATGTACTGGAGCCGGGTGGTCACCCGCTGGTCCCAGGTGGACGGGTCGGGCAGCTTCTGGCCGGCGAACTGCGCGGCCTGCACGGCGGCGCCAGGGTCGCGGCGCAGTCCGGTGATGCCCTTGACCGCCTCGCGCAGCAGGCCGGTGCCCTCGCCGCCGATGCGGATGTGCCGGTCGTAGGACGCGTCACGCATGGGCACGCTGAAGCGGACGCCGAGGCCGCGGATGAAGTCGCCGCTCGGCTTGCCCGGCTCCTGGGTGCCGTCGTAGGTGATCGTGTGGACCATGCGGAAGGAGTCGGCGCCGGCGTAGAAGTAGAGGCGGATGGAGAACGGCAGCCAACTGCGGTCGCCCTTGCGGTGCTTGCCGTCGATGCGGACGACGGCGCGGACGGGTCCGTCCTGCTCGACGGTGACCTCGTCGATGGCGCCCTCGAAGCGTTCGGTCTTGACCGTGCCCTGGTCCTCGTCCTCGATCTCGGGCTGGCGGATGAGGACCAGCCGGCCGTTCCTGGCGATCTCGGTGGAGCCGCGGGTGACCGACTTGATCAGGGTCGCCCCCGACTTGCCGATCTTCGCGGTGATGACGCCGGTCGACACGTCGATGGTGCCGCCGCTGTTGTCGACGGTGACCTTCTTGTCGGGGGCCGCGGCGGTGCCGGCCGTCAGCGTGAGCTTGCCGGAGCCCGAACTCACCGCGTGCGCGGTCCACTTCAGGGAGCCGTCCGGCCAGTAGGCGAGCGGCCAGGTCTGCACGGGGACGGCCTTGCCGTCGGCGTCCGTCAGCGCGAAGGTCTGGTCGGCGTCGTGGACGCCCATCGGCCACGGGACGCCGACGGTGGAGCCGGGTGCGGCGCCCAGGCCGCCGTCCTCCAGCCAGTCCAGGGTGACGGGGTCGTCGGCGGCGGCCTCGGCTCTGGGCGCGGCCTGCGCGTCCGCGGCGCCGAGGGCCCAGCTGAACTGTGCGGCGGCACCGGCGACGGCGGCCGCCTTGAGGAGGGACCTGCGGGGGATGGGAGACATGGGATGCAGCCTTTCCTTGTCCGTGCGGGAAGCGTCGTTCCATACGGTGGTCAGGGGCATGACAGGGGAAGGTGCGGCGCCTCCGGGGGAAGGGCGCCGACCTGGTGCGTTCAGCGGTGCCGGTACCGCTCCTCCACGGCGACGGCCGCTGCCGTGACGGCGCCCAGGACGGGCACCGCCAGCGGGGCGGTGAACCAGCCGGACAGGGCCACCAGGGCCAGTCCGCCGACGAGCAGGAAGGAACCGGCCGGATCGAGGACGGTGCGCCGGCCGGCCCGGGCGAGCAGGCTCCGCCAGGCGGCCCCCGGCTCCCAGACCGCGGCCGCCCGCAGCCCGGCGACGAGCGCGCCGAGCACCGCGAACAGGCCGACGGCCCCGACGAGCGACCCGCCGGGCAGCCCGGCCCGGCCGGCCTGGACGTCGACCCAGGCCACGCCGGCCGTGCCCCAGCCGGCGGCGCCGACGAGCCAGCCGCCGCGCACCGCCGTACGGAAGTCGCTCACGAACTCCCGCCAGCCGCCGCCCTGGTGGGCCAGGCGGCGGCGCAGGTGGCGGGCGCCGGCGGCGAACGCGGCCGGGTAGGTGACCACGCCCAGCGAGGCCACGGCGATCCACACCCCGGTCAGCAGGGTCTCGGCGAAGAGGGCGAACCGCTCGGCGAGCAGGGACTCCTTGCGTGCCTTCACACGTGCCTGGGCCATGCCGACCGCCTCAGCCCTTCAGTCCGGAGGTCGCCATGCCGTCGATCAGATAGCGCTGGAAGGCGAGGAAGAAGAGCAGCACGGGCAGCAGCGCCACCAGCGACATCGCGATCAGGCCGCCGTAGTTGGCGGCGACGCCGTCGGAGTCGCGGAACATCATCATGCCGAGGGAGACGGTGTACTTCCCGGGTTCGTTGAGGTAGATCAGCGGGCCCATGAAGTCGTTCCAGGCGTTGATGAAGGTGAAGATGGCGCTGGTGATCAGCGCGGGCCGGCACAGCGGCAGCACGATCGACCAGTAGGTGCGCAGGTGACCGCAGCCGTCGATGCGGGCGGCCTCGTCCAGCTCCCTCGGCAGGTTGCGCATGAACTGCACCATGAGGAAGACGAAGAACGCCTCCGTCGCCAGGTACTTGCCGAGCAGCAACGGCACGTAGGTGTTGATGAGTTCCATCTTCTGGAACATCACGTACTGCGGGATGAGCAGCACGTGGTACGGCAGCAGGAGCGTGCCGATCATCAGGGTGAACAGGACGTTCCGGCCGGCGAACCTGATCTTGGCGAAGGCGTACGCGGTCAGCGAGCAGGAGATCAGGATGCCGACGACCGAACCGCCCGCGTACAGCAGGGAGTTCTGGAAGAAGGTCCAGATGGAGATGTCGGCGATGCCGTCCGCGAGGCCCTTGAAGTTGGCGAGGATCGGGTGGGCCGGGAAGAGCTGGAGGCTGTTGATGATGTCCTTGCTGGGCTTGAACGAGGCGCCGATGACCCACAGGACCGGGTAGAGGATGACGGCGAGGAGCAGCAGGGCGCCGAGGTGCCAGGCGAGCGAGCCGGTCCGCCTGCGGCTCGGGGCCGGGGACTTCGTCGCCGTCGGCTTGGTGGTGATCGCGCTCATCGGGCGTCCTCCGCGTAGTGCACCCACTTCTTCTGCGACCAGAACAGGACGGCGGTCACCAGGGCGACGGCGAGCAGCAGCATCCAGGCCATCGCGGAGGCGAAGCCCATCTGGGCGTTCTTGAAGCCCTGTTGGTAGAGGTAGCAGGTGTAGACGAGGGTGGCGTCGGCCGGGCCGCAGTAGGTGTTGGAGACGACGTAGGCCGAGCCGAAGATCTGGAAGGAGTGGATGGTCTCCAGCAGGACGTTGAAGAAGAGCACCGGGGAGATCATCGGCAGCGTGATGCTCCAGAACTTGCGGAAGGCCCCGGCACCGTCCAGTTCGGCGGCCTCGTACAGTTCCTTCGGCACCTGCTTGAGTCCGGCCAGGAAGATGACCATGGGCGCGCCGAACTGCCAGACGGTGAGCGCGACCAGGCAGTAGAGGATCCAGTCGGGGTTGCCGACCCAGCCGCCGGCGTGGATGCCGACGGCGGACAGGGCGCGGTCGACGATGGCGTCGTCGGAGAAGATCGACCGCCACACGAAGGCGACGGACACGCTGGCGCCGATGAGCGAGGGGGCGTAGAACGCGGCCCGGTAGAAAGCCTGTCCGCGCCGGCTCTGCGCGAGCAGCAGGGCGACCCCGAGGGCGAGCAGCAGCTTCAGCGGGGTGCCGATGATCACGTATTTCGCGGTGACCTCGACGGACTTCTGCCAGCGCGGGTCGTCGAACATCTTGGTGAAGTTGTCGAGACCGACCCACTTGGGGGCGTTGAAGAGGTTGTAGTCGGTGAACGCGAAGTAGAGCGAGGCGACCATGGGGCCCGCGGTCAGGAGCAGGAAGCCCGCGATCCACGGGGACATGAAGAGGTAGCCGGCGAGGTTCTCCCGGCGGCCCCGCCGCTTGACGGCGGCGGGGGCGGCGGAGCGGGCCTTCCGGGTGACGGGCGGTGAGTCCTTGACGAGCGTCACGGTGCTTCCCAATCGTTCCGGTCGGGTCAGGCCTGGAAGGCGGCCTGCGACTCGTCGAAGAACTGCTTCACCGAGGCGGAGACCGAGGACTTGCCCAGGGCGAGGTCGCCGCCGATGCGCAGGAAGGCGGCCTCGATGGTGTCGGCGCCGGAGGGGTGCGGGGTGATCGTGCCGAGGACGCCGGCCTTGGCGGTGTCGGCCTCGTACTGCGCGATCTCCTTGTTGACCGCGTCGGTCGGCTTGAACGCCTCGTACTGCTCGGTCGAGGCGAGGATGCCGCGGTCGTAGCCCATGATCTTGCCGACCTCGGGGTCGTGCACCATGAAGTTGATGAACTGGGCGACTTCCTTGGGGTGCGAGGTGCGTGCGGAGGCGCTCAGCATCAGGGAGGCGAGGTACTGGCCGGTGTCCTTGCCGTTGGTGGTGGGGATGGGCGCGAGGCCGTACTCGCTGTCGCCTTCGGCGCTGTAGCGGACGGTGAAGTTGTCCCAGGTGAACTCGGAGGCGCCGTGCCCGGCGGAGAGCGAGGACTTGGGGCGGTCCTGGGCGACGATCTTGGGGCTGGTGACGAGCCCGGCCTTCGTCCGGTTGTAGCCGTCCTGCCACCACTCCGTCAGGTCGGCCTTGTCGAAGCCGAGTCCGTCCTTGGTGTAGAACGCCTTTCCGTTCTGACGCAGGTACAGGTCGTACAGGTACATGATGCTGAAGTAGCCCGTGTCCCCGGGGACCTTGGTCTTGTCGTGGATGGTCTTCAGGGCCTTGAAGTACTCGTCCCAGGTCCAGCCGGTCTGCGGCTCGACGCCCGCCTTCTGGAAGACCTTCTTGTCGATGACCAGCGCCATGGTGTTGGAGCCGACCGGGACGCCGAGCTGCTTGCCGTCGACCTCGCCGACCTTGGTGACCCCGGCGCGGAAGTTGTCGAGGCTCAGGTTGCCCGCGTCGATCTGCGACTTGAGATCGAGCAGAACACCTCTCTTGTCGTACTTCCTAAGGAATGTGACGGCGTTTTGGAAAACGTCCGGGGGATTTCCGCCGGAGGCCTGCGTCTGGAACTTCTCCCAGAAAGACACATAGTCCTGGAAGTCCGTCTTGACCTTGATCTTCGGATACTTCTTCTCGAAGAGCTTGATGGTCTGGTTGATCTTCTTGGCTCGCTCGTCGGCACCCCACCAGGAGTAACGGATCGTCACCGTCCCGTCGGCCGACGTTCCGCTGTCACCCCCGCACCCGGTGGTGGCGGCGAGCCCCAGCGTGGCCGCCGTCGCCCCCGCCGCCTTGAGGATCGTACGCCTCTCAACATTCCTGCTGGTTCCCACAGTCGGGCCCTCCCCGGCTTCTTCGCCGCATGCATGAATCGTTTCAAGTAAGCGCTTGCTGGCACAAGTTACGGAGGGGCTCGGGGTGCGTCAATGATTCGGACAGGAATTTCTTGCGGACGGGTCCGGCGCCCGGGCCGGGCCGACGGACACGCCGTCGCGATCGTCGAGGCGACCGTGCAGGTGGGAGGCGTCCGACCGGCTGGCCGAACGGGAGGTGGCCGACCGGTCACGAGCGACTTTCGGCCGAAAGTTGTCGCGGTGCGGCAGGTCGCCGCTGGACGTGGTCGCGGACGGTGAGGGGCGCGGCGGGAAACGGCCGGGGTCGCTGTCGCGCCCGGTAAGGGGCGCGGCGGGAAACGGCCAGGGTCGCTGTCGCGCCCGGTAAGGGGCGCGGCGGGAGACGGCCGGGGTCGCTGTCGCGCCCGGTAAGGGGCGCGGCGGGAGACGGCCAGGGTCGCTGTCGCGGACGGTGAGGGGCGCGGCGGGAGACGCCCAGGGTCGCTGTCGCGGACGGTGAGGGTCGGGGTGGCGGACAGTGAAGGGCGAGGTGGGAAACGGCGGGAGTCGCTGTCGCGCGCGGTGACGGTCGCGGTGGCGGACGGCGAAGGGTGCGGTCGCGGGCGGTGCGGATGGCCGGGGTCCGCCGGCATCTCAGGGAGCCTGCGCCGGCGAACACGGTCCGCGTACACGACGGCGGCCCACCTGCTGTGATGC
>NZ_JBTWMV010000179.1:0-386 GCF_054850255.1 Streptomyces sp. 7R007 | reverse complement strand
CAGTGTTTCCCGCACCGTCTGCGCCACCGCAGGCACGTGCCGGGCCAGACCGTCGACCAAGGCGGCCACTGCCCCGTCCTGAGCACGTCCGGTGACGATGACCGTCCCGTGGATCGGGTACAGGGCAATACCGCGCCAGGCGCTCGCCAGGACCCATGCGGTGATGTTCTGCACGAGCCTGTTCACGCGTCCGTCCCCGTGGATGTGCAGGAAGGCCCGCCGGCGGAACACGCCTTGATCAACCGCATCGGTCGTTCCGATGTGGTCTTGGATCGCGGCGTGCGCACCGGCCTCGGGCAGATCCAGCTCCGTGACGCTGGTGTCGGGATCAACGCACAGAGCACGCACGGGAATTCTCTCCTCCCGATGGCCGGTACGCAGGGCGC
>NZ_JBTWMV010000178.1:0-391 GCF_054850255.1 Streptomyces sp. 7R007 | reverse complement strand
TAGCGCACCGCGTCGACCATCTGCCGGTGGCAATAGCTCTCCGGTTGCCCGCCGCGGCCCTCCAGCCAGCCGGGAACCGGCATCGCCTCGCGTACGACGGCCCACTCCGCGTCGCTCATGTCCGACGGATACTTCGGTCGCCTGTACGGCCGGTCCCCGGCGTTCCCGAACCGGTGAGCGAGGCAATCACACTCCAGGGCAACCGCGTTGGACGACATCGACGCCGGCACGGAAGACTGCAGCACCAGGGGCCTCCTGTTGCTCGGTTGGATTCGACACCCTCGAGCTGTGCGGGAGGCCCCGCTTTCATGCTCGGCCAGCCAGAAGATCACCCGACCGAGTCGACGACCTCGAACTCACGCCCACCAAGATCGATAGAGCAACAGGTTCT
>NZ_JBTWMV010000177.1:0-395 GCF_054850255.1 Streptomyces sp. 7R007 | reverse complement strand
ACCGGGTTGAAGGGTGCGTCCAGCGAGCCCATCGGCGTCGATTTGGTGATCTTGCCGACCTCGGAGGTGGGGGAGTACTGGCCTTTGGTCAGGCCGTAGATCCGGTTGTTGAACAGCAGGATCTTGAGGTTGACGTTGCGGCGCAGGGCGTGGATGAGGTGGTTGCCGCCGATGGAGAGGGCGTCGCCGTCGCCGGTGACGACCCAGACGGACAGGTCGCGGCGGCTGGCGGCCAGGCCGGTGGCGATGGCGGGGGCGCGGCCGTGGATGGAGTGCATGCCGTACGTGTTCATGTAGTACGGGAAGCGGGAGGAGCAGCCGATGCCGGAGACGAAGACGATGTTCTCCTTGGCCAGGCCGAGTTCGGGCATGAAGCCCTGGACGGCGGCCAGGAT
>NZ_JBTWMV010000176.1:0-396 GCF_054850255.1 Streptomyces sp. 7R007 | reverse complement strand
CGCAGCACCTCGACATGGAGTTGCGGGTCAACGGGGTGGTGCGGCAGAAGTCCAACACCAACCGCATGTCGGTGTCCATCCCGCACCTGGTCGCCTACCACTCGCCGCAGGGCTACAGCGCGGGCGACCTGATCACCACCGGCACCGTGCAGGGAGTCGCCGGTTTCAGCGGCAACCCGGAGATGTACCTCAAGCCCGGTGACGTCGTCGAGGCCGAGGTCGAACGCCTCGGGGTGCTGCGCAACCCCATCGTCGGCTGGGAGCAGGGCCACGGCACGCCCGTACCGAAGAAGGTGGACTGGTGAGACTGGGCGTCATCGACGGGCGGGCCGTCGTGGTCCGCGGGGACCGGGCCGCGGACGTGCGATGGGCCTCGAAGGGACGATTGCCCATCGA
>NZ_JBTWMV010000175.1:0-401 GCF_054850255.1 Streptomyces sp. 7R007 | reverse complement strand
CGTGGTCTTCGAGGAAGCGTCGGAAGTGCGCGTCCTGTCCGTAGGCGGAATCCGCGGTGACCCAGGCGACGGCAAGCGGGGAGGCCAGGGCGCGGCGGATGATGTCCCGGGCGAGGTCGCCCTTGGTGGCGAAGGTGCGCTCGTCGGGGATGCGGGCGGCCTGGCAGCGTTCCCGGTCGTCGGTCCAGGACTTGGGCAGGTAGAGCTCGCGGTCGACCAGGGCGTGTCCGCGGTTGGTGGCGTAGGCGGCGAAGACGCCGATCTGGCAGTTCTCGGTCCGTCCGGCGGTGCCGGAGTACTGGCGTTGCACTCCTTTGCGGAGGTAGTGCCCTTCTTCACGAAGCCGGTGTCGTCGAGGATCAACACGCCTTGATGGTGGCCGAGTTGTTCGGCCACCTAGG
>NZ_JBTWMV010000174.1:0-407 GCF_054850255.1 Streptomyces sp. 7R007 | reverse complement strand
CCGAGGTTGCGGGGGAAGGGGTTGAGGTGGCGCAGGTGGGCTTGGGCGATGGATTCGCCGGCGGTGCGCAGCCGGCGTACCGCCGCGGTGATGGGTCCGTAGGTGGAGCCCCAGCCGAGCACGAGGGTGCGGGCCTGGTGCGGGTCGTCGACGTCGAGGTCGGGGACGTCGATGCCGTCGATCTTTGCTTGGCGGGTGCGGACCATGAAGTCGTGGTTGGCGGGGGCGTAGGAGATGTTGCCGCTGCCGTCTTCCTTCTCGATGCCGCCGATGCGGTGTTCGAGGCCGGGGGTGCCGGGGATGGCCCAGGGGCGGGCGAGGGTGTGGGGGTCGCGTTTGTAGGGCCAGAAGACCTCGGTGCCGTCGTCCAGGGTGTGGTTGGGCCCTTGGGCGAACTGCACGCGCAG
>NZ_JBTWMV010000173.1:0-433 GCF_054850255.1 Streptomyces sp. 7R007 | reverse complement strand
ACGCCCGTCCGGGGCGTCGGCTCGCTCCGGTGCCGGGGCGTCTCCAGACGGCACCGTCTGCGGCGTCGTCCCCTGCCGAGTATGCTGTGACATGCTAAAGCTCCTTTGCATGTCACACTATGGGGAAGCGAGGAGATACGTCAAATGCTGGATGCGTATCACAGCCCAGGGGTGGTCCAGACGGCCGTCGACCTGGCCAACACCTTGAGGCCGATCAAGGGAGAGGACGCGCTCGAGACCCTGGAGCAGCTCCGGGACTTCCTCGACGACCATCCCGCGGCCGAGCCTGCGAGTCCGGCCGCGAAGCAAGGGACCGGTCCGCGGCATCTCACCCGTGCCGACCTGGCGGAAGTCCGCGCGTTGCGCGAGACGGTGCGCAAGGTGCTCGAACGGGCCAACACGGACGCGGCCGAAGCCGCCGCTCTGATCAACA
>NZ_JBTWMV010000172.1:0-433 GCF_054850255.1 Streptomyces sp. 7R007 | reverse complement strand
GTGCCCGTCCGGGGCGTCGGCTCGCTCCGGTGCCGGGGCGTCTCCAGGCGGCACCGTCTGCGGCGTCGTCCCCTGCCGAGTATGCTGTGACATGCTAAAGCTCCTTTGCATGTCACACTATGGGGAAGTGAGGAGATACGTCAAATGCTGGATGCGTATCACAGCCCACTGGTGGTCCAGATGGCCGTCGACCTGGCCAACACCTTGAGGCCGATCAAGGGAGAGGACGCGCTCGAGACCCTGGAGCAGCTCCGGGACTTCCTTGACGACCATCCCGCGGCTGCGCCTCCGAGTCCGGCCGCGAACCAAGGGACCGGTCCGCGGCATCTCACCCACGCCGACCTGGCGGAAGTCCGCGCGTTGCGCGGGACGGTGCGCAAGGTGCTCGAACGGGCGAACGCGGACGTGGCCGAAGCCGCCGCTCTGATCAACG
>NZ_JBTWMV010000171.1:0-471 GCF_054850255.1 Streptomyces sp. 7R007 | reverse complement strand
GAGCGGCGACTCGTCCAGCCCCAACAGGCTGACGACACCCACCGGTTCGGCCTCGGTCAGACGAGCGGTGAGCATCTCCCGTGTCGCCTGGGACGCGTCGACGACCTGACGGACCACCGTTGCGCCATGGCCGTCCAGGGCGTGTACGGCGACATCGACCGCCGGGCCGTCGGAGTGGGTCTGCGGGACCAGCACCAGCCACGTGCCGGACAGGCCCGCAGGCGCGGGGACCCGCGTGTTCTTCCACGTGACCCGGTAACGGCACGAGGCCAGCGCGGACTGCTCGCGGTGCTTGCGCCGCCACGCCGACAGCACGGGCAGGGCCGGGACGAGCGCCGCGATGGCGTCCTCGCCGTCCAGGCCGAGCGCGTCGGTCAGCGTGCCGACGTCGTTGTCCTCGATCGCTTGCCACAGCCGCGCCTCGGTCTCGTCCTGCGTTCCGCCCGCGACGACGGGCCGCGCCCGCTCCAC
>NZ_JBTWMV010000170.1:0-473 GCF_054850255.1 Streptomyces sp. 7R007 | reverse complement strand
CCGACGCTCCCACGGCTTGTAGGCACACGGTTTCAGGTACTATTTCACTCCCCTCCCGGGGTACTTTTCACCATTCCCTCACGGTACTATCCGCTATCGGTCACCAGGGAATATTTAGGCTTAGCGGGTGGTCCCGCCAGATTCACACGGGATTTCTCGGGCCCCGTGCTACTTGGGTGTCTCTCAAGCAAGCCGCTGACGTTTCGACTACGGGGGTCTTACCCTCTACGCCGGACCTTTCGCATGTCCTTCGCCTACATCAACGGTTTCTGACTCACCTCACAGCCGGCAGACTGTGAAAGAGAGATCCCACAACCCCGCATACGCAACCCCTGCCGGGTCTCACACGCATACGGTTTGGCCTCATCCGGTTTCGCTCGCCACTACTCCCGGAATCACGGTTGTTTTCTCTTCCTGCGGGTACTGAGATGTTTCACTTCCCCGCGTTCCCTCCACTTGCCCTATGTGTTCAG
>NZ_JBTWMV010000017.1:0-195457 GCF_054850255.1 Streptomyces sp. 7R007 | reverse complement strand
CCCCCTCTCTGGCATCAGGCGACTGATTGCGATGAGCGCGGCACGGGCGCCGGCCGGGCTGGAGCGGGGCGGAGTGGAAGCGGTGTGTGCGGTCGTTGCCGAGCGCAAGCGGAAGGAGCCAGGACGCATGCTTGCCCGGAAGTACCTGTTGTCTGGCATCGCGCGGTGCGGGCTGTGCCACACCAAGATCCGGGGGGCAGACCAACAGGCTCTGGAAACCGGGTTCCAAAGCAGCCAAGTTCACCTACCAGTGCTCTGTGGTGAACGGCGGGTGCGGCAAGGTCGGGCGCGTCGGTGAGCCCGTCGACGAGTTCATCATCAGTCTGGTCCTCGCCGAGCAGCGGGAGCGAGCTGCGGCCAGCACTGTCGCCCTGGCTGAACAGTGGCCACGGGCAGCCGAGCTGGCCTCCGTCGAGGCCGACCTTGCCGAACTGACTCAGGCCGCGAAGGCGCAGAAGATCACCGTGTTGACGCTGCTTCTGCTGCTGCCGGATCTTGAGCGGCGTCGGGATGAGCTGAAGCTGGAGCGCGGTCGGTTCAACAAGGCGCGGCAGCAAGCCGAATCTCTGAGCGCCGACATCGAGGAGGACTTCCACTCCCTTCCGATCGAGCGTCAGCAGGCGCTGATTCTGCACAGCCTGTCGGCTGTACTGATCCACCCCGCTGGCAAGGGGCGGCGGAAGTTCGATCCGAGTCTGATCGAACCTGTTTGGCGCTGACCGGCGGCGATGGCTGGCGGCGGCGCAGCGCAATAACAGAGCGGTGTCTCAGTAAGCCTGGGACACCGCTCTCGCGTGGTCGGGTGGTCTCCTCTACTGACCCCGTCTCGCAGGGACGGCCGGAACTCCCGCAGCCCCGGTCAGAGCGAGAGGGGTGATGAGTTCCGCCACCACGGCCTGGACGATGACGTCGTTGGCCGCTCGCTCGCTTCCTACGCCGGCGATGTACAGCCGGGCGGAGACGATCAGCATGAGTGCCCACCAGGGGGATTGCAACCAGCTAAGCGTGGCTGTCAGGCCTACAAGGGCGTACGCGACGTTCTTCCGGAACTCTGCCTCACCCACGGCTCGGTCGTACTCGTTGAACAGGTCGTAGTTGGCAATCAGTAATTTTGTGCGGAGTTGCCGTGTCTCGCCGAGGATGTCTCGTGCGGCCAGGTTCACCACGAGGCGTTCGCCGCGCTCGCGCTCCAAATCCCCTGCGGCGTTGACCTCTGGTTTCGGAGGTACGCGTCCCTGGTCTCGGAGGAAGCCGACCAGGTCGTCGTACGCGAGACGTGACACGCGAGGTGTGAGGGTCGTCCTGGCGCCCCAGAAACGGCCTGCTTTCGGTGCTTCCTTCGCGTTCACGGTGACCACGCGAACGGAGAGCATGGCGCCGATCAGATAGGCGAGGAAGGCTCCGGACGCGAGTGTTCCGGCGGGGCCGATCAGATCGTCGAGGCGATACAGCGAAGCCCAGACGCCGTGCGCCTGCTGTGGGTCCGGCACGCGGTCCTCCAGGAGGAGCCACAGTGTCAGGAGCCAGATGCAGCCTGTTGAGAGCGGGGCTCGGACGTCACGAAGGCCCGGCAGCAGGTTTGCCAGCAAGTTTTCCCCCTGTCCAACGCGCCGCCCTAGGGACAACAGGCATTGACGCATCCCGAGTATCCGAGACACGAATCCCGCCGTCTACGGCCGGTACCTGCCGTCGTCGGTGCACTGGCCGGGGGCCTGACGTTGGTCATTCACCGTGCGTGACAACCCTCGGAGGCAACCGTCCGTGGAGTGTCGAGCCGCCTGTGGTGCGGCGGGTCGGGCAGGTGCTCGATGCCTAGAGGGGCGTAGAGGGGCGCTGTCCGTTCGCGGTGGGTGAAAGGGCCCCCGGCATCGCGCCGGGGGCCCTTTTGAGCGGTGGTGGCCTCGGGTCAGAACGTGCCGAGTTTCACGATCGACAGCAGGGCGATCAGCTGGATCGCCGACGCGCCCAGGGCCTTGGGCCAGGGGAGGTCGTGGGAGCGGCTGATCATCAGGGTGAGGAGGGCGCCGGCCGCCACCCACGTCGCCCAGCCGAGGGCCTGGACGAAGGTCGCGTCGCCGCCGAAGAACATGGCGAACACCAGGCGGGGCGCGTCCGTGAGGGACATGATCAGCATGGAGAGGCCGACCGTGGGCTGCCAGGCGCCGTCGCCGCCCAGCTGGCGGGCCAGGGTGTGGGTGACCACGCCCAGGATGAAGGCGGACAGCGCCATCGCCACGGCCGTCGTCAGGACGATCGGCACCGCGTTCGACAGGGTCGCGTTGATCGCGTCCGACCGCGCGCCGTCGAAGCCGAAGACCGCGAGCAGGCCGTAGAGGAACGTGACGATGAAGGCCGGGCCCCACATCGTGTAGTCCCGCATCTGCAGGAACGTCTGGTTGGGGGACAGGACGATCCCCCGCAGCAGGTCCTTCCAGTGCAGGCGCGGGCCGATCGGGCCCGACGGCGCGGGCGGGGTCGAGCCCGCCTGGTAGGTCTGGCCCTGCGTGTAGGGGTCCTCGCCGAACGAGAACGCCTGGGTGTGGCCCGGGTTGTTCGCCGCGTACGGGTCCGGGGCGCCCTGCGGGGCGTAGGCGCCGCCGTCGCCGAAGTACTCCGGCTCGCCCTGGTTGCCGTAACCGCCGTTGCCACCGCCGTTGCCGTAGCCGCCGTTGCCGGCCTGCGGCCAGCCGGCGCCGCCCTGGCCACCGTTGCCGTACGGCTGCTGCGGGGGCGGGGGGTAGCCGCCGCCGTACGACGGTCCCTGCGGGGCCTGACGGCCGTACGGAGGTTGTTGGGGGCGCGTTTGCGGAGCGCCCTGGTTGCGGGCGCCGCGTCCGATCCTGAATCCAGCCACGCCTTCGAACGTACCCGGTCCCGGGAAGCGACGTGCCGGGCCCGGCCTTCCGCTCCCGGCTTTGCGGCCGACCTGTGACATCCCTTAAGGGAACGCCGTGATGTCCCCTAGGGAGGGCTTCACGTCGTTCTGATCGGCCGTGCGACAGGATGGGGTCATGAGCGTCGTCAAGATCAACGTACTGACCGTACCCGCCGAGCAGCGTGAGGTGCTGGAGAAGCGGTTCGCCTCGCGGGCCCATGCCGTGGAGGGGTCCGACGGGTTCGAGTGGTTCGAGCTGCTGCGGCCGGTCGAGGGGACCGACCAGTACCTCGTGTACACGCGGTGGCGGGACGAGGAGTCGTTCCAGGCGTGGATGGAGGGGCCGATGAAGTCCGCGCACCAGGGCGGTGGCGAGGGCGGTGAGCGGCCGAAGCCGGCGGCCAGTGGGTCGACGCTGTGGTCCTTCGAGGTCGTCCAGCAGGCGGCTCCGAAGAACGCCTGACACGTCGGCGGCTGCGAAGGGCGCCTGCACGTCGGCGGCTGTGAAGAGCGCCTACACGTCGGCGGGCGGCTGCGAAGGGCGCCTGACACGTCGGCGCCCCCTGCCTCGTAACCCTCGTAAGGGATCAAGAGGCAGGGGGCGCCGTTGCGTCGTACGGGCTACTTCACCGGCTCCGGCTCCGGCGCGGTCTCCGTCTCCTCCTCGCCCGCCGGGTCGACCGGCGTCCTGACGGAGTCGAGGAGCAGCTGGGCGACGTCGACGACCTGGATCGACTCCTTGGCCTTGCCGTCGTTCTTCTTGCCGTTGACCGAGTCGGTGAGCATGACCAGGCAGAACGGGCAGGCCGTGGAGACGATGTCCGGGTTGAGGGAGAGGGCCTCGTCGACGCGCTCGTTGTTGATGCGCTTGCCGATCCGCTCCTCCATCCACATCCGCGCACCACCCGCGCCGCAGCAGAAGCCCCGCTCCTTGTGGCGGTGCATCTCCTCGTTGCGCAGGCCCGGGACCTTGCCGATGATCTCGCGCGGGGGCGTGTAGATCTTGTTGTGCCGGCCCAGGTAGCACGGGTCGTGGTAGGTGATGATGCCCTCGACCGGCGTGACCGGGATCAGCTTGCCCTCGTCGACGAGGTGCTGGAGCAGCTGGGTGTGGTGGATGACCTCGTAGTCGCCGCCGAGCTGCGGGTACTCGTTGCCGATCGTGTTGAGGCAGTGCGGGCAGGTGGCGACGATCTTCTTCGCCGACTTCGGCTTGGCGGACTCCGGGACCACCTTGCCGTCGTCGTCGAGCTCCTCGCCGAACGCCATGTTCAGCGCCATGACGTTCTCCATGCCGAGTTCCTGGAACAGGGGCTCGTTGCCCAGGCGGCGGGCGGAGTCGCCGGTGCACTTCTCGTCGCCGCCCATGATGGCGAACTTCACGCCGGCGATGTGGAGGAGCTCCGCGAAGGCCTTGGTCGTCTTCTTGGCGCGGTCCTCCAGGGCGCCCGCGCAGCCGACCCAGTACAGGTACTCGACCTCGGTGAGGTCCTCGATGTCCTGGCCGACGACCGGCACCTCGAAGTCGACTTCCTTCGTCCACTCCAGGCGCTGCTTCTTGGCCAGGCCCCAGGGGTTGCCCTTCTTCTCCAGGTTCTTGAGCATCGTGCCCGCCTCGGACGGGAAGGAGCTCTCGATCATCACCTGGTAGCGGCGCATGTCGACGATGTGGTCGACGTGCTCGATGTCCACCGGGCACTGCTCGACGCAGGCGCCGCAGGTGGTGCAGGACCACAGGACGTCCGGGTCGATGACGCCGTTCTCCTCGGCGGTGCCGACCAGCGGGCGCTCGGCCTCGGCGAGGGCCGCCGCCGGCACGCCGGCCAGCTGCTCCTCGGACGCCTTCTCCTCGCCCTCCATGGTCTTGCCGCCGCCGGCCAGCAGGTAGGGGGCCTTGGCGTGCGCGTGGTCGCGCAGGGACATGATCAGGAGCTTGGGGGAGAGGGGCTTGCCGGTGTTCCAGGCGGGGCACTGCGACTGGCAGCGGCCGCACTCGGTGCAGGTGGAGAAGTCCAGCAGGCCCTTCCAGGAGAACTGCTCCACCTGGCTGACGCCGAAGACGTCGTCGTCACCGGGGTCGGTGAAGTCGATCGGCTTGCCGCCCGAGGTCATCGGCAGCAGGGCGCCGAGGGAGGTGGAGCCGTCCGCGTTGCGCTTGAACCAGATGTTGGGGAAGGCCAGGAAGCGGTGCCAGGCGACGCCCATGTCGGTCTTCAGGGCGACGGTGATCATCCAGATGAAGGAGGTCGCGATCTTCAGGCCGGCGAAGAAGTAGGTGAGGTTCTGGAGCGTGGAGACGTCCATGCCCTCCAGCCAGTGCACCACCGGGTAGGAGATGAAGAACGAGGCCTCGTAGCCGTCCACGTGGTGCTGGGCGCCCTCCAGCGCGTGCAGCATGAAGATGCAGACGCCGACGATGAGGATGACGGACTCGACGAAGTACGCCTGGCCGAAGTTGGAGCCGGCGAAGCGGGACTTGCGGCCCGGCTTGCGCGGGTGGCTCAGCTGGCGGATGGCGATCAGCACCAGGATGCCGAGCACGGTCATGGTGCCGATGAACTCGACGAAGACGTTGTACGGTGCCCAGTCGCCGAGGACCGGCAGCAGCCAGTCGGCCTGGAAGAGCTGGCCGATGGCGTTGACGATCGTCAGCAGCAGCGTGAAGAAGCCCACCGCCACGAACCAGTGCGCCACGCCCACGATGCCCCAGCGGTTCATCCGGGTGTGGCCGAGGAACTCCCTGGCCACGGTGACGGTGCGCTGCACGGGTTCGTCGGTGCGGGTACCCGCGGGCACGCTCTGGCCGAGCCGCATGTAGTTGTAGATCTGCAGGATGGCGCGGGCGAACAGGGCCACGCCAACCACGATCAGGACCAGCGACACGATGATCGCGGCGAGTTGCATTGGGGGCTCCTCGGGCCTGCGAGGGTTTCTGGGGACTCTCTGCGGATTCCCCGACATTACTAAGCGGTAACTTATGCAGTCCGTCTGAGACTACCCACATTCTCCGCCGCACTGTAGTCAGACGTGCGGTGATCTGCGTCGCTGAGGCTCACCTCAGGATCTGATCGTGTTATTCGTACCAAATTGGTACATTCACCCCTAACTTAGACCCGTGCTCTACGGGATCGCCGCCGCCACCGCCGCCCTGCTCCTCGCCGCCGTGCTCACCGCGCTGGTGCGGGCCCCGGCCCTGCGCCTCGGGATCGTCGACCGGCGGTGCCGGCGCCGGGTGCCGCTGGGCGGAGGCGTCGCGGTGGCGGCGGCGACCTGCGCGGTCGCGGTGGCGGGGGACCGGGCCGGCGTCGCGCGGCTCGGGGACGGGGTCGGGCGGCTGATCGCCGCCGGGGCCGTCGTCGCCCTGCTCGGGCTCGGCGCCGACCTGTGGCGCGTCACGGCGCGGGTCCTCGTCGCGGGTACGGCGATCGCGGCGGCCTGTGTGGTGCCGTACGAGGAGACGGGGATCGCCGGCGGGGTGCTGGCCGTCGGATGGATCACCTTCGTCGCGCTCGCCTTTCGCGCCCTGGACCACGCCGACGCGCTCGCCGGGACCGTCGGCGTGCTCACCGCCTTCGGGGTGGGCGCCTGCGCGGCGGCGGAGGTGATGGACGGGCTCGCCGTGCTGCTCAGCGTGCTGGCCGCCGCGCTGACCGGGTTCCTCATGCACAACTGGCATCCCGCGCGCGTGGGGCTCGGTTCCTGCGGCTCCCTGTTCGCCGGGTTCCTGCTGGCGTCCGCCGCCGTGTTCACCCGTACCGGCCACTCGCTCGCCTCCAGTGCCGGCGTGCTGTTCGCGCTCACCGCCGTCGCCGGCGCCGACGCGGTCCTCGTCCTGGTGTCCCGGCGGCTGGCCGGGCGGCCCGTGCTCCGAAGCGGCCCCGACCATCTCGCGCACCGGCTGCGGCGGCTGGGGCTCACCCCGCAGGGAGTGACCGTGCTGCTCGGGATCGGGGCGTTCGGCGGGGTACTCGTCGCCGTCCTCGTGCACCTGGGGTGGGTCGCGCAGTCCGGGGTGTTCTGGGTCGCGGCCGGGGCCGTGGTCGTCGTCCTGGCGATGCTCCGTATCCCTGGTTACACCCCTAGGGGATCGGCGTCCACGCAGGTCAGAGGCCAGTTGCGTGTAAGGAACGGATAAGAGTTGAGTCGTGGGGACTCAGGTCTGTTGACCCAGACCTCGCCGTCATGCACACTTGAGTCCGTTCCACTCAAGTCAGCTGGAGGAATCAACCATGGCACGTGCGGTCGGCATCGACCTGGGCACGACTAACTCCGTCGTCAGCGTTCTGGAGGGCGGCGAGCCCACCGTCATCACCAACGCCGAGGGTGCCAGGACCACGCCGTCCGTCGTCGCCTTCGCGAAGAACGGCGAGGTGCTCGTCGGCGAGGTGGCCAAGCGTCAGGCGGTCACCAACGTGGACCGGACCATCCGGTCCGTGAAGCGCCACATGGGCACCGACTGGAAGATCCAGCTGGACGGGAAGGACTTCAACCCGCAGCAGATCTCCGCGTTCATCCTGCAGAAGCTGAAGCGGGACGCCGAGGCCTACCTGGGCGAGAAGGTGACCGACGCGGTCATCACCGTCCCGGCCTACTTCAACGACTCCGAGCGCCAGGCGACGAAGGAGGCCGGCGAGATCGCCGGTCTGAACGTCCTGCGCATCGTCAACGAGCCCACCGCGGCGGCGCTCGCCTACGGCCTCGACAAGGACGACCAGACGATCCTGGTCTTCGACCTCGGTGGCGGCACCTTCGACGTGTCCCTCCTGGAGATCGGTGACGGCGTCGTCGAGGTGAAGGCCACCAACGGCGACAACCACCTCGGTGGTGACGACTGGGACCAGCGCGTCGTCGACTACCTGGTCAAGCAGTTCCAGTCCGGTCACGGCGTGGACCTCTCCAAGGACAAGATGGCCCTCCAGCGCCTCCGCGAGGCCGCCGAGAAGGCCAAGATCGAGCTGTCCTCCTCCACCGAGACCTCGATCAACCTGCCCTACATCACCGCCTCCGCCGAGGGCCCCCTGCACCTCGACGAGAAGCTCACCCGCGCCCAGTTCCAGCAGCTGACCGCGGACCTGCTGGAGCGCTGCAAGACGCCGTTCCACAACGTCATCAAGGACGCCGGCATCTCCATCAACGAGATCGACCACGTCGTCCTGGTGGGTGGCTCGACCCGTATGCCCGCCGTCGCCGAGCTCGTCAAGGAGCTGACCGGCGGCAAGGAGGCCAACAAGGGCGTCAACCCGGACGAGGTCGTCGCCATCGGCGCCTCGCTCCAGGCCGGTGTCCTCAAGGGCGAGGTCAAGGACGTCCTGCTGCTCGACGTCACCCCGCTGTCCCTCGGCATCGAGACCAAGGGCGGCATCATGACCAAGCTGATCGAGCGCAACACCACGATCCCGACCAAGCGCTCCGAGATCTTCACCACGGCCGAGGACAACCAGCCGTCCGTGCAGATCCAGGTCTACCAGGGCGAGCGCGAGATCGCGGCGTACAACAAGAAGCTCGGGATGTTCGAGCTGACCGGTCTGCCGCCGGCGCCCCGTGGCGTGCCGCAGATCGAGGTCTCCTTCGACATCGACGCCAACGGCATCATGCACGTGACCGCCAAGGACCTGGGCACGGGCAAGGAGCAGAAGATGACCGTCACCGGCGGCTCCTCGCTGCCGAAGGACGAGGTCGACCGGATGCGCCAGGAGGCCGAGCAGTACGCGGAGGAGGACCACCGCCGCCGCGAGGCCGCCGAGACCCGCAACCAGGGCGAGCAGCTCGTCTACCAGACCGAGAAGTTCCTCAAGGACAACGAGGACAAGGTCCCGGGCGAGATCAAGACCGAGGTCGAGTCCGCCGTCGCCGAGCTGAAGGAGAAGCTCAAGGGCGAGGACACCGCCGAGATCCGCTCCGCCACGGAGAAGGTCGCGGCCGTCTCCCAGAAGCTGGGCCAGGCCATGTACGCCGACGCCCAGGCCTCCCAGGCCGCCGCCGGCGGCGCCGAGGCCCCGAAGGCCGACGACGACGTCGTGGACGCCGAGATCGTGGACGACGAGCGCAAGGACGGTGCCGCGTGACGGAGGAGACCCCGGGCTTCGAGGAGAAGCCCGACGTCCCCTCCGGCGCCACCTCTGACGACGCCGAGCCGGAGGCCGCCTCCCCCTCGAACGGGGAGGGGGCGGCCCCGGCCGGGGACGCAGCCCAGATCGCCGGTCTGACGGCCCAGCTGGACCAGGTGCGCACGGCGCTCGGCGAGCGCACGGCGGACCTCCAGCGGCTCCAGGCCGAGTACCAGAACTACCGCCGCCGCGTGGAGCGGGACCGGATCACGGTCAAGGAGATCGCCATCGCGAACCTCCTGACCGAGCTCCTGCCCGTGCTCGACGACATCGGCCGCGCCCGGGAACACGGCGAACTCGTCGGCGGTTTCAAGTCCGTCGCGGAGTCGCTGGAGACGGTCGCGGCGAAGATGGGTCTGCAGCAGTTCGGCAAGGAGGGCGAGCCCTTCGACCCGACGATCCACGAGGCCCTGATGCACAGTTACGCGCCGGACGTCACCGAGACGACCTGCGTGGCGATCCTGCAGCCCGGGTATCGCATCGGCGAGCGCACCATCCGCCCCGCGCGGGTGGCGGTGGCCGAACCGCAGCCGGGCGCGCAGACGGTGAAGGCCGAGGAGAGCGGGTCCGAGGCCGGCGACGACAAGGACAGCGGCCCTGAGGAGGGCTGAGGTCATAGGCAGTGAGCGGAAGGAGGGACGTCGGGGATGAGCACCAAGGACTTCATCGAGAAGGACTACTACAAGGTCCTCGGCGTCCCCAAGGACGCCACCGAGGCCGAGATCAAGAAGGCGTACCGGAAGCTCGCCCGCGAGTACCACCCGGACGCCAACAAGGGCAACGTCAAGGCCGAGGAGCGCTTCAAGGAGATCTCCGAGGCGAACGACGTCCTCGGTGACCCCAAGAAGCGCAAGGAGTACGACGAGGCACGCGCCCTCTTCGGCAACGGCGGCTTCCGCCCCGGGCCGGGCGGTGCGGGCGGCTCCTTCAACTTCGACCTGGGCGACCTCTTCGGAGGCGGTGCCCAGGGCGGAGCCGGCGGCTTCGGCGGCGGTCTCGGTGACGTCTTCGGGGGCCTGTTCAACCGCGGCGGCGCGGGCACCACACGGACCCAGCCCCGGCGCGGCCAGGACATCGACACTGAGGTCACCCTCAGCTTCACGGAGGCGATCGAGGGGGCCACGGTCCCGCTGCGCATGTCCTCGCAGGCACCGTGCAAGGCGTGTTCGGGCACCGGCGACGCGAACGGCAACCCGCGCGTGTGCCCGACCTGTGTCGGCACCGGCCAGGTGGCCCGGGGATCGGGCGGCGGCTTCTCGCTGACCGACCCCTGCCCGGACTGCAAGGGCCGCGGTCTGATCGCGGAGAACCCCTGCGAGGTCTGCCACGGCTCCGGCCGCGCCAAGTCCTCGCGCACCATGCAGGTCCGCATCCCCGCCGGGGTGTCGGACGGGCAGCGCATCCGGCTGCGCGGCAAGGGCGCGCCCGGTGAGCGCGGCGGCCCGGCCGGCGACCTGTACGTCACGGTGCACGTGGGCGCCCACCCGGTGTTCGGCCGCAAGGACGACAACCTCACGGTGACCGTGCCGGTGACGTTCGCGGAGGCGGCGCTGGGCGGCGAGATCCGGGTGCCCACCCTGGGCGGCCCGCCCGTCACCCTGAAGCTGCCGCCGGGTACGCCCAACGGCCGCACCATGCGCGCCCGTGGCAAGGGCGCGGTCCGCAAGGACGGCACCCGCGGGGACCTGCTGGTCACCGTCGAGGTGAGTGTTCCCAAGGACGTGACGGGGAAGGCTCGTGACGCGCTTGAGGCGTATCGCGAGGCGACCGCGGGCGAGGACCCGCGGGCGGAGCTGTTCCAGGCCGCGAAGGGAGCTTGATCGAGATGGACGGCCGTCGACGCAATCCGTATGAACTGACCGAGGAGACCCCGGTCTACGTCATCTCGGTGGCGGCCCAGCTCTCCGGTCTGCACCCGCAGACGCTGCGCCAGTACGACCGCCTGGGCCTGGTCTCCCCCGACCGCACCGCCGGCCGGGGCCGCCGCTACTCGGCCCGCGACATCGAACTGCTCCGCCAGGTGCAGCAGTTGTCGCAGGACGAGGGCATCAACCTGGCCGGCATCAAGCGCATCATCGAGCTGGAGAACCAGGTCGCCGCGCTCCAGTCCCGGGTCGCCGAACTGCAGGCGGCCCTCGACGGCGCGGCGGCGGCGATGCAGCAGCGGGAGGCGGCGGTGCACGCGTCGTACCGCCGCGACCTGGTGCCGTACCAGGAGGTGCAGCAGACCAGCGCGCTGGTGGTGTGGCGGCCGAAGAAGGCCAAGGACTAGGCGCGCGCACGCACGCGGAAGGGGCCCGGAGGCAGCAGCCTCCGGGCCCCTCACCGTCCCTGCGGTCAGTACTCCCAGATGCCGTACGCCTGCGAGGTCACCGACGCCTCCGCGCCCGAGGCGTCCAGGCGGATCACACGGTAGTAGTACAGGCCGAGCGTGTCGTCGTGCACCGTCGTGTCCATGTAGCTGGTCGCGTCACCCGCCGCCCCCTCGGTGAGGGTGGCCCAGGCGGCCGTGGCGGCGTCCCAGCGCTCCACGCGGTAGCCGGTGAACCGGGAGCAGTCGCCGAGGCCGGAGCTCTCGGAGCAGCCGACGTACAGGTCCGGGTAGGTGTCCGCGCGGACCTCGGTGCCCGTCCAGCCGGGCGGCCGGGTGTCGGGCAGGGTGACCGGGACGTCGGTGGTGTGGAAGAAGTCGGGGCCCTTGTCCTCGTACAGGTGGTGGCCGTCCGCCGCGGCCACCCGGTAGACGTGCGTGCCGCCGTCGGGGACGGTCGGGCAGACGATCCCGGTCGCCGAGGAGTCCGACGTCCAGCAGTTCTTCCTCCAGACCGTCTCACCGGTGTCCGGGTCGGTCGTGCCCTGCCACACGTAGTACTCGGTGACGTCGTCGTCGGCGGGCGGCGTCCAGGTCAGCTGCACGCCGAGCGGCACCTGCCGCGCCGTCAGGTCCACGACCGGGCCCGGCCGCTCGGTGTCCGGCGTGGTGGCCGTGGCCGCCGGGCCGGGCTGCGAGGCGTGGCCGTACGGGTCGACGGTCACGACCCGGTACTCGTACGTCGTCTCGGAGGCGCCGGAGACGTCCCAGCAGGTGCCGCGGACGATCGTGCGGCCGGCGTAGGAGGGGGCGTCGTCGTCGGCCCACCACCAGGACGTGGCGGGGGCCTCCAGCGGGGCGTCCCAGGACAGGTTGGGCTTGCACTGGTCCACGACCGCGCTCTCGCCGGTCGCCGGGTCGGTGCGGACGATCCGGTACGTCGGCAGCGGGCCCTGGTAGAAGGTCCACGGGTCGGCGCTCGCCCACTCGATCATCACGCCGTCGCCGAACCGGGTGGCGGTCGTCTCGTAGGCGGGGACGGCCTCGGGCCGGTCGGCCATCGTGAGGGTGACCTCCGCCGGGGCGGCGGCGTTGCCGTGCGCGTCGACCGAGCGCACCACGTAGTGGTAGGTGTCGGCGACCGCGGCGGACTGGCGGGGCACGACGTCGGTCGCGGTGGTGGCGGCGGACAGCGCGTCGACGTAGCCGCCGGTCGCCGGGTCGAACTGCAGCACCTGGTAGGAGGCGGCGCCGTCCACGGCCGGCCACACCAGGTGCGGGACGCCCTCGCGGTACTCGACGCGGGCGTCGGTCACGGGGGCCGGCGGGGTCAGGTCGGAGGTGGTGAACTTCGTGGCCGCCGAGTACGCCGACCAGTTGCCGGCGGCGTCCCGGGCCCGGGCCCGGTAGGTGACGTCGCTGCCGTCGGCGGGCTGGCCGGTGTCGCAGACGGCGCCCTTGGTGCCGGTGTAGACGGTCGACCAGGTGTTGGTGGCCGGGTCGAGCCGCTGGAGGGCGTACAGGGCGATGTCGGCCGCGTAGGCGGCGGTGGTGACCATCTCCGGGGCCGCGTAGGGCTGCGCGTCGGGGCAGGCGTCCATTTCGAGGAACGGCGGCGCGGGCGGGGTCTTGTCGGGCGTCGTGACGCCCTGGTCGGCGGAGCCGGTGGACTGGTTGCCCGCCTTGTCGTAGGCGCGGACCTCGTAGTAGTAGACGTCGCCGGTCTGCGGCGGGACGTCGGTGTAGGTGGCGCCGGTGGTCGTCGCCAGCGGCTTGGTGCCGAACGGCTTGCCCTTCAGGCGCCGGTAGACCTTGTACCCGGCGAGGTCCATCTCCTTGTTCTTCGTCCAGCGCAGCTTCGCCTTGCCGGTCGCGGCGTCGTACGACACCGAAGCGCCGGTCGGGGCAAGGGGCTTGACCTTGTCGACGGTGGCGGAGGTGCGGGGGGTGTAGGTGAACGTCACCTTGGCCGCGCCGGTCCAGTTGACGTAGTCGACGCGCAGGGTGTGCTTCCCGGCGGGGATGGTGACGTTGGCCGTCTTGCGCACCGTCGTGGAGGTGTTCTTCCACAGGTCGATCTTGCGGACGCCGTCGAGGTAGACCCGGATGCCGTCCAGCCCGGAGGCGCTCAGCGCGAAGGGGCCGCCCGAGCCGAAGTCCCGGGTCACCGACCAGCGCACGCCGAAGTTGTCCCGGGGCAGCCCGGAGACCGGGGCGCCGCTCCAGCTCTGGTCGATCGCGGAGTCGCAGTCGGTCTTCTTCGCCGTCCCGGAGAACGTGGTGTTCGCGAAGAACTGCCGCTTGTACACCGGCGAGGCGCAGCTGGTGGCGGCGGAGGCGGGGACGGCGGCGGAGAGCAGGGCGCCGGCGGCCGCGAGCACCAGCGTCGCGGCTGTCGTACGTCTGGCTGGGAACATTCGGTCCTCTGAGCGGAAGTGGCACGGCTGTTGGAACTGTCGTGATCACGACTCGCGAGGAAAGCGGTTGGTTGTACGGATCTTTGCCTTCGTATGGCCTGCCGTTGATGGAGAGACCGTAAAGGGTGTCTGTGGGCGATTCCGCCGACCCTTCACAAGCTCGGCGGAGAGTGGTGTTGCGCACTCGTTAAGTAGTTCCGCTTGACGCCCGGGGCCGGGGCCGCGTTGGCTTTTTCAGTCACCTGGGTCGCACAGTTGCGCCCGCGTCCGGAAGACCCCAGAAGTGAGCTCCTCCATGCGCCGTCGTATCGCCATAGCCGTGGCCGTCGCGTCCACGCTGTCCCTCTCGCTGGCCGGCTGCGGCGTGCTGAACGCGTCCTCGGACGGCAGTTCGGCGAGCCCGACCAAGGGCAACGACGTCACCGTCGGTCTGCTGCTTCCGGAGACGGCCAACACCCGCTACGAGAGCTTCGACTACCCCATCATCAAGAAGCAGGTCGCCTCGCTCACCAAGAACCAGGGCAAGGTCGACTACGCCAACGCCGACCAGGACGCGGACAAGCAGGCCACGCAGATGCAGCAGATGATCGACGACAAGGTCGACATCATCCTGCTGGACGCGGTCGACTCGCACGCCATCGCCGGTGAGGTGAAGAAGGCCAAGGACGCCGGCATCCCGGTCATCGCCTACGACCGGCTCGCCGAGGGGCCCATCACCGCGTACGTCTCCTTCGACAACGAGCTGGTCGGCGAGGTGCAGGGCCGCACCCTGCTGGAGGCGCTCGGCTCGGGCGCCGACACCTCCGACAAGATCGTCATGATGAACGGCTCGCCGACCGACCCCAACGCCAAGCAGTTCAAGGCGGGCGCGCTGTCGGAGCTCAACGGCAAGGTGACGATCGCCGAGTCCTACGACACCAAGGACTGGAAGCCGGAGAACGCCCAGGCCAACATGGCCGAGGCGATCGACAAGATCGGCAAGGACAACATCGCCGCGGTCTACTCCGCCAACGACGGCATGGCCGGCGGCATCGTCAAGGCCTTCGAGGACGCCGGCGTGACCGACCTGCCGCCCATCACCGGCCAGGACGCCGAACTGGCGGCCGTGCAGCGGATCGTCTCCGGCGAGCAGTACATGAGCGTCTACAAGTCCTACCCCGACGAGGCCACCGCCGCCGCGCAGATGGCCATCGCCAAGGTCCAGGGCAAGGACATCGAGTTCGACGCCCTCACCGAGGACACGGTCGACAGCCCCACCGACAAGGACATCCCCGCCCAGCTCGTCACGGTGACGGCCCTGACGAGGAAGAACATCAAGTCCACGGTCATCGCGGACGGCATCTACAAGGTCTCCGACATCTGCACGGGCAAGTACAAGTCGGACTGCTCGGCGATCGGCCTCCACTAGCCGGCGACGGGGCGTCGGACACGGGGGTCGGGCGTCGGACACGGGGGTCGGGCGTCGGACACGGGATCGGGCGTCGGACACGGCGATCGGGCTCCACTAGCCGGCGACCGGGCGTCGGACACGGGGGTCGGGTGTCGGGCACGGGACCGGGCGTCGGACACGGGGGTCGGGCTCCACTAGCCGGCGACCGGGCGTCGGACACGGGGGTCGGGCGTCGGGCACGGGGGTCGGGTGTCGGGCACGGGGGTCGGGTGCGTACGGCGCGCTCGTGAGGCCCGCCCGCCCTGGTGACGGCCTGCGTGGTGTCGCGACCGGGGGAGGGGTCCAGGAGCTGCCCAGCGCCGCCTGGCGAGCGATCCCGAGCCGACCGGCGTCACGGGCAACGACGAGGACCAGTACGCGACGGACGTCGTGATGAGCGTCCCGTTCCCCAGGTGAGGATTGTCGGCACGCCCTGCGTCGGGGACACCGTGCTGATGCGGTCCGTCCCGGCCCGGTCCCACCTCGGCGTGACCCCAAGGCGGCTTTTCGGGCGGCGGGTTCGCGGTGCCGTGGATCTGGGCGCCGGCCCTGTTCGCGGCGGTGCCCTGCGGGATCCCGTCCGCCGACAATGACGATCTGGGCGCCCTGCTGCGGCGGTTCGCGCCCCGCATCCACGGATCGGCCCCTCGTCCTCGCGGCCGGGGAGGCCGAGGGTGAGGTCGGGCGCGCACACCGCTCGGTGGCTCGATTCCGTGGGCCCGGCGGTGGTGGTGAGGGAGTCGAGCGGCAGCCGTCGCCGGGGTACCGCGGGCCCCGAGCCCGCCCCCGCTGTGGCACCCGCGTTGGACGAGATCCCGTGTCCGGCTGCTCGCCCGACGGTGCCGGGCACCGCGGGCGCGTCAACGGCCGTACGGGCGTGGTCGGTTCGGGTACCCCCCAGGTTGTTGCAACTCGACGGAAAGAGGCCCGTACATAGCCGGGCCTACCGGTGCATAACGGCGCCCGCGTCTGGGGAAGCCGTGTTGCGGAGCCGGGGCGGTCCGCGCATAGTTGCGCTGCGGAAGACGGCGGAACCGGGGGTGAAATGGGCGATGGCCGGGCACGGGACGGACGAGCATCCACACGGTGCTGACCGACTGTGCGAGGCCGGGGATCGCGTGTATTCCCGGGCCGTACGGCGCGGTCGCGTGGCGCGCCGGGACGCCGAGCCGGTGCCCTGCCTCATGGAACTGGCCCTGCTGCACCCGGACCCCGACGACATGGACTGGCTGGTGCCGACCTCCCCGCAGGAGGTCATGACCCGGTTGCTGCGCGGGGTCTACGACGAGGTCAGCGCGAGCGAGCGCAGGGTGGGCGCGGCCGTCGCCGCCTTCGAGTGGTACGCCGGTCTCGGTCCGCCCGTCCCGGCGGCCGGTGCCGGCGAGGGCACCTCGATCCGCGTCCTGGACGGCCTCAGCCGCATCCAGGCGGCGATGGACGCGGCGACCGAGGCCTGCACCACCGAGGTGCTCACCGTGCAGCCCGGCGGCATCCGCCCCGAGCACGAGCTGACCGAGGGCCTGCACCGGGCCCTCGCCCTGCGCGGCCGGGGCGTGCGCATGCGCGACCTGTACACCCATGTCGCCCGGCACGGCCAGGGCCTGCTCAACTACCTGGAGCTGATGGGCAACGCCGTCGAGGCCCGCACCCTGGACGAGGTCATCGACCGGCTCATCCTCTTCGACCGCACGGTCGCCTTCATCCCCGCCAACGCCGACCGCACCCTCGCCCTGGAACTGCGCCACCCCGCCCTGGTCGGCTACCTGGTCACCGTCTTCGAGCGGCTGTGGCGCCTGGCGATCCCGCTCACCGCCCCGCTCCCCGACACCGGCATCGAGGGCATCTCGCACCGCGAGCAGTCCATCGCGGCCCTGCTGGCGGAGGGCCACCAGGACGCGGTGATCGCCGAGCGGCTCGGCATCAGCGTGCGCACCTGCCGGGCGCACATCGCGCGCCTGTCGGAGACGCTGGGCGCGGCCAGCCGTACCCAACTCGGCGTCCGCATCGCCCAGGTGGGCCTGGACGGCCCGCGTCACCCCGACGACCTCGCCCCGGTCACCCTTCCCGGTCGAGAATCCCGGACCGCCCGATGAGGTAGCCCAGCTGGGCCCGGCTCTCGCTGCCCAGCGTCGCCGCGAGCTTGGCGATGTGCTCGCGCGCGGTGCGGACGTTCATGCCCAGCCGGTCGGCGATCACCGCGTCCGTGTGGCCCTCCACCAGCAGCCCGGCGATGGCCCGCTGGCGGGGCGTGACGCCGCCCTGCGCGGGGCTCTTGACGGACTGGGGGTGCATGGGCGTCGCCAGCCGCCACAGGCGGTCGAAGGTGGTCACGAAGAACGTGACCAGCGCCGGGTGGCGGACCTCCAGGGCGAGGGAGTGGTCGGAGCTCGCCGGAACGAAGGCCACGGTCCGGTCGATGACCAGCAGCCGTTCGGTCACCTCGTCCAGGGTGCGTGCCTCCACGTCGCCCCGCAGCTGCTCGTAGCGTGCCCGCACCGAGGGCGCGTGGCGCAGCGTGTGCTGGTACAGGGTGCGGATCCGGCCGCCGCGGTCCAGCAGCGCCTGGTCGCGCACCAGGGCCGCGGCGCGGCGCTCGGGGGAGATGCGGGTGTGGCTGGTGTGCGGCTGGATGGCGAGGAGTTCGCCGGTGGCGTCGGCCATGACCTGGCCGAGGGCCCGGTTGATCCGCTCGACGCCGCTGAGCACCCGCAGCGCCGGGGTGTCCGTCGTGCCGGCGCGGCTCTCCACCGCCCGCAGCAGCGGCTCGAACGCCTCCGCCAGCCGCTCGCCGCGCCGCCGTTCGTCCGCGACGCGCTCCTCGGAGGCCCGCAGCAGCCGGTGCAGGGCGAGGGCGGGGGCCACCGGCTGGAGCCAGTCCAGGTCCTCCACCATCGGGTGCAGCAGGCCGAAGTCGACCAGGCAGGGCGCGTCCTCGGCGTCCGCCGCGGGTACCCGGCCCTCGCGCACCGCGCGCTCGTACAGCGCCGCGCCGGGCGCGCACAGCTCCTCCACACCGTGCTCGGGGTGCGCTGCCTGGCGGTGCGCCTCGCTGGTCACCCGGAAGCCCTCTTCGAATCGGCGGTAGGCGGTAGGCGATCGGTGATCGGTGGGTCCCCGATCGTTCTCTCGGTGGTTCGGTGGTTCGGTGGTTCGGTGGTTCGGTGGTTCGGTGGTTCGGTGGTTCGGTGGTCTGCGGGTCTGCGGGTCTGCGGGTCTGCGGGTCGGTGGTTCGGTCGTTCGGTGGCTCGGCGGTCTGCGGGTCGGTGGTCGGTAGGTTTGCGGGTCGGCGGGTCTGCGGGTCTGCGGGGCGGAGGTGAGAGTCAGTCGCGGTCCAGGATGCCCGACTGTGCGATGAGGAAGCCCAGTTGGGCCCGGCTGCCGCTGCCCAGGGCGGTGGCCAGCTTGGCGATGTGGGCCCGGCAGGTGCGCACGTTCATGCCGAGCCGGCGCGCGATGGCCTCGTCCACGTGACCCTCGATCAGCAGCTTGGCTATGGACCGCTGGACGCCCGTGATGCCCTCGGGGGTGGATTCGTACGGCACCTCCTCCAGCAGCGGCGTGGCGCGCTGCCAGAGCTGTTCGAAGACCTTGATGAGGTACTGCACCAGCCCGGGGTGGCGCAGCTCCAGGGCGACCTGGCGGTCGTCCTGGGCCGGGATGAAGGCGACGGTCGCGTCGCAGATGATGAGCCGCTCGATCAGCTCCTCCAGCGTGCGGATCTCCACCTTGGCGCCCGCCATCTGGTCCATGTAGGCGTAGGTGGACTGCGAGTGGCGGACCGTGTGCTGGTAGAGGGTGCGCATCGAGATGCCGCGCTCGATCAGCGGCTTGCTGCGCTTGAGCGCCTGGCTGAGGATGTGCTCGGGCCGGCTGCCGCCCGGCTGCACCGTCAGGACCTCGGTGCGCGCCTCGGCGATGGCCACGTCGAGGGCCGCGTGGATGCGGTCGATGCCCTCCAGGACGGTGATCGCGTGCGTGGTCGCCGGTTTCTGGGCACTGATGTCCAGGAACGGCTGGAAGGCGTCCGCGAGATCGAGGGTGGCCCGCCGCCGGTCCTGGATCTCGCGTTCAAGAGGTTGCAACTGCTGCGCCAGCACGACCGACGGAGGAACCGGGCGTAGCCAGCCCGCGTCGTCCGGATCGGGGTGGAGCAGTGCGAACTCCAGCAAACAGGGCGCGTTCTCGACCTCGGTGCGGGAGATACGTCCGGAACTGAGAGCACTGGCGTAGAGACGCGAACCCTCGGCACAGAGGTCTGCGATGTCATGAGGATGTGTCGGTTTTGTGCTCTTAGATGGCAAATCTCCACCCCCCAGGGTCCTGAACGTGCAGGAACATGATGCATCTCTTGTGTGGCATTGACGTGCCTGAATGAGCCATCGTCTTGTTCCACGGGGGAGAGGAAGCCATCAAGTGAGGACGAAGCCGACCATGAAAAAGAGAATGCTTCGCTCGGTGCTTGCCACTGCCTTCGTAGTCGCGCTGGCCAGCGGTGCGGCTGGTCCTCTCGACGTCGGCTGGGACAGCCCGACCGGGACCACCCACACCAGCGCGGCGGACGTGGGCTGGAACGTCACCGCCGGCGACGTCGGCTGGGCGGTCGTGGCCGCCGACAACCCCTCGGACGTCGGCTGGGACTCCACCTCCGACGTCGGCTGGACGGCCCCGGCAGGCGCGGAAGCATGACCACCCCACCCGACGACCGCTCCTTCCGCCGCGAAATGGCCACGGCATACCGCTCCGGCTGGCACTTCATCGATCTGGTCACCGCGATCCCCCACCCCGGTGACTCGCTGATGGTGACCGTCTTCGGTGAGCCGGTCGTCGTCACGCGGGACGAGGACGAGGACGTACGGGCGTACCGGTGTCTGCGACGGCCTCGGGGGGCGCCGCAGCCCGTGCGATGTGCCATCCGGTACGGAATGATCTTTGTGAACCTGGACCAACGAGACCATCGGCTGGTGGAACCGGAAGCCCCCAACCTACGGACCATCTCAGCCACCCCCCGCAGTGCCTGACGCGATTCCCCCGTCGTAACAGATCGCTCAGGTGCTTCCCCCCGCAGCGGCGTCACCGTGACCTGAACACGGTGACGCCGCTGCAGTTTTGCGCGACATTTCCGGGTATCGGCCGGCTCGGCTTGTGGCCGAAAACAGCCTGCGCGGCCTGGGCGGGCGTCAGCCGCGACCCATCGCCCGCGTCAGCCGGATCTCGATGACCACCCGCGCGGGATTCGGCGCCGGCGTGCGCTCGTACCGCTCGGCGTACCGCCGCACCGCCTCCGCCACCCGCTCCGGCTCCGTGCGCACGAAGGCCCGCCCCTCCAGCGTCGCCCACCGCGGCCCGGCCACCTGGCACACCGCGACCCGCGCGCCCTCCTCCCCCGCCGCCAGCACGTTGCGCACCTTCGTGCTCGCCTTGTCCGCGATCACCCGAGCCAGCCGGGCCCCGGGATCGTATGTGACCCCGACGGGCACCACGTGCGGGCTGCCGTCCGGGCGCGGGGTCGTCAGTGTGCACAGGTGCCGTTCCCGCCAGAAGGTGAGATACGAGGGGTCGGGGGCACCGGGGTCCTGGGGATACGCAGCCATGACCCTGGACGGTAGCCGCTCGCCCCGAGGTGGTGGCCGGGGACACCTTGAGTGGAATAGACTCAACTTTGTGTACGTTGCTCAAGTCAGTGTGGATGACGGCTGACGCCAGGAGGAGAACGCGAACGTGGACGCCGAGCTGACCAACAGGAGCCGGGACGCGATCAACGCGGCGGGCAACCGCGCCGTGACCGAGGGACACCCCGACCTCACCCCTGCCCACCTGCTGCTGGCGCTGCTGGCGGGCCAGGACAACGAGAACATCGTCGACCTTCTCGCCGCCGTCGACGCCGACCAGGCCGCCGTCCGCGCCGGCGCGGAGAAGGTGCTCGCCTCGCTGCCCAGCGTGACCGGGTCCACCGTCGCGCCCCCGCAGCCCAACCGCGAGCTGCTTGCCGTCATCGCCGACGCCCAGCAGCGCGCCAGGGAGCTCGGGGACGAGTACCTCTCCACCGAGCACCTGCTCATCGGCATCGCCGCGAAGGGCGGCGCGGCCGGTGACGTACTGTCCGGTCAGGGGGCCACGGCCAAGAAGCTTCAGGAGGCCTTCCAGAAGGCGAGGGGAGGACGCCGGGTGACCACCGCCGATCCCGAGGGCCAGTACAAGGCCCTGGAGAAGTTCGGCACCGACTTCACCGCAGCGGCCCGCGAGGGCAAGCTCGACCCGGTCATCGGCCGGGACCACGAGATCCGCCGCGTGGTGCAGGTGCTGTCCCGCCGCACGAAGAACAACCCCGTTCTCATCGGCGAGCCCGGCGTCGGCAAGACCGCCGTCGTCGAGGGCCTCGCCCAGCGCATCGTCAAGGGCGACGTGCCCGAGTCCCTCAAGGACAAGCGGCTGGTCGCGCTCGACCTCGGCGCGATGGTCGCCGGCGCGAAGTACCGCGGCGAGTTCGAGGAGCGCCTGAAGACCGTCCTGGCCGAGATCAAGGACTCCGACGGCCAGATCATCACCTTCATCGACGAGCTGCACACCGTCGTCGGGGCCGGCGCCGGCGGCGACTCGGCCATGGACGCCGGCAACATGCTCAAGCCGATGCTCGCGCGCGGCGAGCTGCGCATGGTCGGCGCCACGACCCTGGACGAGTACCGCGAACGCATCGAGAAGGACCCCGCGCTGGAGCGCCGCTTCCAGCAGGTCCTGGTCGCCGAGCCCACGGTCGAGGACACGATCGCCATCCTGCGCGGCCTGAAGGGCCGTTACGAGGCCCACCACAAGGTCCAGATCGCCGACAGCGCCCTGGTGGCCGCCGCCACCCTCTCCGACCGCTACATCACCTCCCGCTTCCTGCCCGACAAGGCCATCGACCTCGTCGACGAGGCCGCCTCCCGCCTCCGCATGGAGATCGACTCCTCCCCGGTCGAGATCGACGAACTCCAGCGCTCCGTCGACCGGTTGAAGATGGAGGAGCTCGCGCTGGAGAAGGAGACCGACCCCGCCTCCCGCGAGCGCCTGGAGAAGCTGCGCCGCGACCTCGCCGACAAGGAGGAGGAGCTGCGGGGCCTGACCGCCCGCTGGGAGAAGGAGAAGCAGTCCCTCAACCGCGTCGGTGAGCTGAAGGAGAAGCTGGACGAGTTGCGCGGCCAGGCCGAACGCGCCCAGCGCGACGGCGACTTCGACACCGCCTCCAAGCTCCTCTACGGCGAGATCCCCGCCCTCGAACGCGACCTGGAAGCCGCCTCCGAGGCCGAGGAGGAGGCCGCCCGGGACACCATGGTCAAGGAGGAGGTCGGCTCCGACGACATCGCCGACGTCGTCGCCGCCTGGACCGGCATCCCCGCCGGACGCCTCCTCGAAGGCGAGACGCAGAAGCTGCTGCGCATGGAGGAGGAACTGGGCAAGCGCCTGATCGGCCAGGCCGAGGCCGTCCAGGCGGTGTCCGACGCCGTCCGCCGCACCCGCGCGGGCATCGCCGACCCCGACCGCCCCACCGGCTCCTTCCTCTTCCTCGGCCCCACGGGCGTCGGCAAGACCGAACTGGCCAAGGCGCTCGCCGACTTCCTCTTCGACGACGAGCGGGCCATGGTCCGCATCGACATGTCCGAGTACGGCGAGAAGCACAGCGTCGCCCGGCTCGTCGGCGCCCCTCCCGGCTACGTCGGCTACGAGGAGGGCGGCCAGCTCACCGAGGCGGTGCGCCGCCGCCCGTACAGCGTGGTCCTGCTGGACGAGGTCGAGAAGGCCCACCCCGAGGTCTTCGACGTCCTGCTCCAGGTCCTCGACGACGGCCGCCTCACCGACGGCCAGGGCCGCACGGTCGACTTCCGCAACACGATCCTGGTGCTCACCTCCAACCTGGGCAGCCAGTTCCTGGTCGACCCCCTCACCTCCGAGCAGGAGAAGAGGGAACAGGTCCTGGAGGTGGTACGGGCCTCCTTCAAGCCGGAGTTCCTCAACCGCCTGGACGACCTGGTCGTCTTCTCCGCCCTGACCAAGCCGGAACTGGAGCGCATCGCCCGGCTCCAGATCAACCGCCTGGCCAAGCGGCTGGCCGAACGCCGGCTCACCCTGGAGGTCACCGACGAGGCGCTGTCCTGGCTCGCCACGGAGGGCCTGGACCCGGCCTACGGCGCCCGCCCCCTGCGCCGCCTGGTCCAGACCACCATCGGCGACCGGCTGGCCAAGGAGATCCTGGCCGGCGAGGTCAAGGACGGCGACACGGTCCGGGTGGACGCGTTCGGAGACGGCCTGATCGTGGGACCCGCCACCGGAAAGACCCTGTAACGGAGGGTGCCGGGGTTGCCACCCCCCTCCCCGCATGGGGGAGGATGGCGGCATCCGTACGAAGGGAAAATCACGGTGAGCATCGACCCGTCCTCGATTCCGAACTTCGGGGGCCAGCCCGAGCCGCAGCCCCAAGGACCGGCGGGCCCCGTCGTCCCGGATCAGGACCTCGTGAAGCAGCTCCTCGACCAGATGGAGCTCAAGTACGTCGTCGACGACGAGGGTGACCTCGCGGCGCCGTGGGAGCAGTTCCGCACGTACTTCATGTTCCGTGGGGAAGGCGACCAGCAGGTCTTCTCCGTGCGGACCTTCTACGACCGGCCCCACAAGATCGACGAGAAGCCGCAGCTGCTGGAGTCCATCGACGACTGGAACCGCCGGACCCTGTGGCCCAAGGTCTACAGCCACACCCACGACGACGGCACCGTCCGCCTGATCGGCGAGGCGCAGATGCTGATCGGCACCGGTGTCAGCCTGGAGCACTTCGTCTCCTCGACCGTCAGCTGGGTGCGCGCCGCGATCGAGTTCGACCGGTGGCTCGTCGAGCAGCTCGGTCTGGAGCAGGAGGTCAACGACGCGGACAAGCCGGAGGACGACGAAGAGTAGTCCTCCGCAGACCCGCTACAGCGGCGTGTGCGCGAGCACGACCAGGTACGCGCCGTAAGCGAACGAGAGCCCGGCCAGGGCGCCGACCACCACGGTCGCGTGCCAGGGCCGGGCTCTCGCCGTGCGGACCAGGGCCCGGGCCAGGGGCAGCAGCAGGGGGAAGGCGGGCAGCAGGAAACGCGGCTTGGACTCGAAGAACCCGGAGCCGCCGAGGGCCACCAGGAGCAGGACGCCGGCGTAGACCAGCAGCGGGAGCGGGGCGCGGTCGACGAGGAGCAGGGCGTACAGGACCACGGCCGCCGCGACGATCACCATCGTCATGGGGAAGACGAAGCGGTCGCCGTGCAGGAGCAGGTGGCGGACGAAGCGCAGGGAGCCCCGGCCGAAGTCGAAGCGGGAGCCCCATCTGCGCTGCACCGCGAAGTAGCCGCGCAGCGGGTCGCCCGCGCGCCGGCCCGCCCACAGGACGTACGCCGCCCAGCCCAGCGGCGCGAGCGCGGCGCCCGTCCACAGGCTGTGGGCAACTTTTCCGCGGCCGCGCCACACCTCGCACGCCGCCGCCGCGAGGACCGCCGCCGCGACGGCGAAACCGTTCGGCCGGGACAGCCCCGCGAGCGCGGCCAGCGCCCCCGCCCACAGCCAGCGGTGCTCCAGCACGGCGTACAGCGACCAGGCGGCGAGGGCGGTGAGCACGGGTTCGGTGTACGCCATCGACAGCACCACGGAGTGCGGCAGCAGGCCCCACACCAGGACCAGGGCGGCGGCCACGGCCCGCCCGTGCAGCCGGACGCCGAGGGCGTGGATGCCGCACGCGGCGACACCCGCCGCCAGCCACGACACCACCAGGCCCGCCGCGCCCCAGCCGAGCGGGCTGAGCGCGGCGACGGCGCGCACCAGCGCCGGGTAGAGCGGGAAGAACGCCAGGTCGTCGAAGACCACGCCGGGCCGGAGGTGCACGACGTGGCCGTAGCCGTGGGCGGCGATCCCCAGGTACCACTGGGAGTCCCAGGACCGTCCGAGCAGCGCGAGCGGCCGCCGGCCGGTGGACCAGGCGACCAGCGCGAGCACGGCGACGCCGAGCAGCCGGGCGGCGAGGAACAGCCCGAGCGCGCCGGCGAGCGTCGCCGCCGGCGCCGGCAGCCGGCCGGACCGCCCCCGGACGCCGGGCCCGCCGGGCTTGCCGAGGGGACGCGGGACGAGGGTGCTGACGTGAGTCACATCGGCACATTGCAGGGCGAACGCGACATGTGCGAGCAGGATGCGTCCGGGCGGGTACGGATACGGCCCGCACGGCGTGGCGACGTGACGCCGGACTACAGGGCCCTTTCGGTCACGGCCCTCGCGGTCACGACCCGAGCAGACGGCTCACCGCGTCCCCCGTCTCCGCGTCCGCCGGCCCGGTGCGCTCGATGCCCAGGGTGCGGGCCAGCTCCCCCGCGTAGAGGCGTACGGAGGCGTCCAGGAGCAGGGCGTAGGTGTCGACGGCGGCGCGGATGCGCAGCCGGGCGGTGAGCACGAGGGCGGCGCAGACCAGGATGGCGGGCCACCACCACACGGCGAGGACGAGGTACAGCGCGGCCCAGCCGGGCAGCAGGCAGGCGCGGGTCAGGGCCTGGCGGGCGGCGGAGATCTCGGCGCGCGCGGTGTCGGGCAGGGTCAGCCACAGCGGGGGCCACACCACCGCCAGCTCCAGGTGCAGGTCCCGTTCCAGGGCCACCGCGACGGAATGCAGGCGGTCCCCGCTCCAGGTGGGCCGGTCCGGGACCTGCGCGGAGACGCGGACCATCGCGCGGTACGCCGCGTGCCGCGCGGTCGGATCCGCCCGTCCGCCGCCCCGGGCGAGCCGTACGGCCGCCTCCTCCCGCAGCCGCAGATACGCGCCCCGCGCCGCCTGCCAGCGCCGCTCCCGGCGCGCGACGACGGCCGCCGCGGCCCGGCGGCAGGGTCCCGGCCAGCCACGCCAGTCCGCCGCGAGGGCGACCCGTTCGGCCAGGGAACCGGCGGCCTGGGCGAGCAGTCCCACCGCGGCCGCCGCGGCGAGCGCAGCCGCGAGGAAGACCAGCTGTCCGCCGACGGTACGGGCGGCCGGTGCCGCAGCCCACCCGGAGACCTGCCGGGTCAGCCGCGGTACGTCGAAGGGGTGCCGCTGCCCGAGCGTCACCGCCAGCGCCGCCACCGCCAGGTACAGCGCCCCGGGCAGCGCGAGCAGCGACAGCCAGCGCTCGGCGAGCCGCTTGCCCAGCTCCGACAGGAACCCGCCCACGGCTACAGCCGCGCCCGCCGCAGCGGGCGGCCCTCGACCGCGCAGGCCGGGGTGTCGCCGCCGCTCTCGGGCCACCAGTGCCGCGAGCACCGCGCGCCGGGGCAGACGTACACCACCTCGCCGGCCGGCGCAGCCGCGATCCCGGCCGGCCGCAGGTCCCGTACGGACGGACCGCGCGCTCCGCGCCCGTACAGCCCGAGCGCGTCGCCCTCGGCCAGCAGCGCCTCGTCCAGCCGGTCCAGCAGCTCCGCCCAGCCGTCCGCGTCCCCGGCCGCCTGTTCCAGCAGCCGTTCCAGCACCTGCTCGTGGCCGTCGCCCAGCTGCCGCAGCTCGTCCCGGAGTCGGTCGCGGTGCGCGCAGACGTAGGCCATGGCGTCGGCATGGACGTCCGAGATGGCGGTCACGGCCTCTCCCTGCGGTCTCCGGGGCAACCAGGCGTGAAAATAACGCAGTTCGCGGCCGCCTGGAGGGAAGTCGGCGTCAGCGCAGCTGGGCCAGCCGCTTCGCCGCCTCCTCCAGGACCTCCGTGCGCTTGCAGAAGGCGAACCGCACGAAGGGGGCGCCGGCCTCCCGGTGGTCGTAGAAGACGGCGTTGGGGATGGCGACGACGCCGGCCCGTTCCGGCAGGGAGCGGCAGAAGGCGAAGCCGTCGCTCTCGCCGAGGGGGCGGATGTCGGTGGTGATGAAGTAGGTGCCGGCGGGCCTGAAGACCTTGAACCCGGCCTCCGTGAGGCCCGCGGCCAGCAGGTCGCGCTTGACGCGCATGTCGTCGCGGAAGGCGGTGAAGTAGCTCTCGGGCAGGGCGAGCGCCTCGGCGACGGCGTACTGGAAGGGCCCGGAGGAGACGTACGTCAGGAACTGCTTGGCCGAGCGGACGGCGGCGACCAGGGCGGGGGACGAGGTGATCCAGCCGACCTTCCAGCCGGTGAAGGAGAAGGTCTTGCCGGCCGAGCCGATGGTCACCGTGCGGTCGCGCATGCCGGGGTGGGTGGCCAGCGGGCGGTGTTCGGCCTCGTCGAAGACCAGGTGCTCGTACACCTCGTCGGTGACCACCAGCAGGTCGCGTTCGACGGCCAGTTCGGCGATCGCGGCCAGCTCCTGGCGGGTGAGGACCGTGCCGGTCGGGTTGTGCGGGGTGTTGATCAGCAGGAGGCGGGTGCGGTCGGTGACGGCGGCGCGCAGCTCGTCCAGGTCGAGCCGGAAGGAACCGTCGGCGGGGCGCAGGGTGACCGGCACGCGCGTGCCGCCCGCCATCGCGATGCAGGCCGCGTAGGAGTCGTAGTACGGCTCGAAGGCGATCACCTCGTCGCCGGGCTCCAGCAGGGCGAGCAGGCTCGCGGCGATGGCCTCGGTGGCGCCCGCGGTGACCAGGACCTCGGTGCCGGGGTCGTAGGTCAGGCCGTAACGGCGCTCCTGGTGCGCGGCGATCGCGGCGCGCAGCTCGGGCACGCCGGGGCCGGGCGGGTACTGGTTGCCGCGCCCGTCGCGCAACGCCCGTACGGCCGCCTCGCGGACCTCCTCGGGGCCGTCGGTGTCGGGGAATCCCTGGCCCAGGTTGATGGCGCCGGTCTGCAGGGCCAGGGCCGACATCTCGGCGAAGATCGTCGTCCCGAACTCGGTGAGCCGGCGGTTGAGAAGGGGTCGGGCACTGGAGGTCATGCGGGCCATCCTGCGCCGAAGCTCTGGAGTTGCTCAACTCTGCTTTGGGCGGTGACGGGGTGGGGCATCCCACGGGCACCCCGGTCGAGCCGGGGTTCACGGGGACAGGAAGGAGGGTGACGCCATGGGGATCGGCATCATCCTGGCGCTGGTCGCGGTGGGGATCGCGGTCGTCGGCATCGCGGCCGCCGGGCGCGGTGGGCGCGGTGGGCGCAAGACGTCGTACAGGGGCGCGCGGCGCTCCGCCGGGGGCGCCGCCGGCAGCTGGTGGGCCGGTGACGGCGGCTCGTCCGGCGGCTCGTCCGGCGGGCACCACGGGGGACATCACGGAGGGCACCACTCCTGCGGTGGCGGTCACTCCTGCGGCGGTCACTCCTCCTGCGGGGGCGGGTCGTCCTGCGGTGGGGGCGGCGGATGCGGTGGAGGCAGCTGACACGGGGCAGCCGAGCTCCGGCAGGGAGAACCGCATCCGTACGGGCGAGCGCCCGCCGGGAACACGACCCGGCGGGCGCTCGTCCGCTCCGGCGCGCGCGCCGCCCTCATGGCGTACGCCGTGGTTGAACAGTTGAGCTGGGGAGCCCTCTGAGGGATGGAAACCCCACGAAGTTGGGTAAAAACGCTGTGGCGGCGCCACAGTTCATGATTCCCTCTAAATCACCAACGCAGCCCCTCGGACGCCCTGCGCACTTCACCCCCCACCGACGTTCCGACTGGGCTGGCCGGGCCGATCTCCCGGTGTCGACCGGGGTGCCCCGGACCCCCACCTCATCTTTGCGTGCTAGCGGAGCCGACCCATGCTCACGACCCTGAACACCGCCTACACCGACACGCGCGCGGCCGACCTCGCCTGGGCCCTGGGGCGCGAGGCGCTTCCCGCGCTGTCCACGCTCGACCTCGAACTGAACGGCGCGAAGCTGCAGTTGAGACTCCTCGGCGCGTCCCACCAGGTGCTCCTGGAGGAGGAGCAGGGCAGTTGTTCGGAGACGGTGGCGTGCATCCCCGGCAGCAGCACACCGCTGCCCCTGGGCGTCGCCAAGCGGGTCGGCGACTGGGAGTACGAGTTCGCGGCCCGGGTCGAGGCCCTGACGCCGGGGTCCTTCGCGGGGCGGGCGCAGGAACTGCTCGCGCTCGTCGCCGATCACCCCCAGGGCCTGGCGGGCGTGTTCCCCGGCAGCCCGCACGCCTTCACCGCGATGCTCGCCCAGCGGCGGGAGGGCCAGGTGCACTGGCGCACCTGGCACGCCTACCCGCAGGACGGGCAACTGGTCGCCACCCGCACACGGGTGGGCGTACGGACGCACGGTCCAAACGCCCGGCACCCGATCGGCGCCCAGTTCCACACGTGTGGGTGACGAAGGGTGACTCGGGCGTGACGTAACGTCGCAGTCGTGATCGAACCGCACGCGCCGGCCCCGCCCGGCCCCCCACCCCCCTGGGCGGGCCCCGCGCGGCTGCCCGTGCGGGCCGCGACCGGCCGGTTCCTGGTGCTCGCGTGCGCCTTCGTGTGCGCGGCCTGCGGACTGGTGTACGAGCTCGAACTGGTCGCGCTGGCCTCGTACCTGATCGGCGACTCGGTCACCCAGGCCTCCGTCGTGCTGTCCGTGATGGTGTTCGCGATGGGTGTCGGCTCGCTCGCCGCGAAGAAGCTGCGCTGGCACGCCGCGGCCGGCTTCGGCGCCATCGAGGTCGCTCTCGCGCTGGTCGGCGGCTGCAGCGCCATGGCGCTGTACGCCGTCTTCGCCTGGACCGGCGACTGGGGCGGCCCGTGGGCCGACGGGCCGCGCTGGCTGCTGGTCGCCTTCTCGCTGACCATCGGCCTGCTGATCGGCGCCGAGGTCCCGCTGCTGATGGAGCTCATCCAGCGCATCCGGCGGCAGGACGCGGGCGGCGCGGTGGCCGACCTGTTCGCCGCGGACTACGTCGGCGCGCTGGTCGGGGGCCTCGCCTTCCCCTTCCTCCTGCTGCCCCTGCTCGGCCAGTTGACCGGCGCCCTGATCACCGGCACGGTCAACGCGGTCGCCGGCTTCGCCCTCGTCCTCGGGCTCTTCCGGCGCGACCTCACCCGCCGCGCCCGCTGGCTGCTGATCGTCGCCAACGTCACCGTGCTCGGCCTGCTGGCGGCCGCGGCCGTCCTGGTCGACGACTTCGAACGGGCCGCCCGCCAGGCGGTGTACGGCAAGGACGTCCGGGTGGCCGTGCAGACCGACAGCCAGGAGATCGTCCTCACCGGCGGCACCCACGGCCGCCCCCTCGACCTCTACCTCGACGGCCGCCTGCGCGTCAGCGGCCACGACGAACTGCGCTACCACGAGGCCCTCGTCCACCCCGCGATGAACGGCCCGCACGCGCGCGTGCTCGTCCTCGGCGGCGGTGACGGCCTCGCCGCCCGCGAGGTGCTGCGCCATCCCGGGGTGCGGCGGGTGGACGTCGTCGAACTCGACGCCGGGGTGGTGCGGCTGGCCCGCCGCGACCCGGCCCTGTCCCGGCTCAACCGCCACGTCTACGACGACCCCCGCGTCCACGTCACCACCGCCGACGCCTTTGGCTGGCTGCGTACGGCGCCGGCGGCCGCGTACGACGTGGTGATCTCCGACCTGCCCGACCCGGGCATCACGGCCAGCACCAAGCTGTACTCGCAGGAGTTCTACGGCCTCGCGCGCCGCGCCCTCGCCCCCGGCGGACGCCTCGCGGTGCACGTCGGCCCGGTCACCGGCCGCACCCGCGCGTTCTGGACCGTCGACGCCACCGTCCGCGCCGCCGGCCTGCGCACCGTCCCCTACCGCGTCGGCGGCCGGGACCCCGGTTTCGCCGCCGGCCCCGACCGCTTCGCGGGCACCTCCCGGGCCCCGCGCGACTGGGGCTTCGTCCTCGCCGCCCGCACGCCCCCGCGGCCGGCCCTCGACCCGCGCGCCCCGCGCCCGCGCACCCTCACCGACGCCCGCCTCGCCGCGGACGCCCGGGCGGCAGCCGGCACGCGCGTCACGGACGTCGACCCGTCGACGCTCGTCCACCCCCGCTACGCGGGCTGAGGAGCGACGGCAGGCGGCCCGTCCCGCTTCCCCGTGGCGGGACGGACCGCCGTGTTCCCCCGCTGCCCCCCGGCGTGGCTCAGACGGCGTTCAGCGTGCTGTAGGAGGCGACCTTCCAGCCGCGGGCGCTGCTGACCTTCACGTAGTACTTGCCACCGCTGCGCTTGAAGGTGACGTCGTGCTTGTACCCGACGTACGTGACCGTGCCGTTGCCGTTGTCGGCGAGGAACCCGTCGGCGACACCCAGGGTCTTGGGGCCCGCCTTGCCGTCGACGACCAGCCCCGAGCGGAAGTCGCTGTTGAACTTCTTCTGCAACTGCTTCACCGCGTACGTGGTGTTGGGCCCGTACTTGCCGTCGATGTCGGACCAGTCGAACGCCGTGCCGTTCTGCTCCTTGACCCCGTCGGCCCACAGGACCAGCTGCACCAGCACCGTCGCGTTGCTGCGGGCGTGGCTGGTGGCGGACAGGGTGCCCTCGTCGCCCCAGTCGTTGGCCGGGCTGCCCGAGCCGGAGACGTAGCCCTGGCTCACGCTGGCGGACGCCGGCGTCGCGGTGAGCGCGAGCCCGCCGCCGAGCGCGGCGACGACGGCGAGCGCTGCGGTCTTCGTACGAAGTGACATGTGCCGTTCCTCCCGTAGAGCGGACCGGATCCCCCGTTGGCCCCCGTTGAGCCCCCGTTCCGGCCCGCACCCAGAAGCTACGGGTGCCTCGCCCGCCCCCGAATCCCCCACCGGTTGGAACCGCGCCCCAACCCCGGCGGTACCGGGCCGGTTCCTGCAACTTCCGCGGTACCGCCGGAGGTTGACGCCCCGTCCGGAGCACCGCGGTTACCCTGCGGCAATGCGGATCCACCCCCTCGTCGTCGACGGCCTGATCACGACGGCGCAGACGACCGTGGCCGTCCTGCTCGGCAGGGAGTCCCCGGCCCAGGGCCGGCCCGCACTCGACGCGCTCGCCTGGACGCTCGTCGCGCTCGCCAACCTCCCGACGTTCCTGCGCAACCGCGCGCCGGTGGCGGTGTGCGTCCTCGTCCTGGCGACGACCGCCCTCTACGTCTCCCGCGGTGACTGGCCGGTGGTCAACTCCCTCGGCCCGATGCTGGCGTTCTACACCGTGGCCTCCTTGCGCCCGGCCCGCACCACCGCGGTCTGCGCCGCGCTGATGACCGCGGTGTGGATCTACGCGGGGGTGGTGACCGAGGGCAGTTCGATGGCGTCGGTGGTGGCGCAGTCCGTCGCCTATCCGCTGGTGCTGTGGTGGTTCGGCCACACCGCCCGCCGAACCGCCGACCTGACCCGGCAGCTCAAGGCCGAGCAGGCCGAACGGGCCCGGCGGGAGGTGGCCGAGGAGCGGGTCCGCATCGCCCGGGAACTGCACGACGTGGTCGCCCACCACATGGCGGTGATCAACGTCCAGGCCGGCCTCGCCCGGTTCGTCTTCACCTCCGACACCGCCACCGCCCGCGAGGCCCTCGACACCATCGCGGGCGCCAGCGGCGAGGCCCTGGCCGAACTGCGGCGCATGCTCGGCCTGTTGCGGGCCGACGGCGTCTCGGGCGCGGACGGCGCCCCCGCGCCCGGCCTGGACCAGCTGGCCGAGATGGTCGACCGGGTGCGCGCGGGCGGCGTCCCCGTGGACCTGACCGTCACGGGCGAGCCCCGGCCGCTGCCGCCCGGCGTGCAGCTGTGCCTCTACCGCGTCCTCCAGGAGGCCCTGACCAACGTCCTCAAACACGCCCCGGGAGCCCATGCCCGCGTCGAACTCGCCTACCGCACGGGCGAGATGACCCTCTCCGTCACCGACGACGGCAGCGGCGGCCCGGTGAGCGGCACGGCGAAGGGGGTGAAACAGGACGGAATGCGGGACCGGGGCGGGCACGGCTTGATCGGGATGCGCGAGCGGGCCAAGCTCTACGGCGGGACGATCGTCGTCGGCCCGCGCAGCGAGGGGGGATTCGGCGTGCACCTGACCCTGCCGACGTCGGTGGCGACCGCGCGCCGGAAGGACGCCGGAGCGCCATGACCGACGTGATCAGAGTGCTCGTGGTCGACGACCAGTTCCTCGTCCGCAGCGGACTGGTCGCCCTGCTGCGCGCCGCACCCGGCATGGAGGTGGTGGGGGAGGCGGCCGACGGCGCGGAGGCGGTGGTGCTGGCGGCGAAGACCCGGCCCGACGTCGTCCTCATGGACATCCGGATGCCGGGGATGACGGGCATCGAGGCGACGGAGCGGATTCTCGCGGACGCGGCGGACCCGGCCCCGCGCGTGCTGGTCCTGACCACCTTCGACCTCGACGAGTACGTCTACGGCGCCCTGCGCGCGGGCGCCGCCGGCTTCCTGCTGAAGGACGCCGGTCCCGAACGCCTCCTCGCCGCGGTGACCGCCGTGCACGGAGGCGACGCGCTGTTCGCGCCCGCGGTCACCCGGCGCCTGGTGGAGGCGTTCACCCGGACGGCGTCCGAGGCCGGTCCCGAGCCGCCGCCGGGGCTGGCGGCGCTGACCGGTCGCGAGCTGGACGTCCTCAAACTGGTCGCCCGCGGTCTGACCAACGCGGAGGCCGCCGACCGCCTCTTCATCAGCGAGGCCACGGTCAAGACCCACCTCAACCGGACGATGACCAAGCTGGGCCTGGCGAGCAGGGCGCAGGTGGTGGTCGTGGCGTACGAGACGGGGCTGGTGACGCCGGGAGGCTGAGACGACCGGTCCGTCCGGGGCGGCGACACTTCGGCGACACGGACATGCGGTCACTTTCGACCAACGGGGGTGCAGGACCCGGTGCCCTGGGTAGGCTCCCCCGACATGGAGCATGAGGTGTTCGTTCCGGTTTCGGTCGAGACGCTGCGGGCGGCCCTGGCCGACCCCGCCCGTGTCGCCCGGGCGGTTCCCGGGCTCCAGCAGGACGCCGGTGCCGATCCCGTCGCGGGGCGGCTGAAGGTGCGCGTCGGCAGCCACTCCGTCACCTACCGCGGCGCGGTGCGCGTGACCGCGCGGGACGACGGCTCGTACGCGGCCGAGGGCGAGGCCGCCGAGTCGCGCGGCACCGGGTCGGTCAAGCTCGCGCTGACGCTCCGCGTCCGGGAGGCCGAGGGCGGCGCCACGCTGGCCTTCGAGGGCACGGCGGACGCCGACGGGCGGGTCACGGAACTGCCCGCGGACACGGTCGCCGCCGCCGTGCTGCGCCTGCTGAACCGTTTCGCGGAGAACCTCGCCCAGCAGACCGAGCCGCCCGAGCCCCTCGTCACCCAGGAGTTCGAACCCAAGGCGACCACGGACTTCGAAGCCACCCCGGACGCCGACGACGCCCCGATGCCCGCCGGTGATGCCCAGGTCGCTTCCGTATCCGGCGCCGATGCCGACACCGGTTCCGTGCCCGCCGATGACGCCGACGTCGCTTCTCCGCCCGCCGCCGATGCCGACACCGCTTCTCCGTCCAGCGCCGATGCCGACGACGCCCCGATGCCAGCCGATGACGCCGATGCCGCTTCTGCGCCCGGCGCCGATGCCGACGGCGCCCCTGCGCCCGGCGCCGATGCCGACGGCGCCCCTGCGCCCGGTGCCGATGCCGACGTTGCCCCCGCGCCCGGTGGCGATGGCGAGGACGTTTCTGGGACCGGTGGGGACGAGGAGGTGCGGGCCTCCGTTTTCGACGTCGACGTGCCGGCGCCCTCGCTCGGCCCCGAGGAGGACGAGGACGCCGGGGGGGTGAAGGACTTCGGGGAGTCGCCGGAGCCGCCCGCCGAGGCCGCGCACGCCCGGCGCACGATGATCGGCCGCAGCGCCGAGGAGGTCGACCACGCGCCGCCCCGCGGCCGCTACGCCCCGGTCCCCGCACCGCAGACGGTCGCCCCCGGCTCCCCGCTGCGCTGGGCGGCCCCCGCGGCGGCCCTCGCCCTGGCGTCGGCGATCGTGGTCGGCCGGGCACTGCGCCGACGGCGCTGACGAGCCGCGGCCGGCGTCCGGCGGACGTACCGGCGGGGGTCTTGATCGCCCCAGTAGGGTCGTCCCGTGAGTAACGAAGACATCACGCTGACCGCGGGCGACGCGGAGGCGACCGTGCTGCCGGGCAACGGCGGCCGGATCGGCGGGCTGCGCGTCGGCGGCACGGAACTGCTGCGCCAGGGCGAGCGGTTCGGGTGCTTCCCGATGGTGCCCTGGTGCGGGCGGATCAGGGACGGGCGGTTCCGGGACGGCGCCGCCGTGCACCAGATGCCGCTCAACTCCCCGCCGCACGCCATCCACGGCACCGTCCGCGACGGCGCCTGGCGCACCGCGCGCGTGAGCGCCGACGAGGCCGTCATCACGTACGACCTGGCCGAGCCGTGGCCCTACACCGGCCTGGTCACCCAGCACGTCGCCCTCACCCCGGACACGCTGACCCTGACGATGTCCGTGGAGACGTACGACTCCTCCTTCCCGGCCCAGATCGGCTGGCACCCCTGGTTCCACCGCAACCTGGGCGGCGAGGACGTGCGGCTCGCCTTCGACCCGGCCTGGCAGGAGGAGCGCGGGGACGACCACCTGCCCACCGGCCGCCGGATCGAGCCGAAGCCGGGCCCCTGGGACGACTGCTTCGGCATGCCGGGCGGCGTCGACGTCACCCTCACCTGGCCCGGGCAGCTGGAGCTGAAGGTGACCAGCCGCGAGGAGTGGGTCGTCGTCTACGACGAACAGGAGGCCGCCGTCTGTGTCGAACCCCAGACCGGCCCCCCGGACGGCCTGAACACCGCGCCCCGCCTGGTCACCCCGCTGGAACCCCTGGAAGCGGCGACCACCTGGACCTGGCGGCGCCTTTAAGCTGCTGGCATGACGACCGACGTACGCGGCGAGCTGCTGCAGCAGATCAAGGACAAGGCCGTGGTGCACGGCAAGGTGACCCTCTCCTCGGGTCTGGAGGCCGACTACTACGTCGACCTGCGCCGCGTCACCCTCGACGGGGAGGCCGCGCCGCTGGTCGGGCAGGTGCTGCTGGACCTGACCGCGGACCTGGAGTACGACGCCGTGGGCGGTCTGACCATGGGCGCCGACCCCGTCGCCGCCGCGATCCTGCACGCGGCCGCCGCCCGCGGCCGGCGCGTGGACGCGTTCGTCGTGCGCAAGGCGGCCAAGGCGCACGGGCTGCAGCGCCGGGTCGAGGGCCCGGACATCGCCGGCCGCCGGGTGCTGGTCGTCGAGGACACCTCCACCACCGGCGGCTCCCCGCTGACGGCCGTCGAGGCGGTGCGCGAGGCGGGCGCGGAGGTCGTCGCCGTGGCGACCATCGTGGACCGGGCGACCGGCGCGGCGGAGAAGATCCAGGAGGGGGCCGGGGTGCCGTACCTCTACGCGTACTCGAAGGACGACCTCGGACTGGACTGAGCCGGACACGGCGGGCAAAGCATCCGGCCACGTCTGGAAAGATGGGGCCGACGACGACGTCACCCCGTAGGTCTAGGTCAGGGCCGTAGCACGCAGAACGCCAACCCGCACATACAAGGAGCGGACAGATGCCCATCGCAACTCCCGAGGTCTACAACGAGATGCTGGACCGGGCGAAGGCAGGCAAGTTCGCCTACCCGGCCATCAACGTGACCTCCTCCCAGACCCTGCACGCGGCCCTGCGCGGTTTCGCGGAGGCGGAGAGCGACGGCATCATCCAGATCTCCACGGGTGGCGCCGAGTTCCTGGGCGGCCAGCACAACAAGGACATGGTGACGGGGGCCGTCGCCCTGGCCGAGTTCGCGCACATCGTCGCCAAGAAGTACGACATCACCGTCGCCCTGCACACGGACCACTGCCCGAAGGACAAGCTCGACGGGTACGTCCGTCCGCTGCTCGCGGTCTCCGAGGAGCGCGTCAAGGCCGGTCAGAACCCGCTGTTCCAGTCCCACATGTGGGACGGCTCCGCGGAGACCCTCGCCGACAACCTCCAGATCGCGCAGGAGCTGCTGGCCCGCGCCGCCGCCGCGAAGATCATCCTCGAGGTCGAGATCACCCCGACCGGCGGCGAGGAGGACGGCGTCTCGCACGAGATCAACGACTCCCTGTACACGACGGTCGACGACGCGATCCGCACGGCGGAGGCCCTGGGTCTCGGCGAGAAGGGCCGCTACCTGCTCGCCGCGTCCTTCGGCAACGTCCACGGCGTGTACAAGCCGGGCAACGTGGTGCTCCGTCCCGAGCTGCTGAAGGAGCTGAGCGACGGCGTCGCCGCGAAGTTCGGCAAGCAGGCGCCGTTCGACTTCGTCTTCCACGGCGGCTCCGGCTCCACCGAGCAGGAGATCGCGACCGCGCTGGAGAACGGCGTGGTGAAGATGAACATCGACACGGACACGCAGTACGCCTTCACGCGCCCGGTCGCCGACCACATGTTCAAGAACTACGACGGCGTGCTGAAGGTCGACGGCGAGGTCGGCTCCAAGAAGACCTACGACCCGCGCACCTGGGGCAAGCTGGCCGAGGCGGGCATGGCCAAGCGCGTCGTCGAGGCCTGCGCCAACCTGCGGTCCGCGGGCACGAAGATCAAGTGACCCAACCGGTGAGCCCGGCGTCTGTCTACGGCGCCGGGCTCGCTGTATACCTGGGGCATGCCCGACGTCCGGCTGGCCTCATCGCAGGGCAGGTGGATCCTGCTCACCACCGTCCTCGGCTCCAGCATGGCCATGCTGGACTCGACCGTCGTCAACGTCGCCCTGCCGCACATCGGCCGCGACCTCGACGCGAGCCTGGCCGCCCTGCAGTGGACGGTCAACGCCTACATGGTGACGCTGGCCGGCCTGATCCTGCTGGGCGGCTCGCTCGGTGACCACTACGGCCGGCGCAGGGTCTTCGTGATCGGCGTGGTGTGGTTCGCGGCGGCCTCGCTGCTGTGCGGGCTGGCCCCGGACGCCGGGGTGCTGATCGCCGCCCGGGCCCTGCAGGGCGTCGGCGGGGCGCTGCTGACGCCGGGGTCCCTGGCGCTCATCCAGGCGTCCTTCCACCCCGACGACCGGGGGCGGGCCGTCGGCCTGTGGTCCGGGTTCGGCGGCATCGGCGCGGCCGTCGGCCCTTTCCTGGGCGGCTGGCTGGTGGACGGCCCGGGCTGGCGCTGGGTCTTCCTGCTCAACGTCCCGCTGGCCCTGCTGTGCGCGCCGATCGCCGTACGCCACGTCCCGGAGTCCTCCGACAGCCGCGCTCACGGCCGCTTCGACGTGCTCGGCGCGGCCCTCGGCGCCCTCGCGCTCGCCCTGGTGACGTACGCGCTGATCGAGGCCCGCGGGGGCTCCGTCGCGGTCGCGGTGACCGCCGTCGCGGGCGTGGCGGCGGGGGTGGCCTTCGTGTACGTGGAGAAGCGCCGCCCGGATCCGATGATGCCGCCGGACATCTTCGCCTCCCGCCAGTTCACGGCCGTCAACCTGGTCACCCTGTGCGTGTACGCGGCCTTCGGCGGGTTCTTCTTCCTGGCCGCCCTCCAGCTCCAGGTCGCCGTCGGCTGGTCGGCGCTCGCCGCCGGTACGGCGCTGCTGCCGACGACCGCCATGATGCTGCTGTTCTCCGCCCGCTCCGGCGCCCTGGCCGACCGCATCGGCCCGCGCATCCCGCTCACCGTCGGCCCCCTGCTGTGCGCGGCCGGCCTGCTGCTGATGCTGCGCGTGGGCCCGGGCGCCTCCTACGCGGCCGACGTGCTGCCGGCGCTGCTGGTGCTGGGCGCCGGCATGGTGACCCTGGTGGCGCCGCTGACCTCGACCGTGCTCGGCTCCGTCGACGCCTCGCGGGCGGGCCTGGCCAGCGGCGTCAACAACGCGGCGGCCCGCGCGGCCGGCCTGATCGCGGTGGCCGCGCTGCCGCTGCTGGCCGGGATGGGCCCGGAGGCGTACCGCTCGCCGGGCGCCTTCGACGACGCGTTCGGCCGGGCGATGCTCATCTGCGCGGGCGTCCTGGTGGCGGGATCGGCCGTCGCCTTCGCCACGGTCCGCCCCCTCCCCCCGGGCTGCCGCCGCCCGGAATGCCGCACCCACGGCTCGGTGACGGCACCGCCGCTGGAGGGGGAGCGGGCCGGGAAGCGGATCGGGTGAGCCCGGCGCGCACGGATGGCGCAGACTTGAAGCCATGTCGATTCACGAGAACCTCCTCGGGGGACCGCCCCCGACCCACCTCCCCGACGACCCGGCGCCGCGCGAGCTGCTGGCGGGCGGCACCCCGCCCGCGGACGTCGCCGCCAAGTACCCCACGTCCTCGCTGGCCTGGGCCCAGCTGGCCGACGAGGCGTTCGAGCGGGGCAGTGTCGTGGAGTCGTACGCCTACGCCCGCACGGGCTACCACCGGGGCCTGGACGCCCTGCGCCGCAACGGCTGGAAGGGCCACGGCCCGGTGCCCTGGGAGCACGAGCCCAACCGCGGCTTCCTGCGCGCCCTGCACGCCCTCGCCCGCGCCGCCCAGTCGATCGGCGAGCAGGAGGAGTACGAGCGCTGCACCCAGTTCCTGAAGGACTCCTCACCCACGGCGGCCCAGACCCTGGGCTAGCCGCGTGCCGGCACAGGCGGGCCCGGCCGTGCTCCGGCCGGGCCTTGCACTGTCCGGGGGTGACCCGTGAGGATTCGGGTGGGGACCGGGGCCCCCGTGCCGGTAACGGCAGGGGCGGACCGCTACCCGGAGTGACAACAGGAGACAGCGATGTCCCAAGAGGCTCACGAGGTCGACGAGCCGGAGACCCCGCATCTCGACTTCGCCGGCACGACGCCGTACGAGGACTACGTCAAGGCGGACGTGCTCACCCACCTCCAGCACACCCTCTCCGACGATCCCGGAGAGATGGTGTTCCTGGTCACGACCCAGGTGATGGAGCTGTGGTTCACGGTCATCGTCCACGAGTGGGAGACCGCGGCCGCCGCGCTGCGGTCGGACGACGTGCCGACCGCGATCGCCGCGCTGAAGCGTTCTGTGCGGGAGCTGGAGGCGCTCAACGCCTCCTGGAAGCCGCTCGGCCAGCTCACCCCGGCGCAGTTCAACTCCTACCGCAGCGCCCTCGGCGAGGGTTCCGGCTTCCAGTCGGCGATGTACCGGCGCCTGGAGTTCCTGCTCGGCGAGAAGTCCGCGTCGATGCTCGTCCCGCACCGCGGCGCGCCCCGCGTCCACGCCGAACTGGAGAAGGCGCTCGCCGAGCCGAGCCTCTACGACGAGGTGCTGCGGCTGATGGCGCGGCGCGGCTGCGCGATCCCGGCCTCCGTGCTGCGGCGTGACGTCTCCCGGCGCTACGAGCCCAACGAGGCGGTCGAGGCCGCCTGGACCGCCGTCTACGCCGGTGACCAGAACGCCGAAATCGCGCGGCTGGGCGAGGCGTTGACGGACGTCGCCGAGCTGGTGTGGCGCTGGCGCAACGACCACCTGGTCGCCACCCGCCGCGCCATGGGCGCCAAGCCCGGCACGGGCGGCTCCGCCGGGGTGGCCTGGCTGGAGAAGCGGGCCCGCAAGAACGTCTTCCCCGAGCTGTGGACGGCGCGGTCCCATGTCTGAACTCGGCGCGCTGGCACAGAAGCTGGACGGCGCCGACGAACTGGCGGCGCTGCGCGAGCGGTTCGTGCTCGACGAGGTGGTCTACCTCGACGGCAACTCCCTGGGCGCCCTGCCCGCCGCCGTGCCCGAGCGGGTCGACGACGTGGTGCGCCGGCAGTGGGGCGCGCTGCGCATCCGGTCCTGGGACGAGAGCGGCTGGTGGACGGCGCCCGAGCGGATCGGCGACCGCATCGGCGCCCTGGTCGGGGCCGCGGCCGGGCAGGTCGTCGTCGGCGACTCGACCAGCGTCAACGTCTTCAAGGCGCTGGTGGGCGCGGTACGGCTCGCGGGGGAGGAGCGGGACGAGGTCCTCGTCGACGCGACCACCTTCCCGACCGACGGCTACATAGCCGCCTCGGCGGCCCGGATGACGGGCCGTACGCTGCGCGCGGTGACGCCCGCCCAGGTGCCGGACGCGCTGTCCGGCCGTACCGCCGCCGTGCTGCTCAACCACGTCGACTACCGCACCGGCCGGCTGCACGACCTGCCCGCGCTCACCGCCGCGGTCCACGCGGCCGGCGCCCTCGCCGTGTGGGACCTGTGCCACAGCGCGGGCGCGCTGCCGGTCGGCCTCGACGCGCACGGGGTGGACCTCGCGGTCGGCTGCACCTACAAGTACCTCAACGGGGGCCCGGGCTCACCGGCGTACCTCTACGTGCGGGCGGACCTCCAGGACCGCTTCGACTCCCCGCTGCCCGGCTGGAACTCGCACGCCGAGCCCTTCGGCATGCGGGCCGACTACACACCGGCCGCGGGCGCCCTGCGCGGGCGCGTCGGCACCCCGGACATCCTGTCCATGCTGGCGCTGGAGGCGGCCCTCGACGTGTGGGAGGGCGTCTCGGTCGAGGCCGTGCGCGCCAAGTCCCTCGCCCTGACGGACTTCTTCCTGCGGTGCGTGGCGGAGTACGTGCCCGCGGGACGGGTGGAGTCGCTGACACCGGTGGCCCACCGGGAGCGGGGCAGCCAGGTCGCACTGCGCTGTGACGACGCCGGGGACGTGATGAAGCGGCTGATCGAACGGGGAGTGGTGGGGGACTTCCGGCACCCGGACGTCCTGCGCTTCGGCTTCACTCCGCTGTACGTCGGTTTCGCGGACGTGGAGCGGGCGGCGCGGGTGCTGGGGGAGACGCTGGGCGGCTGACCGCGGCCGCCTGCGGGAAACGGGCCCTACAGAACCGTTTTCCCCTCACCGAGCGTGACATCCGCGTGTCGGCGCACGTCATCGGCCTGGTACCGTCCCGGCCAACGGCCGCATTCCCGCCAGGCCGACTCCGTTACGTCGCTGAGAGGTTGAGCATGCCGGACGCCGCCGCAGCAGCCCGCGCCGCCGCCGAGGAGGAGTCGGCGTTCTCGCACCCGGCGGTCGACCCCGACTCCACCGCCGGGTACGGGGACCACCCCGACCAGCTGATCGACTTCCACGCCCCGCGCGGGGAGGTGCCGGGGGGCGGCCTGGCCCCCCTGATCGTGGTCCTGCACGGCGGCGCCTGGCGGGCGCCGCACGACCGCCGGCACGTTTCCCCGTTCGCGGACTTCCTGGCCAGACGGGGTTTCGCGGTGGCGAGCGTGGAGTACCGGCGCGGGAGCGCGGCGGGCGGCACCGGCGCGGGCCGCTGGCCGGACACCTTCGACGACGTGGCCGCCGCGCTGGACGCGCTGCCCGCCCTCGTGCGCGAGGTGCTCCCGCAGGCCGACCCGCGCCGCACGGTCGTCACCGGCCATTCGGCGGGCGGCCACCTCGCCCTGTGGGCCGCCGCCCGCCACCTCCTGCCCGCCGACGCCCCCTGGCGCACCGACCGCCCCGCCCCCTTGCGTGGTGTCGTCGCGCTCGCCCCGATCGCCGACTTCGAGGTCGCCGAGAAGCTGGATGTCTGCGCCGGCGCCGCCCGCCAGCTCCTGGGCGGCGACGAGCACTTCGCCGAGCGGCGGCCCTACGCCGACCCGGCGCTGCTGCTGCCCACCGGCATCGCGACCACGCTGGTGCAGGGCCGCACCGACCTCGTCGTCCCGCAGGCGGTCGCCGAGGCCTACGCGGACGCGGCGGCGAAGGCCGGCGAGGTGGTGGGCCTGACGCTGCTGGAGGACGTCGGCCACTTCCCGCTGATCGACCCGGCGGCGGACGCGTGCGCGGTGGTCGCCGAGGAGATCGCACAGCTGGCGTGGTGAGGGCCGGCCGTAGTACCTGAGAAGGAGGCGGCAGGACCCTTCTCACTGGTGACGACCGCTACCCGCCGGTCCGCCTACGGTGTGGCACGTGACCGAGACGACCCAGACGCAGCCGACGCGACCGGAGCCCCCGGAGAGCGCCTTCCAGCCGTACAAACCGCGCAGCCCGGAGTTCCGGGCGGCCATGGACGCCCTGCGCGGCCTGCGGCAGGACCTGTTCCAGGACGCCTTCGCCTACCGCCCGCTGCCCCGGCTGAGCGCCGACGGGCGCTGGGCCCGCCGCTTCTCCGGCCGGGCCCGCGAGTACGCGACCTGGACCCCGCACGCCCTGATCGGCGCGGGCGGCCTGCTGGCCGCGCTGATCGCCGCGAACAGCAGCTTCCGCGGCGCGGGGACCAACCTCTTCCTCGGTCTGCTCGCCCTGGCCCCGGTCCTGCTGACCATGGTGCGGCCCGTCGGCGCGTTCTGGCTGTCGCTGGCGGCGACGCCGCTGGCCACCGCCACGGCGAGCGAATGGGACGGCGAGTGGCCGTGGCTGCCCGGCAGCTTCGCCTGCCACCTGCTGGTGCTCACCGTCGTCGCCGTCCGCACCCGGCCGCGCACGGCCGCGTGGATGTGGGCGGTGACGGGGGCGTACGGCGTCGTGCTGGAGAGCGCCTTCCGCAACTGGCACTCCTTCGGCTCCAACACCGTGGAGCTGCTGTTCCTCTCCGCCCTCGCCCTGCTCGCCGTCACCGTCTGGCACATCCGCCGCGAGGCCCGCCAGGAGGTGACCGCCCAGCTGACGGTGACCGCGCACGAGCGTTCCCGGCGCACGCTGCTGGAGGAGCGCACGACCATCGCGCGCGAACTGCACGACGTGGTCGCGCACCACATGTCGGTCGTCGCCATCCAGGCGGAGGCGGCGCCCTACCGGGTGCAGAACCCGCCGCCGGAACTGGAGAAGGCGTTCGCGACGATCCGCGAGAACGCGGTGGCGGCGCTCACCGAGCTGCGCCGCGTGCTGGGCGTCGTGCGCGCCGAGGACTACGAGGCCCCCGACGCCCCGCAGCCCACCCTCGCCGACCTGGACGCGCTGCTCGCCAACGTCCGGGAGACGGGCCTGGAGGTGGAGCGCACGACGACGGGGGCGGTACGGGAACTCCCGCAGGGCGTCGAGCTGTCGGCGTACCGCATCGTCCAGGAGGCCCTGAGCAACACCCTGCGCCACGCGCCCGGCGCGCGGGCCAAGGTGGAGGTCTCCTACGTGCTGGGCGGGTTGGGTCTGCGCATAGTCAACGACCCGCCGCCGCAGCCGGCGCTGGTCAAACCGTCGCCCGGCGCCGGGCACGGCATCACGGGCATGCGCGAACGGGTCTCCATGCTCAACGGCGAGATGACCGCGGGTCCTTCGCCCGAGGGGGGATATGAGGTGACGGTGTTCCTGCCGGTCGCCACCACCATCGCCGACGGCGAAGGGGACGCATGACCATCAGGGTGCTGATCGCCGACGACCAGATGATGGTCCGCGAGGGCTTCTCCGTCCTGCTGAACGCGATGCCCGACATCGAGGTGGTCGGCGAGGCGGTCAACGGCCGCGAGGCGGTGGACCGCGTCCGTGAACTCGCCCCCAACGTGGTGCTGATGGACATCCGCATGCCGGAGCTGAACGGCATCGAGGCGACGCGGGAGATCGTGGCGGCGGACACCACGGCCAAGGTGCTGGTCCTGACCACCTTCGACCTCGACGAGTACGTGTACCAGGCGCTGCGCGCGGGCGCCTCCGGCTTCCTCCTCAAGGACGCCTCGGCCCGCCAACTCGCCGACGGCGTACGGGTGGTGGCGTCCGGCGAGGCCCTCCTCGCCCCCTCCGTCACCCGGCGCCTGATCACCGAGTTCGCCAAGCTCTCCGAGGCCCCGCGTGTGCTGCCCGCCGCGCACGCGGCCTACGGCGACCTCACCGAACGCGAGACGGAGGTCCTGGTCCTCATCGCCCAGGGCCTGTCCAACGCGGAGATCGCCGAGCGCCTGGTGGTGGCCGAGTCGACGATCAAGACCCACGTCAGCCGCATCCTGGTGAAACTGGGCCTGCGCGACCGCACCCAGGCGGCGGTGTTCGCCTACGAGGCCCGGCTGGTCACGCCGGGCTGAGACACCCCTGGTCAGGCGGGGGACCCTCGGGCTAGCGTCCGGTCATGGCAGCCTTCGACCCGTGGGACCCGGACTTCCTGGCCGACCCGTACCCCGCCTACGCCGATCTGCGCGCCCGGGGCCGGGTGCAGTACTACGAGCCCACCGACCAGTGGCTCGTCCCGCACCACGCCGACGTGTCGGCGCTGCTGCGGGACCGGCGGCTGGGGCGGACGTATCTGCACCGGTTCACGCACGAGGACTTCGGACGGACCGCGCCCCCCGCCGAGCACGAGCCGTTCCACACCCTCAACGACCACGGCATGCTCGACCTGGAGCCGCCGGACCACACCCGGATCCGGCGACTGGTGTCGAAGGCGTTCACCCCGCGCACCGTCGAGCGGCTGCGGCCGTACGTCGAACGGCTCGCCGGCGAGCTGGTGTCCGCGCTGGTCGAGAAGGGCGGCGGCGACCTGCTCGCCGACGTCGCCGAACCGCTGCCCGTCGCCGTGATCGCCGAGATGCTGGGAATCCCGGAGTCCGACCGGGCGCCGCTGCGGCCCTGGTCGGCGGACATCTGCGGCATGTACGAGCTGAACCCGTCGCAGGAGGCGGCGCGCAAGGCCGTCCAGGCGTCGGTGGAGTTCTCCGACTACCTCCGCGCACTGATCGCCGAGCGCCGCAGGCAGCCCGGCGACGACCTGATCTCCGGGCTCATCGCCGCCCACGACGAGGGGGACCGGCTCACCGAGCAGGAGATGATCTCCACGGCCGTGCTGCTGCTCAACGCCGGTCACGAGGCGACCGTCAACGCCACGGTCAACGGCTGGTACGCCCTCTTCCGCAACCCCGGCCAGCTGGCCGCCCTGCGCGCCGACCACTCCCTGGTCCCGTCCGCGGTCGAGGAGCTGATGCGCTACGACACCCCGCTCCAGCTCTTCGAACGCTGGGTGCTGGACGAGATCGAGATCGACGGCGTCACGATCCCGCGCGGGGCGGAGATCGCCATGCTCTTCGGCTCCGCCAACCACGATCCCGAGGTCTTCGCCGACCCCGGGCGCCTGGACCTCACCCGCCGGGACAACCCGCACATCTCCTTCTCGGCCGGCATCCACTACTGCATCGGCGCCCCGCTCGCCCGCATCGAACTCGCCGCCTCCATGACGGCCCTGCTGGAGCGGGCCCCGACGCTGAGCCTGACGGCGGAACCGAAGCGCAAGCCGAACTTCGTGATCCGGGGGCTGGAGGGGCTGAGCGTCGAGGTGGGACCACACCGGCCCTGACGGCAGTCGAGGTCACTCGTCTGCCTGCTGGTCGACCGCGACAACCAGTCGGTGGTACGTCGACCGAGCCCCGTCAGGTCGTCATGTCCCGTCGCCGCAGCCCCGCCAGGCCCGCGGCCACGAGGGCGACCGCGATCGTCAGGAGCGTCAGCACCGGTGTCCAGCTCATCCCGCCGCCCGGCAGCTTGGGCAGGTGGGCGAAGGGGGAGAGGTCCAGGAGGGTCTGGGGGGCGTCCAGGGCGGGTCCGACCCAGCCGAGCAACAGGATCGCGCCGGCGACGCCCCAGGCCGCCATCGCCGCCCGCGGCAGCAGCCCGTACAGCAGCACCGCCAGACCGCCGACCACCCAGATCGCCGGGAGCTGGACCAGGCAGGCGCCGAGGATGGGGCCGGCCTGTCTGCCGTAGCCGGCGACGAAGCCCAGGCCCGTCAGCAGCATGACGAGTGCCGAGCCCGCGAAGGCGATGACCAGGTGCCCGGCGGCCCAGCCCAGCCGGCTGACGGCGTTCGCCAGCAGCGGCTCCGCGCGGCCGGAGGACTCCTCGCCGTTCAGACGCAGCACCGAGCCGACCGCGTACAGCGCCGCGACCAGGCCCATCATGCCGATCATCGCGGCCAGGAAGGCGTCCGTGAGCCCGCTCTGGCCGCCCATGCGCTCGAAGACCTCGCGGGCGCTTCGGTTGTCGCCGACCAGATCGGCCACCCCGTCGGTCAGGCCGCCGTAGACGACGCCGACGAGGAAGAAGGAGACCGACCAGCCGGCCACCGCGCCCCGCTGGAGGCGCCAGGCCAGGGCGCCCGCGGTGCCCAGGCGGCCCGCGGCCGGGCCCGGCCGGGTGGGGAAGAAGCTCATGCCGACGTCCCGGCGGCCCGCCAGCGTGTAGGCCACCGCGGCCTGCGCGAGGACCGCCGCCGCGAACAGCAGCAGCACCCACCAGCGTTCGCCCGCGAAGGCGCGCAGGTTCTCCAGCCAGCCCAGCGGGGACAGCCAGGTCAGCACCGACGAGCCGTCGTCCGACGCCGAGTCGCCCGCCGCGCGCAGCACGAAGGCCGCGCCCAGCACGGCCGCCGTCAGCCCGCGGGCCAGGCGCGCGCTCTCGGTCAGCTGGGCGGCGATCGCCGCCGTCGTGGCGAAGAGCAGGCCGGTGGCCCCGATGCCGAGGCCGAGCGCGAGCGCGCCGGCCGCGCCCCGGCCCGCCAGGCCCAGCACCAGCAGCAGCGCCAGGACGCCGTTGGCGACCACCGCTGCCAGCAACGCGGCCGTCAGGGAGGCCCGGCGGCCCACCGCCGCCGACGACACCAGCTCCTGCCGACCGCTCTCCTCCTCGTCCCGGGTGTGCCGTACGACCACCAGCAGGCTCGTCGCCGCGGCGAGCAGGCCCGCGTACACGCCGACCCGCCAGGCCGTCAGCGCGCCGACGGAGGTGTCGAAGACCGGGCCGATCAGCGCGCGGAAGGAGGCGTTGGTGGCCACCTGGTGGGTCAGGTCGGCGCGTTCGGCCGGGGTGCCGTACAGGCTCTCCAGCGACTTCGGCATCGACAGCACCATCAGGGCGTTGACCGCGACCCACACCGGGATCATCAGCCGGTCCCGGCGGAGGTTGAAGCGCAGGAGGACGCCGGTGCCCACGAGGGAGGTCATCGGGCCACCCCGCTCTGCTCGTCCTGGTAGTGGCGCAGGAAGAGCTCCTCCAGGGTCGGCGGCGTGGAGGTCAGGGACCGTACGCCCGACTCGCTCAACTGCCGCAGGACGGCGTCGAGTTTGTCCGTGTCGACCTGGAGCCGCACCCGCTTGCCCTGGACGTCGAGGTCGTGTACTCCGGGCAGGCGCGCCAACCCGTTGGGCGGACCGGCGAGTTCGGCGGTCACACTGGTCCGGGTCAGGTGCCGCAGGTCGGCGAGGGAGCCGGTCTCGACGGTGCGGCCCTTGCGGATGATGCTGACGCGGTCGCAGAGCTCCTCGACCTCGCTGAGGATGTGCGAGGAGAGCAGGACCGTACGGCCGCGCTCGCGCTCCTCCTCCACGCAGCGCTGGAAGACCTCCTCCATCAGCGGGTCCAGGCCCGAGGTCGGCTCGTCCAGGATGAGCAGGTCGACGTCCGAGGCGAAGGCGGCGACCAGGGCGACCTTCTGCCGGTTGCCCTTGGAGTAGGTGCGGCCCTTCTTGGTGGGGTCCAGCTCGAAGCGTTCGATCAGGTCGGCGCGGCGCGCCGCGTCCAGTCCGCCGCGCAGGCGGCCGTAGAGGTCGATCACCTCACCGCCCGACAGGTTGCGCCACAGGGTCACGTCCCCGGGGACGTACGCGATGCGGCGGTGCACCTCCACCGCGTCCCGCCACGGGTCGCGGCCCAGCACCCGGGCGGCGCCGGAGTCGGCGCGCAGCAGGCCGAGCAGGACGCGGATGGTGGTGGACTTGCCGGCGCCGTTGGGGCCGAGGAAGCCGTGCACCTCGCCGGCGGCGACCTCCAGGTCGAGGCCGTCGAGCGCGTGCGTCCTGCCGAAGGACTTGTGCAGTCCCGAGACGGTGATTGCCTTCGTCATGGCCCAGAACGTACGCTTCTTTCAGAACTTTGTGAAGTTCAGGAATCCTGTGAAGCCCGGATAGGATGAGCGCATGAGCGAAGCAGCCGGGGCCGCACGGGACGCGGAGGCCGTGTCGAAGTTCGTGGAGTCCTTCGCGGCGCAGCTCGTCGAGGCCGGGCTGCCGCGGATGCCGGCCCGGGTCTTCGCCGCGATCCTCTCCTCCGACGAGGGGGTGCTGACCTCCGCGGAACTCGGCGAGCAGCTGCGGATCAGCCCGGCGGCGGTCTCCGGCGCGGTGCGCTACCTGGCCCAGGTGCACATGGTGTTCCGGGAGCGGGAGCCCGGCTCGCGCCGCGAGCGGTACCGCGTCCACGGCGACCAGTGGTACGAGGCCCTCACCAACCGCGACGCCCTCATCAAACGCTGGGAAGTGGCCCTGCGCGAAGGCGTCGAGAGCCTCGGCGAAGACACCCCGGCGGGCCGCCGCATGGCCGAGACCCTCGCCTTCTTCGAGTTCGTGGAGGGCGAGATCGCGACGATGATGGAGCGGTGGCGGGAGCACCGTCGGGAGATCTTCGGGGACTAGCGTTCCTTGAAGACCCCGCTACGAAGTGACCGGCACCGTCAGCCCCCAGGCCCCCTCCACCACCCGCCACGTCCGCCTGCGTACCGGTCCCGACACCGCCGCGTCCGCCCGGTAGCGGAAGTCCGCTCCCGAGACCGTCACCACCCGCCCCGCCGCCCGTACCGGAGACGCCTCCGCGCCCACCGACAGGGGACGCACCTCCACCTCGGCCACCCCCGAGGCGCCCGGAGTCACCGACACCGCCTCCAGGGGCTGGTCGAGATCCGCCAGCAGCTCGCCGTCGACCTCCACGCGCAGACGGGCCGGGCGGGGCGCCGGGAGCGGCGTCTCGCGGGCCGGGACCAGGGTGCGTACGAGGGACTGGGCCGTGCGCAGCCACGGGCGGCCCACCGCCTCCGCCACCGGCGCCCGCGCGAGCAGCGGTGGGATGCGCAGGGCGCCCAGCACCACCCCATCGCTGTCGTCGACCAGCAGGTCCAGCCGGCGTTCGACCCCGTCCAGCACCGCCCGGGCCGCCGCGACCGCCCCCGTCGGCACCCCGAGGGCGCCCGCCACGCTCAACGCGCTGCCCACCGGCACCAGCGACAGCACACATCCGGCCAGCTCCCGCTGCCGGTGCAACAGGGACACCGCCCGCACCAGCGCCCGGTCGTCGCCGACCACCACCGGCCGCCGGGACCCCCGGCGCAGCAGCGCCCGGGCGAACTCCTCCGGCCCCTCCGGCAGGCACACCTTCGCCATGGCACCCGCGCTGAGCACGTCTTTCGCGATGCGGACCGACTCCCCGTCGGCGCTCCGGGCGACCGGATCGATGACCACCAGCAGCTGATCGGAAGACGCTGAAGTCGCCACCTCGGTCCTGCCTCGCTTCCTCGGGTAGCATCTTTGTGCAAGAGCCCCTTGCGCTATTGCGCCAGGGGCTTCGTCTATTCCGGGGCATCCGGTCCGACGGGTCGCGGCCGACGAGGGTCGCCGGTGTACGAGGCACATGCCGTGCCGCGTACGCCTCCGACCTTGGACATGCCCCGCCCGGAAGGGGTGTACGCGCGTGCCCGCACTTGTGCTGCTCGGTGCTCAGTGGGGTGACGAAGGCAAGGGAAAGGCGACCGACCTGCTCGGTGGCTCGGTGGATTACGTCGTGCGGTACCAGGGTGGCAACAACGCCGGCCACACCGTGGTCGTCGGCGACCAGAAGTACGCACTCCACCTCCTCCCTTCCGGAATCCTGTCCCCCGGCTGCACGCCGGTCATCGGTAACGGAGTCGTCGTCGACCCGTCGGTCCTGCTCTCCGAGCTGAGCGGTCTGAACGAGCGTGGCGTCGACACGTCCAAGCTCCTGATCAGCGGAAACGCGCACATCATCACGCCGTACAACGTGACGGTGGACAAGGTGACGGAACGCTTCCTCGGCAAGCGGAAGATCGGCACCACCGGGCGCGGCATCGGACCGACCTACGCCGACAAGATCAACCGGGTCGGCATCCGGGTCCAGGACCTCTACGACGAGTCGATCCTCACCCAGAAGGTCGAGGCGGCCCTCGACGTCAAGAACCAGATCCTCACCAAGCTCTACAACCGGCGCGCGATCGCCGTCGGCCAGGTGGTCGAGGAGCTGCTGGTCTACGCCGACAAGCTGGCGCCGTACGTCGCCGACACCGTCCTGGTGCTCAACCAGGCCCTGGAGGAGGACAAGGTCGTCCTGTTCGAGGGCGGGCAGGGCACCCTGCTCGACATCGACCACGGCACGTATCCGTTCGTGACCTCCTCCAACCCCACCGCCGGCGGTGCCTGCACCGGCGCCGGCGTCGGCCCCACCAAGATCAGCCGGGTCATCGGCATCCTGAAGGCGTACACCACCCGCGTCGGCGCCGGGCCCTTCCCGACCGAGCTGTTCGACGAGGACGGCGAGGCGCTGCGCCGGATCGGCGGCGAGCGGGGCGTGACGACGGGCCGCGACCGGCGCTGCGGCTGGTTCGACGCGGTGATCGCGCGGTACGCGACCCGGGTCAACGGCCTGACCGACTTCTTCCTCACCAAGCTCGACGTGCTGACCGGCTGGGAGCAGATCCCGGTCTGCGTGGCCTACGAGATCGACGGCCGGCGGGTCGAGGAACTGCCGTACTCGCAGAGCGACTTCCACCACGCGAAGCCGGTCTACGAGACCCTGCCCGGCTGGTCGGAGGACATCACCAAGGCCAAGTCCTTCTCCGACCTGCCGAAGAACGCGCAGAACTACGTCAAGGCGCTGGAGGAGATGTCCGGCGCGCCGATCTCCGCGATCGGTGTGGGCCCCGGTCGGGACGAGACGATCGAGATCAACTCGTTCCTGTAAGCCCCTTTCATCCCCTGCTTGTTGGGCCGGTCATGGACATCCTTGACCGGCCCATGGGTTGCTCCTGGTTCCGAAGGGAAGAGGGGGACGCAACTATCTACGCGGGTAGTGCCGCTGCTTCCTCCTCGTCTCCTCCCCTTCGCCTCCTCTCCAGCCTCAGGAGCCCCGTATGCCCGTCAGACCGCTGAACCGCCGGGAGTTCGTGAAGAAGTCGGCTGTCACCGGCGCGGCCGTCGCCGCCGCGGGGACCGTGGCCGCGGCTCCCGCCCAGGCCGCCGACCGCAGGCCCGGCAAGACGCCGAAGACCTGGTCGTTCTCCATCCTGGGCACCACCGACCTGCACAGCCACGTCTTCAACTGGGACTACTACACCAACGCCGCCTACTCCGACAGCAAGGGCAACACCTACGGCATCGCCCGCATCGCCACGCTGGTCAGGCAGTTGCGGGAGCAGAAGGGCGAGGAGCGGGTGCTGCTCGTCGACGCCGGCGACATCATCCAGGGCACCTCGCTCGCGTACTACTACGCGAACGTCGACCCGATCACCGGCAAGGACGGCGAGCCCGGCCCGAAGCACCCCATGGCCATCGCCATGAACGAGATGCGCTACGACGCCGCCGCCCTCGGCAACCACGAGTTCAACTACGGCATCGACGTGCTGCGCGCCTTCGAGAAGCAGTGTCACTTCCCGCTGCTGGGCGCCAACGCGCTCGACGCGAAGACCCTGAAGCCGGCCTTCCAGCCGTACACCGTCAAGCGCATCAGGGTGCCCGGCGCCCCGGACATCAAGGTCGGCATCCTCGGTCTGACCAACCCCGGCATCGCGCTGTGGGACAAGGACAACGTCAGCGGCAAGATGGTCTTCCCCGGCCTGGTCGAGCAGGCGAAGAAGTACGTGCCGCGGCTGCGCGCGCTCGGCTGCGACGTCGTCTTCCTCACCGACCACTCGGGGCTGGACGGCTCGACGTCGTGGGGCGACGAACTGCCGTACGTGGAGAACGCCTCGAACCTGGTCGCCGAGCAGGTCCCCGGCATCGACGCGATCCTCGTCGGCCACACCCACGTCGACGTGCCGACGTACACGGTGAAGAACGAGGAGACCGGCAAGGAGGTCGTGCTGTCCGAGCCGTACTGCTACGGCTACCGCCTGTCGGTCTTCGACTTCGAGCTGGAGCTGGTGCACGGCTGCTGGAAGGTCACCGGCACGACCTCCACCACGCTCAACAGCAACACGGTCGCGGAGGACGCGCGCATCACCGAACTCCTGCGCGCCGACCATGACTTGGTGGTGAAGTACGTCAACACCGCGATCGGCACCTGCACCGAGGAGATGTCGACGGCTCAGGCGTGCTGGAAGGACGTGCCCGCCATCGACTTCATCCACGAGGTCCAGATGGACGCGGTGAAGTCGGGGCTGTCGGCGGCGGACGCCGCGCTGCCGCTGATCTCGGTCGCCGCGTGCTTCAGCCGCACGGCCGACATCCCGCAGGGCGACGTCACCATCCGCGACATCGCGGGTCTCTACATCTACGAGAACACCCTCTACGGCAAGAAGCTGACGGGCGCCCAGCTCAGGGACTATCTGGAGTACGCGGCGAAGTACTACCACCAGGTGCCGTCCGGCACGAAGGTCGACACCGCGACCCTCACCAACGCCAACAGCTTCTGGGACTACATGTACGACACCGCGTCCGGCGTCTCGTACGAGATCGACATCGCGCAGCCCGAGGGTTCGCGGATCAGGAACCTCACCTACAACGGCGCTGCGGTGGCGGACGACCAGGTCTTCGTCGTCGCGGTCAACAACTACCGCGCCAACGGCGGCAGCGGTTACCCGCACATCGCCTCCGCGGAGACCGCCTACAGCTCCACCAACCAGGTCCGCGACCTGATGATCGCCTATGCGACGGCCAAGGGCACGATCGACCCGGCCACCTTCGCGTCGGCCAACTGGAAGCTGACCCAGGACGGCACGCCGGTCTTCCCGTGACGCCGGTGCGGTAGGAGACGGTGCACGAGGGGAGGGCGCCCGGTGGGTGCCCTCCCCTCAGCGTGCGAGCGCCTCCTCGTGCTCGTCCGGGAGCGCGGCCGGTGCGGGACCCGGCCGGCGTCGGGTGACCAGCGTCCAGGCGACGGCGGCCAGTGCCGTCACCGTCAGCGCGACGAGCATCGCCGTCGTGTGCGAGCCCGCGCCGTCCGCCGCCCGCGCGACCGGGTTCGGCAGGCCCACGTGGTCCAGCAGCCAGGCGACCGCCGCCGTGGCCGTGAGCAGGGCGCCGGCCAGCCGAAGCCGCGGCTGGACGGACAGCCGGGACAGGACCAGCAGGGACGGCAACGCCAGGCAGACCAGCAGCAGTTGGACCAGTTCGATGCCCAGGTTGAAGCCGAGCAGGCTGGTCACCAGCTGACCGGTGGACAGGTGCATCTCCGCCAGCACGAACGAGAACGCCAGGCCGTGGCCGAGGCCGAAGACGCCCGCCACGATCGCCTCCCGGCCGGGGAAGAGGGGGCGGAGGGCGTGCACGGCGCCCACGAGGATGCTCGCCGCGATGAACGCCTCCACCGGCCACGCGGGGACGTCGAGCCGGCCCAGGGAGCTCGCGGCCAGCGCCACCGAGTGGCCCGCGGTGAAGGCGAGCGTGATGCGGCCGACGCGCAGCAGGGCCGGACGGGCGCCCACCAGGCCCCGCCAGCGGCCGCCGGCGGCCGCGAGCGGCGCGGGCAGCAGCAGGATCAGCAGGAACAGCAGGTGGTCGGTGCCGGTGAGGATGTGGTTCCCGCCCAGCTTCACCATGGCCGTGAACCCGCGCCAGGCGCTGCCGGTGCCGAGGTCCACCGTCAGGGGCGGCACGGTCATGTGCCGGGTGTCGAGCGCGATCGTGCCGACCTGTGTGGTGCCCTCGCCGCCGACCTGACCGGCCGCCCAGTCCTGACGGACGCTCACCAGGGCGGTGTGCGTGACGACTTGGTGCACGATCACGTCGTAGGCGAAGGTGAAGTGGCGTACGTCGGCCCCGGCGGGCGGGGTGAGCACCGCCTCGGCGACCAGTTCGCGGTAGGGGCCGGTGGACGTCTGCCGGGTGCGGCTGAGGCTGAGCGCGCCGACGCTCACCCGCCAGGCCTCGCCGCCGGTGGTGGTCGGGCGGATGTGCCGGGTCAGGTAGGCGCGGACGGCCCCGGCCTGCGCGGGCGTCACCGTCGTGCCGGGGCTGATGCCGCTGGCGCGGGTGAACTCGTCGACCGGCAGTTCCAGCCGGGCGGCCACCGAGTGCTGGTAGACGTCGAGCCGGACCACCGAGTGCGGCATCGGATGCGCGGCGGCCGGCGACGCCCCGAGCAGGAGCGCCGCCGGCACCACGATCGCGATCCCGGCCAGCAGGCGCAAGAGCGCCCCGGTCAGCCAGTTTCGCGGTCCGGTCATGAGAAGGAGAACTCGTTGCCGTAGTCGCGGGTGTGGTCCCGGTACACGGTGTGGTAGTGGATCTGGTTCTGGTAGACCACGCCGTTCTGGCAGACGAACTCGATCCAGACGCTGGGCCCGTCGATGCGGACGTAGTCGCCCTGGGTGTCCAGGCCCGTGCCGCCGGAGTAGGCCACGTAGGTCTCGTCGAGCTCCTTGGCGTACGTCTTCATCAGCTGCGCCGCGGTAGCGTCGTCGACGTCGGCGACCCAGGGGTGGATGGCGGCGAGGACCAGCTTCTTCTGCCGGGCGGAGAGCTCGCTGACCTTGATGCCCTCCTTGGTCTCCGGGAAGTCGCCGTCCTTGCCCGGGCCGAGCAGCACGTCGCCGAAGGACTCCGACAGCTTGGCCTCGGCCAGCTGCGAGGTGCTCAGGCTGCCGGTCAGCTTCAGCAGGCCGCTGCGGAACTTCGCCAGCGGGGAGTACGTGGTGCCGTCGTCGGCGGTCCAGGTGGTGGGCTCGACGCCGGTGAAGAAGGGGCTCGCGCCCTCGACCTTGCCGTTCTTGTAGGTGATGTTCACGGCGAGGTGGTGGCCGCCGAAGTGCAGCTGCCAGGTGCCCGTGGCCGACGGGGTGCCGAGGAAGGCCAGGTAGTAGTAGCCGCTGCCGTAGGAGAAGCCGCCCGCGCCGCCGCCGGTGCCGCCGGAGGGCGGGGCGCCCGTCGGGGCGTCGCTCGGGGTGTCGGTGGACGTGGCCGTCGCGGACGGGTCCGCCGAGGGGGCGTCCGTCGCGCCGCCGGTGGGGGCGGCGGAGCTGGTGCTCTCCGCCGAGGCGAGCACGTCGTCGGCCTTGAGGGTCTGCAGGACGTGCTCGTAGCCGGTGTCCTTGCCGGAGCCCAGGGCCAGCTTCAACACCTGCTCCGCGGCGGCCAGTTGGTCGTCGGTCAGGGAGCCGAAGTCGATGCCGGGGCGGCAGGTGCCGGCGCACGGCAGGTTGGACCAGGCGGTCGCGTTCGCCGAGGAGAAGTCCTTCAGCGTCTCCGACTGCTGGTCGGAGTCCAGCGTGTTCAGGAAGGCGTTGGCGGCGCTGACGACGGCCGCGACGCCCTTGGCGTTCTTGTCGACGGGGCGCTGGGTGCCGGCCGCCTTCCCCGCGCCGTCGCTGCTCGTCGAAGCATTTGCTACAGCGAATCCACCGCCGACCAGAACCAGCGCGGTGGCGGTTCCGGCCAGGGTCCGCCGGGTACGCCTCAAGCGGACCTGACGGGTTCTCTCTCTGCTCACGACATCGCTCCTTCAGGGCGAATTACGGGCGGAATATGGACGCATGGCGGCCGATCGCAAGCCGTGCCGTGCGCTGCGCGAGGAGATTAGCAACGTTTTTGTTGACAACTCAATGCGCGACGGCGTTCTATCTCAAGTTAATTTGCATAAGAAATCTACAGGCGATTCTTATCGTGGTTTAAGGAACGCGTGGACGTGCCGGTCGGCGCATGCGGCGACCGGGAGCAATTCCCCCATCAGGGGCATATTCTGAGGCCGTACGTGTGTCCGCCGGCAGAAGAAGGTGAGTGCGATGCGCGTGCTGCTCAAGGCGAGCGGGGACACCCAGAAGGCGAACGAGGCGATACGCGGCGGCAGGATGGCGGAGATCCTCAAGCAGACCATGGAACGGCTGCAGCCCGAAGCCGCCTACTTCGGCCCCATGGACGGCCGCCGGACGATGCTCCTGGTGTTCGACCTTCCCGATCCCTCCCAGCTGCCGCCGCTCACCGACGCGCTGTTCCAGGAGCTGAACGCCACTGTCGAGATCACCCCGGTGATGAACCTGGAGGACCTCCAGAAGGGCCTCGCCCAGGAGGGCTGAGCTCAGCTGAAGACGATCATCGACCCCTGCGCCAGGCTCCGCGTGGCCGCCGCGTGCAGCCCCAGCCACACGTGCCGTTCCCGGGCGAAGGGGCTGGGGTCGTACGGCGCCGGAACCGCCGGCTCCTCCAGCTCCGTCGGCGCGCGCGGGGGTTCCGGCGCGGCCGGCGGGTTGGCCGGATCGATGCCGATGGACGGGGCGACGTACTCCAGCTCCCGCAGCAGCGCCTGCGCGGAGCCCAAGGGGCCGCCGCCGGCGAGGAGTTCGTCGTTGGACAGCGGGGTCGCGAAGTCCACGGGGACGTACGCGCCCGCGTGGTCGTAGTGCCACACCAGGTGGGACTGCTGGGCCGTCGTCTCGAACATCTCCAGCAACTGCTCGTAGTCGCCGCCCAGTTCGTCGACCGGCGTCAGCGGCAGCCCGCACACCTGGAGCAGGTAGGCGCGGCGCAGGAAGTGCAGCGCGTCGTAGTCGAAGCCGGCCACCGGGGCGACGTCGCCGGACAGCCCCGGCATGTACTGGTACACCGGCACCGGCGGCAGCCCGGCCTCGGCGAGCACCTTGTCGTATTGCGCGAGTTCCTCGGCGAACGGGTTGTCGGGCGTGTGGCACAACACGTCGACGAGCGGTACCAGCCACAGGTCACAGGCCAAAGAGGGCTCCTCACAGCGCACGGTGGTCAAGGCAGGGTAGTCGGTGCGGCCCGGGGCGAACCCCTCCAGTTCGGGTCAGCTCCCCTTCGTCGTCCCCGCGCCCGTGCCGGCGGTCGTCCGGGCGGTCGTTCCTTCGTGCAGGTCCCATACCCACACCCCGTCGACCCACGTCCCCTCCCGGCCCACCAGTTCGGTAACGGCCTTGCGCAGGGCGTCGTCGTTCTGCTGCGGCGGCACGACCAGGGCGCCCGCCTTCCAGTAGGCGAAGTCGGTCCTGGCCTGGGCCCGCCAGTTCTTGCCGATGGTCGGGATCTTCCCGCTGTAGCGGACGTCGCGCAGCATGTTGGAGGTGTAGCGCGGGGAGGCGCCGTAGATGCCGATGCGGTCCTCGCCGTAGGGGCCGTTGAAGTAGCCGCCGGGGAGCCTGAAGCCGAGGTCCGCCTCGACCTGCCAGTGCAGCTGCTCCGCGTACCCGGGGTCCGGCAGCGGCACCGTGACGAGCGACTCGCCCGCGCGGACGTACGACTTCCACGTCCCGTCCGTGAAGAACGCCGGCGTCGGCGTCCGGTCGACGGCCTTCAGCGGTGCCGGCACGAGCGGCAGCAGGGCGAGGCAGACGCCGAGCAGGCCGACGTACTGCGTGCCCAGGCTGCGGGTCGCGCCCAGCCGCTGGAGGGCGAGGGCGAGCAGCATGCCGAGCGCGGGCGCGCACACCATCGCGACCCGGCCTTCGATGACCGACTCGAACAGGGGGAGCTTGGCGAGCAGCGCCCAGGGTCCCGGGTAGACGTCGTCCGTCATCGGCAGGCGGATCTCCGGGCCCAGCGAGAGCACGGCCGCGCCGCCCGCCGTGAACGCCAGCGCCTTGACCAGGGCCTGCTCCCACAGCCGTACGACGATCGCGAGGGCGACCAGGACCAGCGGCCAGCCGTAGAAGGCGTTCTGCTCGGTGGGGTTGAGGGACAGGGCGTTCGCGCGGGCCGCGTCGCCCCACATCAGGGAGCGTTCGGCGAAGGAGAGCAGGGCGAGCGGGCTGTTGCCGGCGTTGTCGCCGTGCAGCACGCTCTTGTAGCTCTGCGGGCCCGCGAACTGCCAGGCCAGCGGGTAGACGACGAGCGGCAGACAGACCGCCGCGGCGATCGCGAGGCCCTTCAGCAGCGGCCGCCAGGCGGCCTTCGCGACGTCCCTGCGCACGACCCCGTAGGCGCCCGCGAAGAGCACCATGCCGAGGGAGGCGAGCAGCAGCGGCTCCTCGCCGAGGAAGACCTGGTACGCGGCCATCAGACCGAGCACGATCCCGTCCCGGCGCACCCGCGTGCCCGCGCACAGGCGCAGCGCCCGGTCGATGATCGGCGGGATCATGAACAGGATCACGAAGTTGGGGTGTGCGTTGGCGTGGCTGACCATCGGCGGCGCGAAGGCGGCCAGGGAAGCGCCGACGAAGGCCGCAGCCCGCTGCCGTACGACCCGTTTGACGATCAGCCAGTACCAGGCGAACCCGGTCGCGGCCAGGCCCGCGGTCATGCAGACGCTGAGCGAGACGGCCGGGCCCGCGAGCAGGGTCAGCGGGGCGAAGGGGACGGACAGGCCCAGCATGACCGTGTTGGCCATGAGGTTGACGCCGTCGGGGAAGCCCTGCAGGTCGGTGAAGAACGGGTTGTGCAGATGGGCGAGGTTGTGCGCCGTCACCGCGAAGAACCACTCCCACTGGTTCTGGTCCTGCAGGGAGTCGACGAGATAGCGGTGGTCGGGGTCGGACAGCCGGCCCGAGTACAGGGCCGCCGACATCAGCAGGAACAGGACGGCGACCATGAGGTCGGCGGGGCGCAGGGCGCGGGCGCGCAGCCGGGCCAGTTCGGCCAGGACGCGGAGGTAGTCGAGGGAGCGCACCTTGGAGCCGGGCTGGTGCGACCAGCGGACGGGGACCTCGGCTATCCGCCAGTCGGCGTGGTGGAAGTGGCGCAGCACCTCGACGTCGATGCCCCAGCCGTTGAGCCGGGAGGCGGCGAACGCCTCGCGGGCGCGCTCGCCGTCGAAGAGCTTGAAGCCGCACTGGGTGTCCCGTATGCCGGGCACGGCCGTCCGGCGTATGAGCTGGTTGCCGGCCCGGCCCAGCACTTCGCGCAGCCGGTGCTGGCGGTCCTCGATGGTCGCGCCCGGCATGGCCCGGGAGCCGATCGCCGCCGCGTTGCCCTCGCCGAGCGCCTTGTCGAGCTTCTCCAGCTCCTCGATCGGCGCCGCCAGGTCCGCGTCGGTGACCAGCACCCGCCGGCCCCGGGAGGCGGCGACGCCCAGGCGCAGGGCGTGGCCCTTGCCGCGGTTGCGGGGGCTGGCGACCAGCCGGATGCGGGGGTCCTCGCGGGAGGTGACCAGGTCGCGCGTGCCGTCCGCGGAGCCGTCGTCGGCGACGACGATCTCCCACTCGCGGCTCTCGTTGTCGCGCAGGTAGCGGGTGACGGCGTCGAGCGTGGGCCCGAGCCGCCGCTCCTCGTTGTAGGCCGGGATGACGACGGACAGGTCGACGGCCTCGACGACCGCGCTCACCGGGCCGCCAGCCGCTCGATGAGGGCCAGCGAGTGGGCGTTGTGGGCGGCCACGATCGCGCGGGCCGCCTCGGTGTCGCGGCGGGAGAGGGCGTCGACCAGATCTGTGTGGTCGGACCACAGGGCGCCGCGCAGATCGGTGAGCCGGCGCAGGTGTTGCACCGTGCACACCCAGGACTGCACGCGCAGCCGGTTGAGGAACTCGGCGAGGTAGGGGTTGCCGAACAGGGCGCCGAGCTCGCGCCAGAAGCGCAGGTCGTAGCCGATCAGTACGGTCAGGTCGCCGGCCAGCGCGGCCCGTTGCGCCTCCTCGCCGCGCCGCCGTACCCCCGCCAGGGCGGCCAGGGTGCGCGGGTCGTCGATGTCGCGCAGCCGCTCGTGGCCGTCGTCCAGGGCGTGGAACATGCCGTCGGTGACCAGGCTGCGGGCCTCGACGATGCCGCGGTAGTCGGCGACCGAGTACTCCCGGACCCGGAAGCCGCGGTGCTGGTCGGCGTCCAGCAGCCCCTGTGCGGTCAGGTCGACCAGCGCCTCGCGGACGGGTGTCGCGGAGACCCCGTACTGTTCGGCGATCTCCTTCACCGTGAACTCCTGCCCCGGCTGCAGCCTCCCGCCCAGCACCTCGTCGCGAAGGGCGTCGGCGATCTGCTGGCGCAGGGTGCTGCGAGTCACGGCGCCGTTGCCGCTGCTGGGGGGCATGGGTCGGGCGTCTCCTCGTCGCGGTCGGTGGTGTGCTCGTACCTGTGCGGGCACGGGCGCGAGGCAGTGTCACGCCGTGCTCGCGCACGCGTTCGTACGTTGTCGCGCATGTGCTCGTATATGTCTACGAGCACGCCACCTTACGCGTTCGGGTTCCCTCAGGTGACCCGCGTAGCTATGTGCGCCCGGTGTCGTGCCTGAGCGCCTCCTGGCAGCTACGCCACGTGTTCGTCCGCGACGGAGAGTGCCGCGTCGAGCGCCGCGAGGCCCTCCTTGAGCTCGGCCTCGCTCACGTTGCAGGGCGGCACGACGTGGGTGCGGTTCATGTTGACGAAGGGCCAGACGCCGTGCCGCTTGGCGGCGGCGGCGAAGGCGGCCATCGGGGCGTTCGCCTCGCCGGCCGCGTTGTAGGGCACCAGGGGCTCGCGGGTCTCCCTGTCCCTCACCAGCTCCAGGGCCCAGAACATGCCGGTGCCGCGGACCTCGCCGACGCTCGGGTGGCGGGCGGCGAGTTCGGCGAGGGCGGGGCCGAGGACGCGCGCGCCGAGGGTCCTGGCGTTGTCGACGACGCCCTCCTCCGCCATCACGTTGATCGTGGCGACGGCGGCGGCGCAGGCCAGGGGGTGCCCGGAGTAGGTGAGGCCGCCGGGGTAGGCGCGCCTGCCGAAGGTCGCGGCGATCTCGCCGCTGATGGCGACGCCGCCGAGCGGCACGTATCCGCTGTTGACCCCCTTGGCGAAGGTCAGCAGGTCGGGTACGACGCCGAACAGGTCGGCGGCGAACCACTCGCCGGTGCGGCCGAACCCGGCCATGACCTCGTCCAGGATGAAGACGATGCCGTGCCGGTCGCAGATCTCGCGCACGCCGGCGAGGTAGCCCGGCGGCGGCACCATGATCCCGGCCGTGCCCGGCACGGTCTCCAGGATGATCGCGGCGATCGTGCCGGGCCCCTCGAAGGCGATGGTCGTCTCCAGGTGCTCCAGCGCCCGCGCGCACTCCTGCTCCTCGGTCTCGGCGTAGAACCTCGACCGGTACGGGAACGGCGCCCAGAAGTGCACGACACCGGCGGCGGCGCCGTCGGAGGCCCAACGGCGGGGATCGCCGGTGATGTTGACGGCCTGCTGGGTGCCGCCGTGGTACGACCGGTACGCCGACAGCACCTTCGCCCGGCCGGTGTGCAGCCGGGCCATGCGCACCGCGTGCTCCACGGCGTCGGCGCCGCCGTTGGTGAAGAAGATCTTGTCCAGGTCGCCCGGCGTGCGCTCGGCGATCAGCCGCGCCGCCTCCGAGCGCGCCTCGACGGCGAAGGCGGGCGCGAACGTCGTCAGGCGTGCGGCCTGCTCCTGTATCGCGGCGACGACCTTCGGGTGCTGGTAGCCGATGTTGGTGTAGACGAGCCCGCTGGTGAAGTCGAGGTACCGGCGGCCGTCGTAGTCCCAGAAGTACGACCCCTCCGCGCCGGCCACGGCGAGCGGGTCGATGAGCTCCTGCGCGGACCAGGAGTGGAAGACGTGCGCACGGTCCGCGGCCTTCACGGCGGCGCCGACCTCGGGATCTGGCTGAGGGGTCATGCGCCCGAGCGTAGGAGCCGGCTGCCACCACCCGATATCGGCGTCCTGTCTGCGCTCCGGGGGTTTCCGCGACAGGTTGTCGTACGCTCGAAGAGGGTTCTCGGGGGAGAGCCGTATCGGGGGGTGCGGGCCGGTGGGCATCAGCCTGGCGATGGTGCGCTACATGGACACGGGGGCCTGTCCGCGCTGCGGGGCCCAGCTTCTCAACAGCGCCCTGGCGCTGCTCAACAAGTCGCTGAGCCTGTCGGGGTCGAGGAGTCTGACCGCGTGGGAGAGGACGCGTCTGGCCCCGTCGAGCGCGCCGGTGACCTTCACGCCGCCCAACACGTTCCGGTGCGGGTACTGCCGCCAGACCTGGGAGGTGCGCACCAAGCCCGCCGTGCCTCCCGCCGTGTCCCAGGCCCTCCTGAACAGCGCGCTCGCACAGAAGTCCTCGTGGAACCCGTCTCCCCCCGCGGCCACCGGCCCGCGCACCCTGCTCCCCGGCCAGTTCCGCTTCACCGGCGTCGTGGAGGGCAAGCCCGACGAGGTCTTCGCCCGCACCGAGACGAGGGTCGTGCGCAACGACAGCTCCGGCACGCTGACCGACACGGAGGAGTTCTCCTGGGCCGTGGAGCGCACCGTCACGGTCGAGGATCGCAAGGCCACCATCAAGGGCACCGACGGGAGGCTGACCTTCGCCGGGCTGGCCGTGCTGGGCGGGATGCTCAGCAGCGAGGTGAGGTCCGTGTACGCCGTGACCACCCAGGCCACGCTCTCCCGCAGGAAGACCGTCTCGGTGCAGGTGCCCCCGCACTCGGCGATCGAGATCCAGCTGCACTGGAAGGTCGTACGGCAGCCCGGGATCGGGCGGTTCGTCGCCGGCGGCGCGCGGCTGGACATGCCGTTCGCCGTGGACATCGAGCTGACGGTCGTGCCGTACACGCGGAACGTCTGAGGCCACGGCCCTCGGGCCCCATTGACAGCATGCTGTCGTAGTGACAGTCTGCTGTCATGAGCGTCAAACGTGTGCATCTCGCCGTGTACGACACCCTCGCGGACTGGGAGACGGGGTACGCGACGGCGTATCTGGCGCGGGCCGGGTACGACGTGCGGACGGTGGGGTTGGCAGGGGAGGTCGTCCGGTCCATCGGGGGGCTGGCCGTGCGGCCCGATCTCGCGCTGGGGGAGCTGCGGCCCGAGGACAGTGCGCTGCTGATCCTCCCCGGTGCCGACCTCTGGGACGCCGGCGACGAGCTCGCGCCCTTCGCCCGCACGGCGCGGGAGTTCCTCGACGCCGGCGTGCCCGTCGCCGCCATCTGCGGAGCCACCGCCGGTCTCGCGCGGGAAGGACTGCTCGACGACCGGGACCACACCGGCGCCGTCTCCTTCTACCTGGCCGCGACCGGATACCGCGGCGGCGGACGGTACGTCGAGGCCGACGCCGTCACCGACCGGAACCTGATCACCGCCGGCCCCACCGAACCCGTCGCCTTCGCCCGGGAGATCCTCCGGCTGCTCGGGGTGTACGAGGGAGAGGTGCTGGACGCCTGGTACCGGCTGTTCCACGACTCCGACCCGCAGGCGTACGCCGTGCTGGAGAAGGCGCGGTGAGCCGGCGGCGGCAGGAACTGCTCAGCCGCGCAGCACTCGGCGTCTTCCGGCTCAACGGCCAGTTCCTCGGCGTGGCCGAGGAGTTGGCCCGGCCCGCCGGGCTCACGGCCGCCTGGTGGCAGGTGCTGGGCGCGGTGCTCGGCGAGCCCCTGCCCGTCTCCGGCATCGCCCGGGCCATGGGCATCACCCGGCAGAGCGTCCAGCGCATCGCCGATCTGCTCGTCGACCGCGGCCTCGCCGAGTACCGCCCCAACCCCGCCCACCGCCGCGCCAAGCTCCTCGCACCGACCGAGCAGGGACGGGAGGCGGTCCACCGGATCGACCCGGGCCACGCGGCCTTCGCCGACCGCCTCGCACAGACGGTGGGCGAGGCCGAACTCGCCGCGGCCGTCCAGGCGCTGGAACGGCTGTCCGAGGCGCTGGACCGGCTCGGAAGCGCTGTTACGGAACCGTAGAACCTGCTCGGCCCGCCGCCGTCCGGGCCCGCACTATCGTGGGGATTCGCACGGGCACGTAACGGGGGATGTCGGGGGGAGGCCTGCGGTGGACAAGCTGCAGCCTGGGGATCCGCTGGTGATCGGGGCGTACCGGCTGCTGGCGCGGCTCGGTGCCGGGGGCATGGGGCACGTGTACCTCGCGCGCTCGGACCGGGGGCGTACGGTCGCGGTGAAACTGGTGCGCCGGGAACTGGCCGCCAAGGAGGAGTTCCGGGCGCGGTTCCGGCAGGAGGTGCAGGCCGCGCGGCGGGTCGGCGGGTACTGGACGGCGCCCGTCCTCGACGCCGACACCGAGGCGCCGGTGCCGTGGGTGGCCACCGGGTACGTCGCCGGGCCGAGCCTCCAGCAGGTCGTCGGCCACGACCACGGGGCGCTGCCCGAGCGCTCGGTCCGCATCCTCGGCGCGGGGCTCGCGCAGGCGCTGCGGGACATCCACGCGGCCGGGATCGTCCACCGCGACCTCAAGCCGTCCAACGTCCTGGTCACCATCGACGGTCCCCGCGTCATCGACTTCGGCATCGCGCGCGCACTGGAGACCGTGAGCGACGCCGGCCTCACCCGCACCGGCGCGCTGGTCGGCTCGCCCGGCTTCATGGCGCCCGAGCAGGTGCGCGGCGACCGCATCACGCCGGCCTGCGACGTCTTCTGCCTCGGCTCCGTGCTCGCGTACGCCGCCACCGGCGCCCTGCCCTTCGGCGCGGCGGACAGCGGGGCGCACGTGCTCATGTTCCGCATCGCCGAGGAGGAGCCCGACCTGACGGGCATGCCCGAGGGGCTGGCCGACCTGGTGCGGGACTGCCTGCGCAAGGACCCCGCCGCCCGGCCCTCGCTGGAGCGGATCCTGGAGCGCACGGGAGCCGAGGACACCGTCTCCGGCGGCCGTCTGCGGGACCCGTGGCTGCCGGGCGCGCTGGTGGCCCAACTCGGGCGGCACGCCGTGCAGTTGCTCGACACGGAGGACCCGGAGGGGGCGGAGGTCCCGGTCGCGGCGAGCGCCTCGGACGGGCCGGGCGGGGCCCAGACGGTGCCCGGGCCGGTCTCGCTCGTCAAGCCGGCGGCCTCTCCCGAGCACGCCCCCGCCGCCGACGACGTCCCGGCGGAACCGGGGCCGCCCACGCCGCACCGGCCGACGCAGGTCGCCGGACAGACCCCCGCCGCCCCGCCGGCCACGCCCGCCCACGGCCACCCCCAGCAGCACCCGCACCAGGCCGCCGCCTACGGATATCCGCAGCAGCAACAGCCGGGTGCGTACGGCGCCCCGCCCCAGCCCGCCACGTACGGCTCCCCCCAGCCCCCGCCCGCCTACGGCCACCCCCACGGTGCCTTCGGCTCCACCCCGCCCTACGGCCCCCTTCCGCCCGTCCCGCCCGAACCCCCGCGCCGCGACCGCCGGTCCACCGCCCTCCTGGTCGTCGTCGCCCTGATCGTCGCCCTCGGGGCCGGCGGGTCGGTCTACGCCCTGATGAGCGGTGGCGGCGACAAGGCCGACGACAAGCCCTCCCCGACGCCGGTCACCGGCGCGCCGACGACGCCCGCGCCGACCACCCCGGCGCCGACGACCGGGCAGCCGTCCCCGACCACCGCCTCACCCACCGCCGACGGCGTGATCCCGGCCGCCTACCTGGGCACCTGGACCGCCAGCATCACCAACGCCGACGGCGAGAACACCCGCCGGCTCACCATCCGGCAGGGCCGGGTGGGCGACGCGGTGCTCTCCCTCGTCGCCGACGGCCCCACCAGCAACGGCAGCTACCACTGCGTCTTCCAGGCCACCCTCACCCAGGACCCCGGCGGCGACGGCCCGTTGGAGATGGGGCCCTCCACCGTCACCTCGGGCGCGAAGGGGTACTGCTCGCCGGGCGACCCGACCGAGATCAGCCTGCTCCCGGACGGCAGCCTCCAGCGCCTGAACACCGGCAACGGCGAGCAGCTGACGTACACCCGCCGGTAACCCCAAGTACCCGTCCGCGTAAGCCCGTTGCACCCGTACGACCGTACGGTCCCGTCGGTGGAGTGGCTGAGCGCAGAGAACATCGTCGCCGTCGGCACCGCCGTCCTCGGCATCGTCGCGTCCGGCGTCATGGTCTGGTACGAGCGCCGGGTGCCGCGCCGCAAACGGATCGGCTACCGCGTCCAGATGGACAGCCCCATCGGCGACGACGTGCAGCTGGGCCGCGCCAACGTACGCCTGGGTCTGTTCGACGAGGTCCCCGGCATGAACGACGCCACCCTCGTGCTGATCCGCGTCGAGAACGACGGCTCGCAGGGCATCGACCGCGAGGACTACACCAGCCCCTCGACCCACGGCCTGACCGCGGTCTTCACCGACCGCGTCATCAAGGGCGTCTCGGTCACCCAGCCCTCCGACACCGACCACCTCATGGAGCACTTCACGCCGGAGCGCGGCTTCGGCTACGAGGGCCACACCCTGCGCATACCGCGCGTCCCGCTCAACCGCGGCGACCACTACAAGCTCCTGGTGCTGCTGACCGGCGGCGGGGTGGGCCGCCCGGTACGGCTGAGCGGCGGCATCCGCGAGGGCGAGGTGCACCCCAACCGCAGCGCCACCCCGGACGAGAAGCCGCCCCTGTTCAGCCGGGCCGCCCGTCTGATCAGCCTGATGCTCACGGTCAGCGTGCTGACCCTGGCCACGATCGTCGTCGTCCGCGACGACGACCCGCCCCCGATCGGCTGCGAGACCGGCACGCTGCGGATCACCGGGTCGACGGCGTTCGAGCCGGTGGTGCGGGACCTGGCGAAGGAGTACGAGAAGAAGTGCCGGGACTCCGCCATCACCGTCGACACCCGCGGCAGCGCGGCCGGCGTCAGCGAACTCGCCGCGCTGGGCGCCGAGTCGAAGAAGGGCGCCCGCAACCTGATCGCCTTCTCCGACGGGCCCGCGGCCGGCGCCCCCGGCCGGCTGCGGGGTCGGCGCGTGGCGCTGTCCGTCTTCACACTCGTCGTCAACGACGGCATCCGGCTGCCGGCCCGGGGCCTCACGCTGAGCCAGGTGCGCCGCGTCTACCGCGGCGAGGTGACCCGCTGGAACCAGCTCGACCCCGCCCTGCCCGACCTCCCCGTGATCCTGGTCAGCCGCAACGCCGACTCCGGCACCCGGCAGATCTTCCAGCGGCAGGTGCTCGGGACCTGGGAGCGGGTGCCCAGCACCTCCCTGGACTGCGTGCACAAGGACGACAGCTCGGCACCCGTGACGCGGTGCGAACTCGACTCCACGGAGGCGGTGCTGAGCACGGTGGCGGCGCTTCCCGGCGCCGTCGGCTACAGCGAGTTCACCGTCGCCGACGGCCACCGGGGGCTGCGCACGGTGCCCCTCGACGGGGCCGCGCCCTCGATCGGGGACATCGAGTACGGCAGGAGCGCCTACCCCTACCGGGGCGTCGAGTACGCGTACACCTACGACGACCCGCCCACCGGCTCCCTGGCCGCCGCCTTCCTCGCCTTCGTCAACGAGACGATCAGCGAGGACGTCATCCGCCGCCACGGCCACCTGCCCTGCTCGGCGACGCTGGCCTCGGGGCTGTGCGCGACGGACTGACGGGCGCCCCTCGCCCGCCGCGGGAACGTGTGGGCACCCTTGTGCCGCCGTACGGCCCTGTGGGCACCCTGGTGCATGCGTCCCTCCAGAAGAACGGTCCTGACCGCGACGGCCGCGGCGAGCGCGGCCGCCCTGGGCACGGCGGCTCCCGCGGAGGCCGCCCCCGCGCCCCCGCCGCCGACCGCACAGCCGCCCTCGCGTGAACTGCGCGCGCTGTTACGGGAGATCGACCCGGCCCGCATCGAGGCCACGGTCCGCAAGCTGGTCTCGTTCGGCACCCGCCACACCCTCTCCGCCCAGGACGACCCCGCCCGCGGCATCGGCGCGGCCCGCGACTGGCTGCTGGCCGAACTGCGGTCCCACGCCGCCGCGTCGGGCGGCCGGATGACGGTCGAGGCACAGTCGTACGTCCAGCAGCCCGCCTCCCGTATCCCCACCGCCACCCGCATCACGAACGTCGTCGCCACCCTGCGCGGAGCGGTCACGCCCGAGCGCGTGTACGTCGTCTCCGGGCACTACGACTCCCGGGTCAGTGACGTCATGAACGCCGTCTCCGACGCGCCGGGCGCCGACGACGACGCCTCCGGGGTGGCCGTCGTCCTGGAGCTGGCCCGGGTGCTGGCCCGGCGCCGGCCGGCCGCCACGCTGGTGTTCGCGGCGGTGGCGGGGGAGGAGCAGGGGCTGTACGGATCGACGTACCTGGCCGAGCGGTTGACGGCGGCGGGCGCGGACGTGCGGGGCATGTTCACCAACGACATCGTCGGCAGTTCCACCGCGGACGACGGCACCCGCGACCCGTACACCATCCGCCTGTTCGCCGAGGGGGTGCCCTCCTCCGAGACCCCCGAGCAGGCGGCGATCCGCAGGTCGGTGGGCGGCGAGAACGACTCGGCGACCCGTCAACTGGCCCGGTTCGTACGGGACGTGGCCGACAACGGCGCCACCGGCATGCACGTCCGCGTGATCTACCGGCGGGACCGCTACCTCCGCGGCGGCGACCACATCCCCTTCCTCGAACGCGGGTACCCGGCGGCCCGGTTCACCGAGCCGGCCGAGGACTTCGCGCACCAGCACCAGGACGTCCGCGTCGAGGACGGCGTCCGGTACGGCGACCTGCCCGAGTTCTGCGACTTCGCCTTCACCGCGCGCGTCGCCCGGGTCAACGCCGCCGCCCTGTGGACCCTCGCCCAGGCCCCGGGCACCCCGCGCGGCGCCAGGATCGTGACCACCGCCCTGACCAACTCCACGCGGCTGGTGTGGACCCGCGGCCCGGAGCCGGACCTCGCCGGGTACGAGGTCGTCTGGCGGGAGACCACGGCGCCCGAGTGGACGCACGTGATCCCGGCCGGAGACGTCACCTCGTACGAGGTGGACCTGTCCAAGGACAACGTCTTCTTCGGCGTGCGGGCGGTGAACCGGACCGGCCTGCGCAGCCCGGTGGCCTTCCCCGACCCGCAGTCCTAGCCGGTCCGGTCCCCGTCCCGGGCGGTGTCACCGCGTGCAGGGTGCGCCCTGCGTGCCGCTCTGCACGCCCTGCCGGTACGCCCCGCACGCCTCGGCCACCAGCGGGCCGTCGCCCGACTGGCGCAGCAGGACCAGCGTCTTGTCGCGCGGCGGCTGTTGCACCCCGTTGTCGTAGGAGACGTGCCCGGTCGCCCCGTCGAAGGTGATCCCGCTGCGCAGCGCGGTGAGTATGGCGCTGGGAGCGACGTCGCCCTTGTCGGACAGGGCCATCTCGGCGGCCTTCGACAGCACGTGGAAGGCGTCGTAGGCGACGGCCGAGTGCCCGTCGTCGCGCCACGGGTCGTCCGTCACCGGGCCGGGGACGAAGGCGTCGTACTCCGCCGCGAACTGCTTCGTCTTGTCGTCGGCCCGCGAGTCGTTCGCGGGCAGCCGGTGCGCGGAGTAGTACAGCCGCAGCCACTTCTTGTCGTTGAACGCGCCGGTGAGAGCCACGTTCGTCAGCTCGTTGCCGCCCAGCACGGTCACGTCGCGGTGCGTGCACGTGCCCTCGGTGTCCAGGGCGTCGACGAAGGCGGTGAAGTCACGGGCGCGCGCCGACCAGTAGACGACCGTCGGCTCGCCCCCGCCGAGCGCCGAGCAGACGCTGTCGGCGAGCACGCTCGGGCTCGTGATCCGCGGTGTGTCCGAGGGCGGGCCCGAGAACGCGCCCTCCTGCGAGAAGTCGATCATGTCGGTGGAACCCGCGAACTCCTTGCGGAACCGGCCCGCGAGGCTGCTGCTGTAGAGGTCGCCCGACGTCTCGATCACCACGGCGTGCCGCGCCCGCTCACAGCTGCCGGACCCGGAGCGTGCGACGACCGGGAACCCGCTCGCGAAGTCCGCCTCGATCCTGGCCTCGGTGCTGTTGAGCGGAGTGAAGGGCCAGTAGTTCGAGCTGACCTTCATCTCGTCCGCGGTCGCCGTCGTGCCGATGACGGGAAGCTCGATCTCGTCGAGGATCTTCAGGGCGTTGCGCGTCGACGTCTTGCTCTGCGCGTAGCCGAGGACGCCGACGACCTTCTCGTAGTCCTTGCCGAAGGCGTTGGCCTTGATCTGGGCGACGAGCTTGCGGGCCTCCTGCTCGGCGTTGACGAACCCCTTGCCGGTGGAGCGCACGTCGACGCGCAGCGGGACCAGGGAGTCGTCGGAGACCGCCTGCTCGTTCAGGTCGCGCTGCCACATGGCGATGCCGCGCAGCTCCGGGATGGTGCCGTCGAAGAGCGTCTCCTGCTCGCTGGCCGGCACGCCGGAGCCGAAGGCGACGACGGTACGGACGGTGCGGCCCTGGGCGGCGAACCGCTCGGCGACCTTGTTCTGCTCGGCGATCTCGGCCCGCATGTCGTCGTACCACTGCCTGGGCTGGAGGGAGACGTGCCGGGCGTACTTGGTGCCGCCGGGGGCGCGGTCGCCGCCGACACAGGCGCTGGAGTCGTGCGTGCCGGCGAACTCCGTGCCGCCCAGGCCGAGGAGTACGGCGGCCAGGGCCAGCGAGGTGCCGCCCGCCACGCCCGCCGTCACCGTGCGCCCGCCGAGCCGGTAGGAGGTCGGGGAGCTCGGGCGGATGTAGAGCCCGTCGCGGGTGAAGGGCTCGTCGTTCAGGCGCACCAGCACCGGGCCGCCGACCGCGCGCTCCTGCGTCTGGATCAGCCGCCCCGCCTGCCGGAGGCTGCTCTCCTGCGGCGCGCCGAGCTCGGCCAGCAGCTGCGGCGAGGGCCGGCCGACGGCGATGACCAGGGGGCCGGGCGCCTGCGTGGTGTGGGCGCGCTCCTGGTGGAAGGCGCGCAGGAAGCGCTCGACGGCCTGCACGCCGGGCCTGCCCGGCCGGGGCAGGGGGACCAGCAGGACGGGCCGGGCGGTTCTGCGGCGGCGCACGGGCAGCACGCCGCCGACGGCCGGTCTCTTCATGTCCTCCAGCAGGGCGCGGGTGAGGAGGTGCTCCAGGGCGTTCAGGGACTCCTGGTGGCGTTCGTGGTCGAGGTCCAGTCTGAGGCGGGGCATCTGCCGGTCGGCGACCTCGTCCATCACCGCGAACACCGTCTCGGTGCCGCCGGTCATGCCGAGCACCTCGCCCAGCCAGCGCTGCCGGCCCTGGCCGAAGGGGCGCCGGGAGCGCACCATCAGACCGGTCTTGCGGCGCTCCCAGCACCAGCGCGGGAAGGTGCGGGTGATGCCGTGCCAGAGGGAGCCGAGCAGCCAGCCGCGCAGGCCGCCCGCGGGGGGCGCCTCGCTGCCGCCGAGCGCCCACAGGAAGACCTGGAGACGGCCCTCGCGGCGCTGCCGGCGGTGGGTGCGCAGCTGTTCGTGGGCGTAGTCGCGCAGGACGCCGGCGCCCGGGGCCCGGCCCTGCGCCGCGTGGTCCCTTATGTAGGCGACGCAGTCCCACAGCGGCCAGAAGCCGGGGAAACGATCCGGCTTCATGTGCTTGGGCAGACCGAACGTGAGCTGCCGGGCCGCGGTCCCGCTGAGCAGGTCGGCGTCCTGGGCCGCGGTCGGCAGGGCGTACGGCACCAGCTTCTCGTCGTGCCGGCCGCGCAGGGCGCTCTCCAGCTCGCCGAGCACGCGCCGCACCCGGGCGTCGTACTCGGCGTCCTCGCCCTGGACGTCCAGGATCACCAGTGGCGGGGTGTGCGCCAGCGCCTCGCGCTCGGCCGGCGCGACCACCTGCCTGAACTCCCGTACGAAATCGTCGGCGCCCTCGTCGTCGGGAAACCCGCTCGGCGCATTGCGAGGCACTGCCATCGCGACCTCTCCCCCTGTGCCATGTCGCTGGGCAAATGACCTTGCCCACAGTGGAGTTGAGTAAACTAACGGGTCGCGCCCGGGGTGGTGGCGATATCACGCGAAGCGCGCGAAAACGCCATCTTTCGCCGCCGCTTTCCGCCGGCGGACCCCGTATCCCGGTGGTACGGCGCGCCTTGCCGTCACCTCGGCTCCGGCGGGCGCTGGCGGGGCATGTTGGGGCGGGGGTTGCCGTTCGGCGGGGCCGGGAAGCGGCCGTGGCCCGGGGGGTCCTGGCGGGCGCCGGCCGGGACCGCCGACTGGATTCCCATGGGCGCCGAGCCGGTGCGGAACTCCACCATCCAGTCGGCCGTCTCCGTGCGCACCAGCTCCGTCACGTCCTCGGAGAACCGCCGCAGCACCCCCAGGCACCGCTCGGCCGCCTCGCTCGCCGTCCCCTCGGCCGGCCCCAGCACCTCCCGCACGCTCTCCGAGGCCCAGTCGAACTGCAGCACCTGCAGCCGCCGCTGCACGGCCTGCGCCGTCGCCACGTCCCTCATCCAGCCGGACGTCACCCCGAAGAACCGGTCCACCGCCACGCACGCGACGGCGAGCAGCAGCGCCAGATACCCCCAGGGCGCGACCCCGCCCAGCGCGCCGGTGAGGTCCAGCAGCGGCAGCGCGGCCCCGGCGACCGCCCCCGCCGCCGCCCCGGCCCGCAGCGCCCGCGCCCCGCGCCGCTTCCACACCCGGTCCGCGAGATACCAGGACGCCGTCTCCAGCGCCCCGCGCTCCACCCACCGGTACAGCTCGTACAGCCGCTCCGCGGGCTCGCCCCAGTCCCCGAGCGGGAAGGCCCGCCCGGCCAGATCGCCCGGCCGCAGCCCGGCCGCGCCCTCGCCCCGCCCGTCCTGAGGCGGACCCTCGGGCTGCATCTCCGGCTGACCCACCCGGCACTCCCTACTGATCCCGCACTGATCACAGACGCTCACGTTGCGTGACATCCCGTGCCGACGCGGGTCCCTTCCTACCGCCCAATGGGTGGCGAAGACATGCCTTTCACCTGTTTTCCGCCCGCAAGAGGGGTTTGATCAGGTAGGGGAGTCGCGGCGATCTCACTCGAAAGAGTGGCGGGGCGAGGGCAGCGCTGAACACGTAGGCTCGTGCACAACGGATGAAACGACGAAACCAGGAGCTGATCGTGATTCCCGGTGGTGGCCAGCCCAACATGCAGCAGCTGCTCCAGCAGGCCCAGAAGATGCAGCAGGACCTGCAACAGGCGCAGGAGGAGCTGGCGCAGACGGAGGTCGACGGGCAGGCGGGCGGCGGCCTGGTGAAGGCGACCGTCACCGGCGCCGGCGAGCTCAGGGCGCTGAAGATCGACCCGAAGGCGGTGGACCCGGACGACACCGAGACCCTCGCCGACCTGATCGTCGCGGCCGTCCACGCGGCCAACGAGAACGCCCAGACGCTCCAACAGCAGAAGCTGGGACCGCTCGCCCAGGGCCTGGGCGGCGGCAGCGGCATCCCCGGCCTGCCGTTCTGAGCGCCGCGCTTTTCCGCGCGGCCGCGGCTTCATAAGAGGGGGCGCGGCCAACTACCGTACGTACCGTAAGGAACCCCAGGAAGGACGGCAGTCCGTGTACGAAGGCGTGGTCCAGGACCTCATCGACGAGCTGGGGCGGCTGCCCGGCGTCGGTCCCAAGAGCGCGCAGCGGATCGCCTTCCACATCCTGCAGGCGGAGCCGACGGACGTGCGGCGGCTCGCGCAGGCCCTGATGGAGGTCAAGGCAAAGGTCCGCTTCTGTGCGACGTGCGGGAACGTCGCGCAGGAGGAGCTGTGCGGCATCTGCCGCGACAGCCGCCGCGACCCCTCGGTCATCTGCGTGGTGGAGGAGCCCAAGGACGTGGTCGCCATCGAGCGCACCCGCGAGTTCCGCGGCCGCTACCACGTGCTCGGCGGCGCGATCAGCCCCATCGAGGGAGTGGGCCCCGACGACCTGCGTATACGAGAACTTCTCGCGCGGTTGGCCGACGGGACGGTCACGGAGCTGATCCTGGCGACGGACCCGAACCTGGAGGGCGAGGCGACCGCCACCTACCTCGCCCGCATGATCAAGCCCATGGGCCTCAAGGTCACCCGCCTGGCCAGCGGCCTCCCGGTGGGTGGCGACCTGGAATACGCGGACGAGGTGACCCTCGGCCGCGCCTTCGAGGGGAGACGACTCCTAGATGTCTGACGCCACGCTGCACGCCACGACGCAGGACCCGGACGACTTCGCGGTCCAGATCGCGGACCAGGTCGAGAGCTTCCTGGTCGCCGTCACGGAGGTCGCCAAGGGCGACGAACCGGGCTCGGCGGTCCCCTTCCTCCTCCTGGAGGTCTCCCAGCTCCTGCTGGCCGGCGGCCGTCTGGGCGCGCACGAGGACATCGTGCCGGAGGAGCGCTACGAGCCCGACCTGGGTCCGGAGCCGGACGTCGACGAACTGCGCGAGAACCTCGCCCGCCTCCTCGACCCGGTCGACGTCTACTCGGAGGTCTTCGACCCCTACGAGCCCCGCAAGGCGCCCGTGCCGGCCCGTATCTCCGACGACCTCGCGGACGTCATCACCGACCTGCGCCACGGCATGGCCCACTACCGCGCGGGCCGCATCACCGAGGCGCTGTGGTGGTGGCAGTTCTCCTACTTCTCCAACTGGGGCTCCACCGCCTCCGCCACGCTGCGCGCCCTGCACTCCGTCCTGGCCCACATCCGCCTCGACCAGCCCCTGGCCGAGCTCGACGGCCTCGACACGGACCAGGGCATGGGCGACGAGACCCTGGAGTTCGAGGCGGGCAAGGTGATGGCGGAGGAGATCGGCGGACCGCTGGGAATGATCCCGGGGAAGTGACGCCACGCCGGGTTCCGGGGCGCCGGCTGCCGGCCACCGCCGGCCCGCTCCCGCGCCGGGCGCGGTCGGCACGCAGCACATCGAGAACCTGACGCTCCACGTCGCCCCGCCCCGCCGGGGCACACGCCCCGTGCCGCGTCCGTCGAGGCGCCGAGAGGACTGACGAACCTGCCCGAGCGGCCGGCTGTTCGTGGGCCGGGAACGCGAACCAGCCCTGCCGGCAGCCCCGGACGCCCGGGCACTGCGCGACGGTTGACCCCCCTCGTTCACAGCCCCCAGATGCCCTTGCCCGCCGCCGTCACCCCGCCCGTCAGGGCGAGCAGCAGGACGAGCAGGCGGGCTCGGTTCTCGGGGGTGCGGGAGGCGAGGGTTCTGCCGATCACCCCGCCGAGGGCCATGGCCGCGATGACGGCGGTCCACTCGGTGCCGGTCAGCTCCGGCAGCCCGTTGGACGCGACGGAGAAGGCGTTCACGACCACGCCGTAGAACATCGCGTTCGGCACGAACTCCCGTACCGGCCAGCCCGCGTTGACGGCGTACAGGGACATCGGCGGGCCGCCCACGCCCGCCGCCGCGTTCATGAAACCGCCCACCGCGCCGGCGGCCACCGCGCCCCGTCCGCCGCGCAGGGCCGGCACCCGTCCGCCGCGCAGGACGAGCAGGACCGCCACGGTCACCAGGCCGCCCATCACCAACAGCAGGACCGGCTGGGGGAGCCGGCGGGTCAGCCAGGTGCCCGCGGGCACCGTGCAGGCCGCCGCCAGGCACAACGGCACCATCGCGGAGAAGCGCACGCGCCGCAGTCCGCCCGCCAGGCCGGCCAGACAGATCGCCCCGGCCGCGCAGTTGGCGAGGACCACCCCCTCGGCCGGCCCGAGCAGGAGCGCGAGAGCGGGCACGGCGACCAGCGCGAACCCCATGCCGGTGAGCCACTGCACGGACGAGCCGAGCAGCACGATCGCCGCCAGCAGTACGTCACCGGCCCACCCGCTCGTCGTCATGGTCCGGCATCCTCCCCGAACCCCTGCCGCCCGGCCACCGGCGACGCGATGATGGGCGTATGACGAGACGGTCGAGGGCGTTGACGTGGACGGGGACCGGGCTCTGCCTCGCGGGCGCGGCGGGGCTCGTCGTCGGGGGCCTGCTCGACGTCGGCGCGGCGGATCCCTGGGCGAGCGTGGCCGGCGGCGCCGCGGGCCTGGTGGGCCTCGCGCTCACGTTCTACGCGCTCATGGCGGGCCCCGCGGCCCCGGCCCCGGCCGCGGTCACTGTGTCGGCGGGTGGCGAGCGGTCCATCGCGGCGGGCGGCGACATCGGTACGGCGGTGACCGGGAACGGCGTGACGGCGGCCCCCGCTCCCGCGCCGCCCGCGAACCCCACGCCTCCGGCACGGGACGTCACCGCCTCCGGGGAGCGTTCGATCGCAGCCGGGGGTGACATCGGCTCCGCGTCGACCGGTGACGCATGAGCGACGCGTCGGGGAAGCGCGATCGCGGCCGGGGTCGGCGCTGCACAGGGGTCTCTGTGAGCCGTGGCACTTTCCGAGTGCCGACGGCCCGACAGGGGCAGGTGCCATCCGGAGCGGGCGACCGGGAAATCTCACCATGCGATACCGCAGAAGGGATTTTCGGACGCTCGTTAAACTGAGCCGACCGCAGTACATACCGAGCGAGGAGCGCACGTGGGCCTTGTCGTGCAGAAGTACGGAGGCTCCTCCGTAGCCGATGCCGAGGGCATCAAGCGCGTCGCCAAGCGGATCGTGGAAGCGAAGAAGAACGGCAACCAGGTGGTTGTCGTCGTTTCCGCGATGGGCGACACGACGGACGAGCTGATCGATCTCGCCGAACAGGTATCCCCGATGCCTGCCGGGCGTGAGTTCGACATGCTGCTGACCGCCGGAGAGCGGATCTCCATGGCCCTGCTGGCGATGGCGATCAAAAACCTGGGGCACGAGGCCCAGTCGTTCACCGGCAGCCAGGCAGGCGTCATCACCGACTCGGTCCACAACAAAGCCCGCATCATCGACGTGACGCCGGGGCGGATCCGCGACTCGATCGACGCCGGCAACATCGCCATCGTCGCCGGGTTCCAGGGCGTCAGCCAGGACAAGAAGGACATCACCACGCTCGGCCGCGGCGGCTCCGACACCACGGCCGTCGCGCTGGCCGCCGCCCTCGACGCCGAGGTGTGCGAGATCTACACCGACGTCGACGGCGTGTTCACCGCCGACCCGCGCGTGGTGAAGAAGGCGAAGAAGATCGACTGGATCTCCTTCGAGGACATGCTGGAGCTCGCCAGCTCCGGCTCCAAGGTGCTGCTCCACCGCTGTGTGGAGTACGCCCGCCGCTACGACATCCCGATCCATGTGCGCTCCAGCTTCAGCGGCCTGACGGGCACCTGGGTCAGCAGCGAGCCGATCGAGCAAGGGGACAAGAAGGTGGAGCAGGCCATCATCTCCGGTGTCGCGCACGACACCTCCGAGGCCAAGGTCACGGTCGTCGGCGTGCCGGACAAGCCGGGCGAGGCCGCCGTCATCTTCCGCGCCATCGCCGACGCCGAGATCAACATCGACATGGTCGTGCAGAACGTGTCGGCGGCCTCCACGGGCCTGACCGACATCTCCTTCACCCTCCCCAAGACCGAGGGCCGCAAGGCCATCGACGCCCTGGAGAAGGCGAAGACCGCGATCGGCTTCGACTCGCTGCGCTACGACGACCAGATCGGCAAGATCTCCCTGGTCGGCGCCGGTATGAAGACCAACCCGGGCGTCACCGCCGCCTTCTTCGAGGCGCTGTCCGACGCCGGTGTGAACATCGAGCTGATCTCGACCTCCGAGATCCGCATCTCGGTGGTCACCCGCGCCGACGACGTCCCCGAGGCCGTGCGCGCCGTGCACACCGCCTTCGGCCTGGACTCCGACACGACCGAGGCGGTCGTCTACGGAGGCACCGGACGCTGATGTCCCAGGCCGGACGGCCGACACTCGCGGTCGTGGGCGCGACCGGAGCCGTCGGCACGGTCATGCTCCAGATCCTGTCCCAGCACGCGGACATCTGGGGCGAGATCCGTCTGATCGCCTCGCCGCGCTCGGCCGGCCGCAAGCTGGCCGTGCGCGGCGAGCAGGTCGAGGTGACGGCCCTGTCGGAGGAGGCCTTCGACGGGGTCGACATCGCCATGTTCGACGTGCCCGACGAGGTCGCCGCGCGCTGGGCGCCCGTCGCCGCCGCCAAGGGCGTGGTCGTCGTCGACAACTCCGGCGCCTTCCGGATGGACCCGGACGTGCCCCTGGTCGTGCCCGAGGTCAACCCGCACGCGGCGCGCCGGCGTCCGCGCGGGATCATCGCCAACCCGAACTGCACGACGCTGTCCATGATCGTCGCCCTGGGCGCGCTGCACGCCGAGTTCGGTCTGCGCGAGCTGGTCGTCTCCTCGTACCAGGCCGTCAGCGGGGCGGGCCGGGCCGGCGTCGAGACCCTGCGCCGGCAGCTGAGGCTGGTGGCCGGCACCGAACTGGGGACCAGCCCGGGTGACGTACGGCGGGCCGTCGGGGACGACACCGGGCCGTTCCCGGAGCCGGTCGCGCTGAACGTCGTGCCGTGGGCCGGGTCGGTGCGCGAGGACGGCTGGTCCTCGGAGGAGATGAAGGTACGGGACGAGTCCCGCAAGATCCTCGGCCTGCCCGGTCTGCCGGTCGCCGTGACCTGCGTACGGGTACCGGTGATCACCACCCACTCGCTGACCGTCCACGCCCGCTTCCAGGGCGAGGTCACCGTCGACGGGGCCCGCGAGATCCTCGCCACCGCCCCCGGCGTCGTCCTGTGCGACGACCCGGCCGCCGGGGAGTTCCCCACCCCCGCCGACGTGGTCGGCACCGACCCCACCTGGGTGGGCCGGGTGCGCCGCGCGCTCGACGACCCCACGGCCCTGGAGCTGTTCGTTTGCGGGGACAACCTGCGCAAGGGCGCGGCGCTCAACACCGCGCAGATCGCCGAGCTGGTGGCGGCCGAGTTCGGCTGAGGCGGGCCGGACGGCGGACTTGTCGTACGCGCTTGTACGTACCGGAAAACTCCTGGCCAGTCCGGGATCACTTTGTAGGATCTGGAGGAAAAGTGTGAGCCGGTCGATGGTCCACACCACTTGATACGGGCCCCTTCGGCATCCGAAGATTTCCCTCCCCGCCTTTCGCAACCGCGCGAAGGGCGGGGAGCGTCTTTGCGAACGCCCTCCAGGGGGTCGCGGGGACGCCGGCCGAGGCGTGGGGACGCCTCGGTCGTTCAGGACACAGCGGAAGAGCGGGTAGGCATGAGGGCGTTTGACGCACGGTCGGTTGCGCTGCCTGGTGCGAGACGGACGGGCCGCGGGCCCTCCGTCGGGAAAGTGACGCCCGGCGCGTACAACCCTGACGGGGGGCGGCGTGTCCAACTGGCGTGGCTCAGGTTCTCGACTTCCCTGCCGCGGCACGCGGCGGCGCGGCACTACGACCCCGCATGCCCGGCGCGCCCGGCGGCATGCCGGTGATCGCGCCCATGCCCGCAGCGCGGCCCGCCCGCATACCGAATCAGCGCGAGGGCGCCGATGACATGGTGGCGGCCGGCACCACCGTCGACCACCTGACCGAGACCTACCGGGCCCACTACCGCTCGCTGCTCGGTCTCGCGGCCCTCCTCCTCGACGACACCGCCTCCTGCGAGGACGTCGTCCAGGAGGCGTTCATCCGCGTGCACTCGGCGCGCAAACGGGTCCGCGACCCCGAGAAGACGCTCGCCTACCTGCGGCAGACGGTCGTCAACCTCTCCCGCTCGGCCCTGCGCCGCCGCATCCTCGGGCTGAAGCTGCTGTCCAAGCCGATGCCCGACATGGCCAGCGCCGAGGAGGGCGCGTACGACCAGCTGGAGCGCGACTCCCTCATCAAGGCGATGAAGGGGCTGCAGCGCCGCCAGCGCGAGGTCCTCGTGCTGCGCTACTTCGCGGACATGACCGAGGCCCAGGTCGCCGACACGCTCGGCATATCGCTGGGCTCGGTGAAGGCGTACGGCTCCCGCGGCATCGCGGCCCTCCGGCTCGCCATGGAGGCACCGGCATGAACCGCGACGTCGAGGGACCCGACTCCCACGAGCGGCACGAGCCCTTCGCCTGGCACGAGCCGACGGGCGGGCCCACCCATGACGACACGCACTCGCACGCTGGGAACGGAACTGTGAACGACGGCCCCGACGACCAGAGCCTCGACGGGCTCGACTCGGACGAGCTGGCACTGCGCAGGATGCTGCACCAGGCGGTGCAGACGGTGGAGCCCCGCGACGGTGCCCTGGAGCATCTGCAGCGGGCCGTGCCCGCCCGGCGGGCCCGCAAGCGGCAGGCCGTCGTCGGCATGGCGGCCGCGGCCCTCTTCCTCGGCACCGCCGTCCCGGCCCTGGTACACGTCTCCAACGCCACCGGCTCCGACGTCAACCCCTCGGTGGCCGGCCAGGCCTCGCAGGCCCAGGGCGGGGCGAACCAGGGAAAAAACGCGGACGGCAGTGAGAGCACGGCCGGCGGCAGCTCCGGCGCGGCCCAGGACAGGCCCGGCGGCACCGCCAAGGGCGACGGCAAGGGCAGGAGCGGCGATCCGGGCACGGGCAGCGGCACCGGCACCGGCCCGTCGGCCACCAGCGCGGCGAACGCGCCGGTGTGCACGGCCGCCCAGCTCGGCTCGGTCACCGAGTCCACCGACGCGCCCGACTCCGTGGGCACGGTCTACGGCACCTTCGGCATCAGCAACGTCTCCTCCGCCGCCTGCACCGTCGACGCGCCCGGCACGGTGAGCGCGACCGCGCAGGGCGCCGCGGACGCCACCAAGGTCAACGTGGCCCGGCATGTCGCCGGCGACGCGGCGGCCGGCCTGCCGGACCCGTCCACCGAGGTCGCCTCGCTGGTGCTTCAGCCGGGAACGTCGTACCAGATCAAGTTCGCCTGGGTGCCCTCGGCGACCTGTCCCGTCGGCGGCGACACGGGCGGCACGGACACCGGCGGCACCACCGCCTCGCCGAGCCCGTCCCAGGACACGACCACGTCCGGCTCCACCGGCACCGACAGCAGCGGGGTGACCACCCAGCTGATGACGGAGGACGGCACCCAGGACGGCAGCGTCGTGGTGACCAACACCACCGAGCAGGGCTCGCCGTCGGTCTCGGCGACCGTCTCCGACGCGTGCGCGGGGACGGTGTACTACACGGGAGTGCTGGCCGGTTCCTGATCGTCCTGCGGCACCAGCCCCATCGCGGCGTCCCGGGCGAACTCGGCCTCGCGCCGCACCAGCCGGAACCACATGAACACCACGAACCCGGCGAAGACGAACCACTCACCGGTGTAGCCGAGGTTCTGGAACGCCTTCAGGTCGAGCCCGCTGTCGGACGGCGCCGTCGCGGGCACGGCCTTCATCCCCGAGTCGCCCTTGTCCAGGGTGATCCACGCGTCGTACACGTCGTACGGCACGAGGTTGACCAGCGAGGCCGCGCTGATCGCCGCGGTCTGCCCGGCCGGCAGCCCGCCCTGCGCGCTCACCCCGTTGTCCCCGGGCGTCTCGGAGGCCTGCAGCGCGCCGGTGACGGTGACCTCGCCGGCCGGCGCGGCGGGCGCCTTCGCGGCGTCCGCGGTCCCGGGCAGCCAGCCGCGCACCACCGGGAGCGCCTTGCCGCCGTCGACGCGCAGCAGCGTCAGCACGTAGAACCCGCGCCGGCCGTCCAGCTCACGGCCCGGAACCAGCAGCTGCCTGCCGTACCGCCCGGTCGCGGTGACCTGCTTGCCGGAGGTCGCCTTGTCCACCGGCAGCAGCTCGGCCAGCGGGCGGGCCGCCTCGTGCCGGTCGGTGCTGATCTGCTCGGTCGCGTCGCGGTGTTCCTGCACCCGGTCCTCGAACCGGCTCAGCTGCCAGGACCCCATGAAGACGCAGAAGGGGATGGCGAGCAGCACGAAGACGTTGATCCCCCACCAACGGGGCGTCAGCAGAAACCGGTACACGCCTTCCACGGTACGGGGCGGGCGCGCGGGGCAGCGGCGCGGGGTTGGGAAACGGGGCCGACCGGGCGCGGTGGGGCCGGTTCGGGAGGGCGCTTGGTAAGCGGGTGGTAGAAGTTATCCACAGGCTGAGGACCTCGGCAGCGGATTGTCGCGGCGGGCGGGCAGTATGGGGCCATGACTGAGAGCAACGGGTCCGCCGCGCCGGATCACCAGCAGGAACAGATGCCGGACTGGGAGAAGCGCTTCAGGGCGCCCCGGGTGTCGCTGCCCGACTGGGCGGAGGACGCACCGGACCGTTCCCTGTTCGTCTCCAACGCCACGGGGACGTACGAGCTGTACGCCTGGGACCGGGCCACGGGCGCCCAGCGCCAGGTCACCGACCGGCCGAACGGCACGACGGACGGCGTGCTCTCCCCGGACGGCGCGTGGATCTGGTGGTTCGACGACACGGACGGCGACGAGTTCGGCGTCTGGCGCAGACAGCCCTTCGAGGGCGGACCGGACGAGCTCGCGGTCCCGGGCCTGAAGCCCTCCTACCCGGCGGGCCTGGCCCTCGGCAGAGACGGCCGCACGGCCGTCGTCGGCCGCTCCACGGACGAGGAGGGCACGACGATCCACCTCGCGCGCGTGGGGGAGGACGCGAGGGAGATCTACCGGCACCGGGAGTCGGCGGGCGTCGGCGACCTCTCCCACGACGGCTCGCTGATCGCCATCGAGCACACCGAGCACGGCGACGCGATGCACTCCGCCCTGCGCGTGCTGCGCCCCGACGGCACGACGGTCGCCGAGCTCGACGACACCAAGGGCGGCACCGAGGAGCTGGGCCTGGAGGTCCTCGGCTTCGCGCCGGTCGACGGCGACACCCGCCTGCTCATCGGCCATCAGCGCCGGGGCCGCTGGGAGCCGCTGGTGTGGGACGTGGCGACGGGCGAGGAGAGCGACCTCGCCCTCGACCTGCCCGGCGACGTCAGCGCGGAGTGGTACCCGGACGGCACGGGACTGCTCATCGTGCACAGCTTCGAGGCCCGCAGCGAACTCTTCCGGTACGACCTCACGGCCGGCGCCCTGGAGCGGATCCCGACCCCGCCGGGCACCGTCTCCGGTGCGACGGCCCGCCCCGACGGCACGGCGGAGTACCTGTGGTCCTCGGCCGCCGAGCCCCCGGCGGTCCGCTCCACCACCGGCGAGGTCGTCCTCGACCCGCCCGGCATGAAGTCGCCGGGCTCGGTGCCGGTGGAGGACGTCTGGGTGGAGGGCCCGGGCGGCCGCATCCACGCCCTGGTCCAGAAGCCGTCCGGGAAGACCGGCCCCTTCCCCACCGTCTTCGACATCCACGGCGGCCCGACCTGGCACGACAGCGACTCCTTCGCGGCGGGCCCGGCGGCGTGGGTGGACCACGGTTACGCGGTGGTCCGCGTCAACTACCGCGGCTCCACGGGGTACGGCCGCGCCTGGACCGACGCCCTGAAGCACCGGGTCGGCCTGATCGAGCTGGAGGACATCGCGGCGGTCCGTGAGTGGGCGGTGTCCTCGGGCCTCGCCGACCCCTCCCGGCTGATCCTCACGGGCGGTTCCTGGGGCGGCTACCTCACCCTGCTCGGCCTGGGCACCCAGCCGGACGCGTGGACGCTGGGCATCGCGGCGGTCCCGGTGGCGGACTACGTCACGGCGTACCACGACGAGATGGAGGCCCTGAAGGCGATGGACCGCACGCTGCTCGGCGGCACCCCCGACGAGGTCCCGGACCGCTTCGAGGCGTCCTCCCCGATCACCTACGTCGACAAGGTCACGGCCCCCGTCTACATCTCGGCCGGCGTCAACGACCCCCGCTGCCCCATCCGGCAGATCGAGAACTACGTCAAACGCCTGGAGTCCAGAGGAGCGACCCACGAGGTATACCGCTACGACGCGGGCCACGGCTCCCTGGTGGTGGACGAACGGATCAAACAGGTACGCCTGGAACTGGACTTCGCGGAGCGGCACTTGGGGAGCTGACGGAGGTCCGGGGGCGGAGCCGGCCCCCTGGGCGGGGGCGAGAGGACACGGGTGCACCTCCCACGGCCGTACCCCCTACGCCCCCGCCCGCTCCCGCCGACGCCGCCCCAGCAACTCCGCCAACCCCCGCCGCGTAGCGGCCAGCACCACCCGGTCCGACCCGTTCAGCACGTACGTGTCGGGCAGATCCCACACGAGCCCGGAACCGGGCAGGCCCTCGGACACCGATCCCGGCCCTGTCCCGCCACCGACACCGCCGCCGGCACCAGAACCAGCCCCGGTTCCCGCTCCAGCCCCCGCCCCCTCCTCGTACGCCTCCTCAACCGCAGGCTCCTCCCGCCCACTCCCGCCACCCCCCGAAACCGCCGTGTCCAAGGCCAACACCCGCCAGGCCCCCGCCCGGAACGCCTCGGCCACCGTCTTCCCCTCCAGCTGCGGATGCCCGTCCACATCCACCACCGCGAACAGCAGCACCCGCCGTTCCACCGGAATCGCCCCCAGGATCTGCCGCCCCATCATCGCCCCGGCAAACGCGGGAGCCGCCAGATGCGACACACTCCGACTGCGCGTGGAGGCCCCCGGATGAGCCGCCCGCAAGGTCCGGTACACGGCGGTGGCGAAGTCGTCGTCGTACAGCCGCAGCACCACCCGCAGATCGGGCCGTACGGCCCGCGCGTACAGCACGGCCTCCAGATTCGTCGTGTCCGCACTGGTCACCGCGAGCAGCGCGTGCGCCCGATGCACCTTCGCGGCCTCCAGGACCCCTTCCTGCGTCACGTCCCCGAGCACCACCGGCACCCGCAACCGCCGCGCCGTGGCCAGCCCCCGCGCCTCGGGGTCGGACTCCACGCACACCACGGGAATGTTCAGCTCCCGCAACCGCGTCAGCACCCGCGTGCCGATCTTCCCCAGCCCGAGCAGCACCACATGCCCCCCGAGCCCCCGCGGCGGCTTGCGCAACGCGGACGCGGTCCGGAAGGTGCCGAGCGCTTCGAGCACGGCCGCCAGCAGCACCGGCAGCAGCAGCAACCCGACCAGCCCGGACAGGAGTTGCAGGACCTGCCGCCCCACGGACGCCCCGATGGCGGGGTCGTCGATGGCGAACAGGTCGAGCAGCGTCAGATAGAAGGCCTTCAGCGGATGAACCCCGGTCACCAGCCACAACGCGACGGCGAGCGCGACCACGCAGGCCGCCATCCCGGCCAGCGACCACCTCAGCCGCCGCGAGAACAACGAGGCGAACGGCACCGCCACCCGCGCCGGCGGCAACGCGGGCCCCGCGTACGACACCTGCTCCAGCACGACGCTCCCCCGCTCGGCGGCGTCCCGCACGGTCTCGGCGTCGGGCAGCAGCAGGGGCCCTTGCTCCCCGTTCTCGCCCCCTTCGGAAGCCCCCGCCGGACCGCCGCCCCCCGCCGCCCCGCCTCCCGTGGGCGACAGCAACGCCAGCGTGACGAGCCCCGACTCACCACCGGACCCCGACGGCCGCTCCACCGCCCGTAGCAGCAACCCACCGGTCTGTACGACCTTGCTGGTGCCGGCGACAGCGGTCGCGGCCAGCGCGGGAGCCGCCGTGTCGGCGTCGGACAGCACGGTCGTGGACGCGTCGAAGCCGGCCCCGTCGGCCGAGGCCAACACGGCGGCCTGGTCGAGGAGTTCCTCGATGTGCTGCCCCAACCGCCGGTTGTAGAGCCGCAGGACGAGCCGCAGTCGCGGATTGAGGCGGCGTGCGGTGAGGGCGGCGCGGATGTTGGTCTCGTCGTCGTCGTACACGAGCGCCAGTGCCGCGGCCCGCTCCACGCCCGCCTCGCCGAGCACGGCCTCGGTCGCCTCGCCGGCCTCGATGACGCGTTCGCCGCCGGCGGGCTCGCCGTTGCCGCCGGCCCGGTTCACGGCCGCGCTCACCCGGTCGAGCAGCGCCGCGGTGGTCGCCCGGGCCCGCCCGACGACCGGCGGCCGGACACCGCGCTGGGAGGGCGGTACGACGAGCGTGACCTGTTCCCCGTACACGCTCCGCAACTCGGCGGCCAACCGGTGCGCGAGCCCGTCGTCGCCGCACACCACCATGTGCGCCGAGAGATCACCACCGGCGACACCCTGATTCGGAACGCTGCCCACGAGGGGAAAGACTGCCCTACCGGGACAGGTGGTTCCACAAGTCGGTGGTCCCATGCCTGAACGAACGCCCCCGTGCCGACGTACCCAAGGGGAGGGAGACCGCGCCCGCCGCAGCACCGGAGGTATCTCGCCCGTGGCCCTCACCAAAGCAGCACCGCCGTCGGAGCCGAGACCGCCGGAGACGGCGCAGCCGCCCGACGCACCACCGCCCCCGTCGACTCCGGCGCCCCGGCCGGACCCGGCACCCGGCGCGGCCGCTCATGCCACCTCCTCCTCATCCTCCTCATCCTCCTCATCCTCCTCATCCTCCTCATCCTCCTCCTCCCTCCTGCTCATCCTGGTCCTGCTCCTGCTGGTGCTGCTCCAGGACCCCATCCGAGGGGCCCTGTCCGCACCGGTCATGCAGAGCTGGATGACGGTGTTCGTGGCGGTGCTGGTCCAGGCGCTGCCCTTCCTCGTCCTCGGCGTCCTGCTCTCGGCGGCGATCGCCGTCTTCGTACCGCCGTCGTTCTTCGCCCGCGCCCTGCCGAGCAGGCCCGCACTGGCCGTCCCGGTCGCCGGAATGGCGGGTGCGGTGCTCCCGGGCTGCGAGTGCGCGTCCGTCCCGGTGGCCGGCGCCCTGGTGCGCCGGGGCGTGACCCCCGCCGCGGCCCTCGCCTTCCTGCTCTCCGCGCCCGCGATCAACCCGATCGTGCTCACCGCGACCGCCGTGGCCTTCCCCCGCGACCCGGAGATGGTCCTGGCCCGCTTCGTGGCGAGCCTGCTGGTCGCCTGCGTGATGGGCTGGCTGTGGCACCGCCTGGGCCGCACCGACTGGCTGCGCCCGCCTGAGCGGCCGCACCACGAGGGCCAGGGCAAGGGCGCCGCGTTCTGGGGTTCGGTGCGGCACGACGTGATGCACGCGGGCGGTTTCCTGGTCCTGGGCGCGATGGCCGCGGCGACGCTGAAGGCGGTGGCTCCGGCGAGCTGGCTGCGGACGGCGGCGGACAACCCCTTCGTGGCGATCCTGGCGCTGGCCGTGCTCGCCGTACTGCTGTCGATCTGTTCGGAGGCGGACGCGTTCGTGGCGGCGTCGCTGACGCAGTTCTCGCTGACGGCGAAGCTGGCGTTCCTGGTGGTGGGCCCGATGATCGACCTGAAGCTGTTCGCGATGCAGGCGGGCACCTTCGGCCGGGGCTTCGCGCTGCGCTTCGCCCCCGCCACCTTCGCCCTCGCGATCGCCGGGGCGGTCCTGACCGGGGCGGTACTGCTGTGAACCGGCAGGCACAGGCGGCGGTCCTGTTCCTGACGGGCGCGGCGCTGCTGCACGCGGGCTCCACGGACCTGTACCTGCGCTACGTGAAGGCGGGCCTGCAACCCCTGCTGCTCCTGTCGGGAGCGGTGCTGATCGCGGCATCGCTGGCGACGGTCTGGTACGAGTGGCGGGCGCGCAAGCACGAAGAGCCGCACGACCATGATGGCCACGAAACTCACGACGAGCACGAGGCGCACGAGGGGCACGAGGGGCACGAGGGGCACGTCCACCGCGAACCCCGCATCTCCTGGCTTCTCGTCCTGCCCCTCCTCGCCCTCATCCTGGTCGCCCCGCCGGCCCTCGGCTCGTACAGCGCGATGCGCACCGGAACGGCCCTGCAGCAGCCGTACGGCTACAACTCACTGCCCGCGAGCGGCCCGTTGAACCTCACGGTGGTCGACTACGCGAGCCGCGCCGTCTACGATCACGGCCGCCACCTCACCGGCCGCCCCATCCACGTCACCGGCTTCGTCGCGCTGGACCGCACGGGCGCCCCCTACCTGGTGCGCATGGCCCTCAACTGCTGTGCCGCCGACGCCCAGCCGGTGAAGATCGCGCTGACGGGGCACATCCCCCCGGTGCTGCAACCGGACAAGTGGCTCCAGGTGACGGGCACGTACACCGCCGAGCGCACCAAGGACCCGGTGAACAACGGCCCGATCCCGTACCTGCGGGTGACCTCCGCCAAACCGGTCCCGACCCCGGCGGACCCGTACGACGAGAGCTGGAACAACTGACCCCTCCGCGTACCGGCGCGGCGGCGCGGGTAAGGGGGGCGTGTGACGGAGCCGGTGCGGGGGTCGGGGACGGTGCGGGGCCTGGAGGCGGACCGGGTAGCCGAGATCATCGTGGAACGGCCGGGAGACCTGCCCGGCCGGCGCGGTTCCGGCTACCGGGTGGGCCCGGCCTGCGTCCTGACGGCCGCCCACGTCGTCACGGGCCCCACCACCGCGGTCCGCGTCCGCTTCGACGCCGACCGGCCGGGGGAGTGGAGCGCGACCGGCCGGGTGGCCCTGCTGAACGAACCGGCCGACGTCGCCTTGCTGGAGTTCACGGGGGTGCCGCCCGGTCTGCCTCCCGTCACCCCGCCGCGCTATGCCGCCGTGCCGGAGGCCGACGCGGACCTGCGGTTCAGCGCGGTCGGCTTCCCCCGGTTCAAACTCCGCAAGGACCCCGGGCCCACGCAGGCCGTGTACCGCGACTCCTGCCATGTCCGCGGCACGATCTCGGTGCTGTCCAACCGCCGCGAGGGCACCCTGGAGCTGGTCGTCGAACCGCCCGCCGACGACGCCGCACCGGGACGCTCCCCCTGGGAGGGCATGTCGGGGGCCGCGGTGTGGTGCGACGGCGCCCTGGTCGGCGTCGTCAGCGCCCACCACCGCTCCGACGGCCTGGGCAGGCTGGCGGCCCGCCGGGTGGAACGCTGGTACGACCTTTTGTCCCCGGCGGAACTGGAACTGCTCCGGCGCTGCCCCGGCCTGCCCCCACGCTCCGAACTCGCCCTCGCCGACGTCACCGGCGCCCCGCACCCGGTCGTCGTCCTGGCCGGCCTGCCCGCCGACCTGCCGCTGCGCGAACTCGCCGGTCTGGTCGACGCGTTGACGGCCCTCCCGCTGCTGCGCGGCCCGAACGGCATGTCCCTCCTCCTCGACAGCATCGACCCGCGCGTCGCCGCCAACAGCCCCCGCGACCCCAGACTGCGGATGGACGTCTTCGGCGTCGTGCGCACCTGCCTGCGCTACCCGGGCGCGCTGAACCAACTGCTGGAGGCGGTGCGTCTGTTGGAGGGGCCGTCGATGGAGGCGGAACGCGTCGAGCGGGTGGCGGGCGAGCTTGCGCGGCGGTACGCGCCGGGTGCCCCCGACTGACGTGGCGCTACGGCTGACTCGATCTCGCGCCGCGCCGGGGACACGGGGTTTCGCCGCGTGCCCCGCTGGGTCATGATGGTTGAGGCAAGACAGCGCTGACTGGCGGTTACGGGAGGGGACTTGGCAGCCGTGGAGCAACCGATGCCTGCCGTCGAGTCCGGTCTCGTCGATCTCTCGGGGGTCTCTCTTGAAGCGCTGCGCTCCATGGACGACGCCGAGTTCGCCCGGTCGCTGGAGTCGCTGCTGCACCACCTCGACGGGCCCCAGGCGATCACGCTGTCGTACAACCCTTCCCGCTTCGACTGACGCGACCGAGGAGACCGGCACGGTGCTGTGGGGGACCCGTGGCCGTTGACGCCACGACGGGAAAGCACCTTCCGTTACACCGGCTCCCGGCGGCCGACGTGCTGGCCCTGGCACGCGGCGAGGGCGACGAGCGGGTCGTGGACGAGCTGCTGCGCGCGGAGCGCAGCCGGCGGCTGTTGCTGCTGCGGGCCCTGGACAACGGCGTACGGCGGGCGGACGCCCCGGCGTCGTACGCGCAGGCATGGACCCTGCTGGAACGCGTCCAGCGGCAGGCGCCCGACGCCTTCGAGGACGTCCTGATGTCGCCCAACACCGGCATGTGGGTGTCCCTCGCCGTCCGCCGGCTCAGGGGCCGGGCCTACGAGGACGCCCCGTTCCGGGTGGTCGTGGGCCACCTCGCCGCGCTGGCGGCCGCCGCCGCGGCCCGGGCGGGACTGGACTTCTCGATCAGCGTGCCGGCGCGGGGCGGCCGGGTGCCGCTGCCGACGCTGGGCTGTGCGGTGCTGCCGGAGAAGGAGCCGTGGAGCACCGCCCTGGTCGAGGGACGCGCGGGCCGGCTGCGGATCACGGGTGCGCGCGGGACGGTGGAGGTGGGGCCGGGGTGGGACCGGCGCGGGCCGGGCTGGCTGCCGGTGCGGCGGCTGGTGCTGGGCACGGGCGAGTCCGCGAAGCCCCTGGTCCTGGAGGAGCTGGACCCCTATCGCACCTTCCCCCGCCCGAGTGAGCCCCGGCCGCTGTCGCCGGCCGAGGCGGAACGCTGGCAGACCCTGCTGGACGGTGCCTGGGACGTACTGCTGCGCGACGAGCCCGAGACCGCCCGCGCGATGCGCCGAGGACTGGTCTCGCTGGCGCCCACCCCGACCAGAGAAAGGTTTCGGCCGCACAGCAGCACGGCCGGTGACGCGTTCGGCGGGGTCACCGCGTCCAGCCCGGACGACGTGCCGCAGCTCGCCGCCACCCTGGTCCACGAGTTCCAGCACACCAAGCTGGGCGGCCTGATGCACCTGGGCCCGCTGATCGACCCGCCCCCGGACGGACCCGGGCACGAAGAGCTGTTCTACGCCCCCTGGCGCGACGACCCCCGCCCCCTGGGCGGCCTGATCCAGGGCATCTACGCCTTCTTCGGCGTCACCCGCTTCTGGCGCGCCCACCGGCACACCGCCGACCCGGCGTACGCCCCGCTGGCCCACTTCGAGTTCGCGCTGTGGCGCACCCAGGTGTGGACCGCGCTGGACGCCGTACGCGACCACGACCGGCTGACCCCGCTGGGACGGACCGTCGTGGAGGCGCTGGCCGAGCGCTGCGCACGGTGGCTGACCGACGACGTACCCGCCCTCCCCCTGCGGCTCGCCCGGGAGGCCGCGAACGACCACCAGGCCCGCTGGCGCGCCCACCACCTGCGCCCGCCGTCCGGGGCCGTCGCCGAAGCGGTACGCGCCTGGCAGAACGGCGCCCCCTGCCCGCCCGCCGCCCTGTCCGCCCGCCCCGCCCTGGCCCCCGACACCGAGGTCCGCCACCTCGACAGCGCCGCCGTCCTGGCCCGCCACTTCCTCACCGAGCCCGACGGCCCCTGGCAGGAGGCGGGGCGCGTCGAGGGTGCCGACGAGGCCGAGATCCTGCTCGCCCGCGGGGACCACGCCGCCGCCCGCGCCGCCTTCACCGCCCAGCTCACCGGCAAGGGTTCGCCGGTCTCGGCCTGGGTGGGCCTGGGCCGGGCCCTGTCCGAGGACAGCACCCGGGCACGGGCGTCCACGCTGCTCCTCACCTTCCCGGAACGGGCCCGGGCGCTCCAGGAGGCCCTGGCCGCCACGACGACCGGCACGGCGGATCCGGTCGACCTGGCAGCCTGGCTGGCGGAGCCGGCCACGCCATAAGGGGCGCGGGGAACCGCGCGACCCGCCCGGTTGCCGCCGCACTCGTGGCCGGCGGAACCCAGCCCTCACTCACAACGGCAGCGGATCGATGTCGCAGTTCGCCCGCTGCCGGTCCCGGAACTGCACCGTCGCCGGATGCGGACTGCCCTGCTCCGCCCGCAGCCGCGGCGCGTCCAGGACCCGCTCCATCCGCTCCAGCGTGTCCTCCCGCAACGCCGTGCCCTGCGCCTCCGCCCCCACGGAGACCAGGTCCTGCGACAGGTTGCCGGCGCACGCCAGCGTGGTCGGATGGTCCTCCCCGAAGGTGGTCCGGCACAGGGCCAGCGCGTCCTCGCCCCGGCGCCGCGCCTCCTCGTGGTGGCCGAGCGCGGCCAGGTCGCTGGCGAGGTTGATGGAGCAGATGAGGGCGAGCGGGTGCCCCGCGCCGAGCCGGTCGGTGAGCGAGCCGAGCGCCGCCTCGTCCAGGCGCCGCGCCTCCTCCGCCTTGCCGAGCAGGCGCAGGGTCACCGCGAGGTTGACGTCGGCGGACAGCACGTGCGGGTGGTGGGGGTCGTAGATCTGCCGGTACCCCTCGCTCGCCTTGACGCCCCGGGTGCGGGCCGCCTGCAGGTCGCCGTTCTGACGCAGCGCGATCGCGAGGGTGAGCGCCGCGGCCAGGGACTGGGGGTGGGTCTCGCCGTAGCGGCGTACGAACTTGGCGTGCGCCTCGGTGGCCAGCTCCAGCGACCGCGTATGGTCGCCTTCTTTGCGGCAGGCCTCGCTGAGCTGGCGCGTCGCCTCGATCGTGTTGGGGTTCTCCTCCCCGAAAACGGCCCGGAAGGACGTCAGCACCGATTCCTGCAGCGCGCGCGCACCCACGTAGTCGCCGGTCTCGCGCACATCGATGGCGACGTGCGTCTCGGTGTGCAGGGTGCGCCGGTCGTCCCGGCCGAACAGCCGCAGCTTCTCGGCCAGGGTGCGCCTGTCGAGGTCCAGGGCCTGCCGGAAGTCACCGATCAGGCGCAGGCTCACGCCCAGATTGTGGGAGATGTTCAGCGTCGTCGGGTCTTCCTCGCCGAATGCCCTGCGGGCCCGCTCGTACGCGATCCGGTCCAGTTCGGCGCCGGTGGCGAACCTGCCCTCGACCCGGCGTACGGCCGCTTCCAGCTGAAGGGCGTCGAGCGCGTCCTCGCGGGTGTCCTCGCCCTCGGCCGGTGCCGTGCGCTCGTAGACCTCCCGCAGATGGGTGACCAGCTGCGCCGCGTCGTCGAACCGGCCCACCGCCCAGTAGGTGAAGCACAGCCACTGCCCCATCAGCAGCGTCTGCTGGTCCTCCTCGCCGAAGATGGTGAGCCAGGACTCCCACGCCTGCTTGGAGAAGTCGAGCGACGCGTCGTGTTCACCCCAGCGGTACAGGTATTCGGCGATGTTGCGGACCAGTTGGCGCACCCAGGGCTGGTCGGACTTGATGGCGTCCGAGGCGATGACGTGGCTGTACAGCTCCGCGTACCGGGGCCAGCTCGCCGGGTCCTCCGGAGCCTTCGGGTCGGCGGCGGCCAGAAGGGTGTGGACGCCATGGCGCATGCGCGACTGCTCCTCGGGAGCCATCCGGTTGTTCAGGACGAGTTGGACCAGGCGGTGCATCTGGATGGAGTTCGTACGGTGATCGATACGGGCGAGCGAGTAGCGGTTCACCTCCCTTATCGCGCGCGCCAGTTTGATCGGGTCGTTCAGCGCCGCGTCCAGCTCCGGGAAGATGCTGCTGTTTCCGAGACCCGAGAAGATGGACCGCGAGATCGGCTCGGGGGCGAAGTAGGAGCACAGCTGCAGCAGCCGCAGGGCGGCCGGGCTGCGGGTCTCCAGGTGGTCCAGCGATACGTTCCAGGCGGCGGCGACGGGCAGTTGGTAGTCCGGCGGCGGGGCCACCTCGAGGAGTTCGATGCGCTTGTTCTCGAACAGCCGCAGGTACTCCGAGGCGGGCATCCCGGTCTCCGCCCGCCAGGCGGCCGCCTGCTCCAGGGCCAGCGGCAGGTCGCCCAGCGCCTCGGCCAGCGCGTCGGCCTCCTCGTCCCGCAGCGGCGGCCCGGAGCGGCGCAGCAGCTCCTTGCTCTCCTCGCGGGTGAACACGTCGACCTCCAGGGACCGGCCCACCTGGCCCCAGCGCCGGTTGCGGGAGGTGACCAGGATGGTGCCGTTGCCGCCCTGCGGGAAGTAGTGGCGGACCTGCTCCGGGTTGTCGGCGTTGTCGAAAATAAGCAACCAGCGGGAGTACGGCCGCCCCTCGCGCAGCGCCTCCCGGACCGCGGGGCCGGCGATGTTGGCCTCGGCGGTGGTCACCAGGCCGAGACGCTGGGCGAGTTCCACGAGCGCCTGCCCGATCTGGCCCGGCCGCTCGGCGGGGATCCACCACACGATGTCGTACTCCGACTGGTGGCGGTAGGCGTACTCGATGGCGAGCTGCGTCTTGCCGACACCGCCCATGCCGTGGATCGCCTCCGGCAGCACCGTCGTCGTGCCCTCCCGCAGGCGCTGGTCGAGCAGCTCCAGCAGTTCGGCGCGGCCGGTGAAGTTCGGATTGCGAGGCGGCAGGTTCCCCCAGACGCGGGGCTGCGTGGTGCGGTCCCCCTCCACGGTCCGCTGGGGCGTTGTCGACATCTGAGAGGCTCCTTCGGACGCGGACCGCTCCAGGCCCGTCGAGGTACGTGGTCGTTTCTCCAGGCTCACTGCGTAACGCCGGTCGTGCGAGCTGAGCACCTGCGCCAAAATATCGGCGCGTTGGCCGTAGATCCCCGACAGCGCCCGCAGGGCGGTCAGCTCCACCCGAAGGAACCCGATGTTGGCGCTGTCCGCCGAAGGCATCAGCAGACTGTCCAGGGGTTCCGTGGGGGGCGGCAGCAGGGACCGGGTGGCCCGGTCCTCGTGCAGCACACGGCGTACGTCGCGCATCACCCGAGCGGTCGCGCTGCGGCGGCCCAGCGCGAGGAGTTCCTCGCGGATGTCGGGCGCGAAGGTGAAGACCACGTCGGCCGGACCCTCGCCGTCCGTACGGGTGGGCCGGACGAGTCCGCTCATCAGCAGTTCGGAGACGTGCACCGGGGTCGCGCCGGGTGTGGACCGGGTGACCTCGCGGATGACGGGCACGCTGAGCGGGGCGGCGGCCAGCCGGGTGGCGAGGGTGAAGGCGGTGGGGCTGGCGGCGGCCCGGAAGTCGGAGACGCGCTCCACGGCCGGCACGGTGCTGTGCGGGTCCGGCACGTCCTCGGCCGTCCAGGGCAGGGCGCGGGCGGCGTCGGGCCGGCTCTTCCACTCGCGGGCCTGGATGGCGGACAGGTCCAGCCATTCGGGCTCGGGTCCGGCGACCAGCCGGGTCAGGGCCTGGGCCCAGCGGTGGGTGAGGGCGAGCACGGGCACGACGACGGCGCCGCGCTGCGCCTCGCCGCCGGATCCGTCGTCGTCGGCTAACCCGGTCAGGGCGGCGCGCTCCTCCCAGTCCCAGGTGCGGTTGGCGGCCCAGGCGTGCGGGGCGCGCAGGCGGATGCGGTGGACGTCGAGGCCGGTGCGGAACCACAGGTGCGGGGGGAGCAGGTGGACGACGGCGACGGGGCAGGCGCGCGCCCACTCCCGCAGCAGGGGCTGTACGGCGCCCAGTCGCCAGCCGGCCGCGAGGGCGTCGGTGAGCACGAGGACCACGCGGTGCGCGTGGGCCGGGTTAGGGCCGAGCGGGTCCTGCTGGGCGGCTTTGACGCGGGCGTGGTCGGTCTCGTCGGTACCGGGCAGCCGTAGCACCCGCACCCGGGTGAAGTTCCCGGCCTGCGTGAGTTCGTCGGTCAGTTCGGCGACGGCTTCGGCCCACACCTTCATGGTCGGGTGGGTGTCGACGACGAGAACCGCTTCCGCTGGCTGTTGCCCGTCCGGCCGGCCGAGCCGGCTCAGGACATGCGCGGCTTCACGACGTGCCCGCTCCTGTGCCGGTCGCTGCCCATCGTCATCGTGCATGTGTGCTCTCGAATCGTCGGCGTGACGGTGAGAGGGCCGGGGAGTCGCGCAGACCCCGGGAATGCGTGACATCCACGGTCAAAGCCTTGCAGTGGGTTCGCTGGCGGAGCAAGTGCGCGCGGGTGCGGGCGCCCGGCGGTCGCAAGAGCATGTTAGAGGCAGTCAGGGCACCCCGAAACCGCCCTGGACGACTGGATGCACAGGGCAGCGACGGGTGGCGTCGGGCCCGGGGGAGGCCGCCCGATCCGCACATGTGTGCCCCCCGTGCCCCCTTTACTCGCCCCTGTGCCCGCCTCCGCACTCGCTCACGCAACCGCTCCCGCACTCGCTCCCGCACTGGCCACTGCACGGGTCCCCGCACTTGCCTTCCGGCCTGCCCGTGGCGCGCGGCCCGGCGCCCGTTCACGGCGTCACCGGCGCGGGGTCGCGCTCCGGTGGGCCGGGCCTGCGCTCCGGGTCGTCGAGCAGGATGGCCAGATGCCGTCCGACATGGCCGTCCCAGCCCTCCGGCCCGGCCTTCAGGGCCTTCTTGCGCCACTTGCCGGTCCGCTCCAGCAGGCTGCCCAGCCCCCGCTCCTGCACGATGTCGGCCACCGCCTCCCGGAAGGCGGGGTCCGAACAGTCGCCGCGATGCCAGATCATGGCCGGAACCCCGGCTCTCAGCCCGGCCAGGTACTCGTGCCAGCTGGAGGGGGAGTCGGTGCCGGGCGGTTCGCTGAGCACCAGGCAGAAGGCGTGCTCGTCGTCCTTGAGCGTGTGCTCCAGGAGGAAGTGGGAGCTCTCCTCGTCGCCCCAGCGCGCGTGCGTCTCGGCCGGACGCTCCTTGTACAGGCGCCACTTGTTGTGCCACGGGCGGTGCCAGGCCGCCTTGCGCAGCCGTTCGAAACTGCGCACCAGCACCGTGTAGTCCATCACCAGGGGGGTCGGAGCACCGGAGTCCGACTCCTTGTGCCACCACTCCACCGGTTCGCCCAGCAGTTCCCACGGAAGAATGAACTCCAGGACCACGGACTGGCGCAGGTCGGACCAGCGTTCCTCGGTCTGCTCGATGAGCGTCTCGACCTGGGCCGGAAGCTCGTCGCGGTGCAGGTGCAGGATCTCGCCCGGGACGGGGTGCCAGCCCTCGGCGTCCGACTGGCGCCAGTGGGAGAGGTAGTAGCGGTCGGGATCCACGCCGTCGGGCTCGAACTGGATCATCAGGTACGCGGGCATCAGCGAGGGTTCCGGCTCGATGACGTCGCTGCGCTGCCAGTCGGCCATCGTGTTCTCGAGGCCCCAGTGGATGGCCTGCCGGCGGTTCCAGCGGCGCAGCTCCTCGGCGGTGCCCCGCTGCCCGTCCTGCACCAGCTGGTCGGCGGCCAGGGACAGGAACGCCATGCACACGGGCAGCTCCCGGGGGGCCCGGTTGCCACCGGCCAGCCACAGGAACACCGACCAGCCGGTGTCGCACCAGGAGGGCAGCTCCTGGATGCGCGAGCGGCTGGCCCGGCGGGCCATGGCGATGAGGGCGGCCGTGGACCGTAACTCCTGCAGGGCGGGGCGCAGTCCGTGCAGGTCCGCGCCCTCGAAGAAGTCCACGGCCTCCCACTCGGCCACGAGCCGCAGCAGCGCCGTGACGGTGACGGACTGCTGCTCGACGTACTGCAGACAACGCGCCAGGCACGCCAGACCGTCGGGCACCTGAAGGCACGCCTCGACGAGTTGGAGCAGCCAGGGGCGCAGCATCTCGCCCCGCGGGGGTTCCACGACCGAGCCCAGTTCCTGGCCCAGCATGCTCACCAGCAGGTCGGCGCTGGAGGCGTGCCGCAGCGTGGCCGACTCCTGGAGCACGTCGACGACGTCGGCCTTCAACTCGTTGCGGACCCGCGCAGGACTGCGCCCTTCCACCCCCGTGACCTCCCGCTCGCCACCAGTCGCCATCGAGCTCTCACCGACAGTCGCCGACCAGCGTACGGCCACCTCTCCACCCCCGTCAGGAGGTCGGTGACCCCCGGTGCTCAGCGCTCCCCGTCCGCTTCGTGGTCGCCGATGAGGACGCTGAGGTGCGTCCCCTCCGGCGTGACGAGTTTCGGCTGCATGGTGACGCTGATCCGATGCGTGCGGGCCGCCTCGACCTGCGCGTCCGCCCCCAACTCGACGACCCAGAAGCCCACTTTGCCGGTGGCTCCGGCCTTGCGCCCGACGGCGACCGTCGCCTCGACCTGCACCTCCCCCAGCTCGAACCGCACCGGTCCCGGCCCCGCACCGGCCATGGCGGAGTTCAGCTCCTGCCTCAACTCCCGGAGCACTTCTGCGAGTTCGATCACAGGGGGATTTTATCGGGGCACGGGACGAGGCGGCAGTCACGAGGCCGCCACGGATTGCGTCGGCAGTCATGACGTCCTGTACGCGGACGATCTCGCCGGCGTTGAGCCTCGCGGCGGCTCAGCAGTCCCGGAACTCCGGTGACTGGTTGAGGACCTGGGCGCGCAGGGACGTGAACCGGGCGTACGTCTCGCCGCCGCGCGCCTCCGGCCGGAAGGCGGCGACGCGGTGGCAGTTCTGGAAGGCGAGGGCGACACCGAAGTGCCGTTCCAGGCTGCCCCGGATGGCGTCACTGGACAGCGCGCGCAACAGCTGCCCGCGCTCCTTTTCGGAGGGCGGAGGGGTCTGGTTGTCGGCGAACACGGCGTGCCCGCCGTGCAGTTCGCGAGCGAGCCGGGAGACGAGGTCGTAGGCATACGGCAGCGACGTACGCACCGTGTCCACGAAGTCCTCTTCTCGTACGTCACCGTTTTCGGCGTCGGCGAGGAGCTGGGGGGAGACGTCGAGAGACATAGGGGAAACCCTTCGTTGCTGTTGCTGTTGCTGTTGCTATGGCTGTCGCTATGGCTTTGCTGCTGTCGCCGGTCAGGCGAGGGCGGCGAGGGCGGCGGGCCCGTGCCGGAAGTCGGGATCGACCTGGGAGGCGAGGTCCAGCCCGGTGGCCCTGTCACCCCAGGCGGCGGCGTTGCGCAGATGGAAGTGGACGGCGTGCCGCTGAAAGGCGTCCCAGTCCTTGGTCCGGGCATCGACGACGGCACGCAGCCGATCGAGGGCAAGGGCGTTGCACGACTCCAACTCCCCGCTCCCCGCACGCCCTTGCTCCTGGGCCCGGACGTAACCGGACAGCGTGCAGTGCCCGACGAGGGCGTCACCGACGTGCCGTCGCAGAAAGGCGAGGTCGTCCTCACCGGTGACCTTGTTGCCGACGACGGCGACCGGAACGTCGAACTCGGCGGCGTGGTCGCGGTACTGCCGATACACGCCGACACTCTTGAGGGTGGGCTCGGCGACGAGGAACGTCATGTCGAAGCGGGTGAAGAGGCCGGAGGCGAAGGCGTCGGCGCCGGCGGTCATGTCGACGACGACGTACTCGCCGGGTTCGTCGACCAGGTGGTTGAGGTAGAGCTCGACGGCGCCGAGCTTGGAGTGGTAGCAGGCCACGCCGAGATCGCTCTCGTCGAAGGCCCCGGTGACCATGAGCGGCACACCGCCCACCTCCCGGACGTGCCGCCGATGGATCTCGTCGTCACCGAGCAACCGCACGAGCCGCGAGCCGCGCCCCGGGGGAGTCGTCTTGACCATGGCGTCCCGGGAGGCCACGCGCGGATTGTCCCCCCGCAGGTACTCCTTGATCTCACCCCCGCCCACACTGAGCGGCACACCCTCGAACATCTCCCCTTCACCCAGCCCGAGCGCGTACGCCAGGTGCTGGTTGATGTCCCCGTCAACGGCCAACACCCGGGCCCCGGAGCCCGCCAGCCGCCGAGCGAAGAGAGCGGCCAGAGTCGTCTTCCCGCTTCCACCTTTACCTACGAAGGCAACGCGCACGGCCACCCCTATTGAAAATGGATGTCATGATCCTTAGGTTGGCGGCGGGCCGGCGGCGTGTCAAATCAGCGCGGCAGATAGCGAGCGCGGGCTCCAGCACCTCACCCTTCGAGTGGGCTGACCGACTCGTGTGGTGGATGAGCCGGGAGTCGGCTCTCGGGGGAAGAGACAGAGGGCAGTTGATGTCCGGCCTTTGGGCGGGCGGTACCAAAACCCGTGGGGGTGGCGGTGAGCGGGGCGTTGGTGACGTTTTCATCGGTGCTCGCGCCCACGGCGGTGCCACGGACGAAGAAGCCGCCACGACCGGAACGCCCTCGCCTGCGCCTGGAAGGTAGCCGCCTGGGCCGAGCACGCGGACGGCACGGGATGCGTCGATCTGCACGCCGCCAAGTCGCCGTCCGTGGTGCGTGACGCGACGGTGACGGCGAAGCTCCGGGGGCTATCACAGATATGCCGGAAAGGTGAAGCTCCAGTTCAGCAAGAAGGTGACGTCCCGATACGCGATGGTGAAGACGATCTCCACCAGCAGCACGGGAGGCCTGAAGACCACGGTGGAGGCGCCGACGGACGACTACTGGCGCTACGCCTTCGCCGGCACGGCCACCACTGCGGCTACCACATCCCCGGGCAACTTCGTCGACGTCCACTGACGCTGACCACGCCCCCGGCCGGGCCCGGCCCGATGACTCGGCCGTTGTCTCTGCTCTACACCGTGTGACTGAGTGACTGCACGACGTCCGACAGCAGGCGGAGGCGATGCGAGGCAGTCATCCGACTGAGAGCCACGCGCGCGGAAACAGGTGAGGCGCCTACCGACTTCGGTAGGCCCCTCACCTGTTGTTTCCGCCAGCCGAAGTACTTGCTTGCTCCCGCTCCACGTCCCGGCGGTAAGCGGCATACCGACAGCGCGTACCTCCGGCACCGTCAGCGGTTTCGGACCTGTTTGGCCACGCCAGTGGTGTTGTACCGGTACCGGGCCATTTCCTCGGTCACTCCGTAGTGCTCGGCGATCTGCGCCGGCCCCCACTGGCGGCGGACTGCGCTGAGCAGGAGGGGGCGGGGAAGCATAAGTGTTCCGCCAAAGGCGGTGGCTTGTTCTTCCTCGTCGGGGCGGCAGGTCCTGAAGGGCATGCCATTGACCTCGCGAATCTCGGTGAGGTCATGCTTCAGGACGAGGTGGGAGAGCTCGTGAGCCACGTCGCTGGCCCTGCGGCCCGGGGTACGGAGCGGGTTGGTGACGACGATGTTCCTGCCGGAGACCTGGAAGGTCGCAGCGGAGAAGGCGTACGCCTGGACCCGTTCGAGTTCTTCGAGGCGGGTGCGGCTTACGAGCTTCTCGGCGCTAACGATCTTGACCTTGAGGTGGTGGGCTAGGTCATCGACGTTCAGAGCATCGGTGTCGCCCAGGTTGAGTTCGCGGCGCAGTCGGAGGGCTTCACGTTCGGCGTTGGCTTTGAAGCCTCGGGGGAGAGTCACAGTTCGCCTGCTTCGACGAGTCGTTCGAGTTCGGTGTTCATGTCGGTGAGCAGGTCGGCGAGCCGCTGGGGGACGCCGGGACGCAGCACCGAGGCAGCCCGGAGGTGGCAGGCAAGGGCGGGTACGGCGGGGACCGCCTCCTTCGCGAGCGCGTCGTAGAGGTCGCGCAGAACAGAGCTGATCTTGTTCGCCGCGTCGTCGGTGAGACGAGGGTCTGCGTGGAGGTGGGTGATGGCCTGGTCGAGGGGCGAGAGCTGCCGGGTGATGGTCGGGGTGAAGAAGCGGCTCGGGGAGACGCCGAGCCAGGCACAGAGGCGGGTGAAGGTGGCGAGGTCGGGTTGGGCGCCGGCTTCGACCCGGGTGAGGGTGCTGAAGCTGACGCCCGCTTCGGCGGCGGCCTGGCGGAGGGAGAGGGGACCGCGGCGTTCCTTCAGGAGGCGTCCGAGTTCGGCGATATCGAACTGCTCGACAGCGTCTGGTCCTGTCGTTTCGGGGTCTGGGAAGGGGAGCTGGCTCCGGTCGGCGCTCATACGGGCAGCGTAGCGCGCAGCAATGCGGCGATGAAGCTTGACTGCATCAACCGGGGGTGATCACACTGGAGTCACTGCAGACGCAGTGACGCTTTGCTGAATCAGTAGGGTGCTCAGTCGGCAACCCTTGAACGACCCAGGAGGTCGGCATGCCCCAGCCCCACGACATCAAGATCACGGTGACCTCCGCGCTCGCCGAGCACCCGTACCAGCACGACTACGCCCCGCAGGTGACCGCCACGAGCGTCCTGTCCGACACCCTCACCGCCTTCGGCTTCGCCGGCGACGGCACGACCCGCTACTACCTGTTCCACGACGGGCACGAGGTCCCGCCCGAGACCACGGTGGGTGAGCTGGCTGGGCACGCCAAGGCCCTGCACCTCAAGCTGCGCACCGAGACCACCAACGGCTAGAGCCCGGGAGGCAGTCGTGGATCTCGAGAGCCGTCTGCGGCTGGCGGGCGACGTCCCGGCGGTCGAGGAGTTCCTCTCCTCGGCCGCCGGCCGCCTCCACCACCGCGACCAGGACCCCGATGGTCTGTTCTGGGCCGAGGTGCAACCGAACAACGGTGAGCGCGCTGCGTTCATCGCCCGGATCAAGTGGACGGTCTACCCGGACCGGCCGCCCTCCCTCGTCTTCGTCGAGTCGATCGGTGCCTCCGAAGTCGGAGCGGCGAGCGCCTGGCCGGAAGCGAATGGCTACCGCTACGCCTCCAGCGACGTGTGCAAGCCGTTCACCGCCGAAGGCCAAACGCTCCACCCCGAGTGGAGCAGCGGACCGCACTCCTGGCGGAGCACCGGCAATCCCTTTCTCTACGTGGTGGAGAACGTGCAGGACGACATCGATCGCGTCGACGGAAGGCGTGCCGGATGACCACCGACACGAGGAATCTCGTGCTGCCGGCCGGCGCGGTCGACCCGGTGCTCAAGGAGATTCAGCGCCACGGGCTGGCCGACCAGGAAACCGGCGCGCTGCTGCTGACCGGGCAGTCGGACATGCGCGTGCTGGTCGTGGCAGTGGCCGGGACGGCGGGGATCGTGCGGGCTCCGGGTCTGTTCACGGTGAGCGCGGTCGCGTATGACCGGCTGTTCACCTTCGCCGAGGAACGGTCCTACCGGGTGCGGGCGATGATCCACTCGCACCCCGAGGAGGCTTTCCTGTCGCGGACTGACCGCGCGTACTCCTTGCGGGTGCCGGGGTTCGTTAGCGCTGTCGTCCCAACCTACACAGCGCCGCCCGCCGACCCGGCGCTGTGGGGGTGGTGGCGTTTCGAGCAGGACTGGCTGCCCTGCACGGCTCCGGTTGTCGACCCGGCGCTGCTCCCGATGTACACGGTGGTATTCGACGAGGAGGGTGTCCGTGAGTACTGACTACAGCCGCAGCCTGCGCCTGGGCGGCCTGGCCGCCGGCGTAGAAGAGGCGACCCTCCGGGAGCGGATGGAGGCCACCTCGATCCACCTGACCGCGGACGGGCACCTGCCCGCGGCCCCCGAGACTCTCCAAGTGCTGGCGGCGGACTTGCGCCGGTGGCCGGTCCGGCTGAGTCTGGATCCCGGCCGCGGACTGGGACGGCTCGACGACGAACTCATTCGCAAGCTGGTGTACACGGCGACCGAGATCGATCCCGACCGGCCGCTCCGCATCGGCGAGGCGCAGGGCAAGGCGTCGCTGCACCTGCACGTGGGAACCGCACCACCGCTGGGTACTGCGGTGGCCGGTGCGCCGGACGGGCACGGGGTCCGTCTGCGGCACACCGGCCATGCTTTCCCCCGCCTCAACACACCCGGCACCGGGCTGGGCGCGGTCCTCACTGCGGCGATGCTGGCCGGCGAGGCGTTCAAGGTCGTTGCCGGCCTGCCGGAGGGCAAGTTCCAGGTGACCCCAGTGGTGGATTTCTGCCCCGTCTTCCCTGGTGAGCAACCCGGGATCGTCATCCCCTCGTTGCCCGCTCTGGAGCAGGTGCTGCTGGGCGGGGGCGGTGCGATCGGCACCGGCATCGCCCTGGTCCTTGACCTGCTGCAAGTCTCCGGCGAGTTGACTGTCGTGGACAAGGAGGTATTCGAGAAACCGAACGTCACCTCGTACAGCGTCGGTACCCTGGCCGACGCGGTTGCGGGACTGCCGAAGGTGAGGTTGATCGACGCACGCCTACGGCGGGTCGAGGTGACCCCGTTCCACGGGACGATCCAGGCTTCCATCGAGGCCGTCGATGCGGGCACCCTGCCGTGGCCCCGGATTGTTCTCGGCGGACTGGACAGCGTCGAGGCCCGGCACGACCTGCAGCGGTTTCACGCCGATCTCACCCTGGACGGCAGCACCGGCGGCCCGGTCGGTACCACTGTCGCTCTGCACGAGGCACTGCCCACCGGCCCCTGCCTGCGTTGCTACTTCAAGGTCGACCACACCGGGAAGAGCGCGGAGCAGCGACTGCATGAACTGACTGGGCTCCCGCTATCCCGAATCGCCCGCGGGCAGGAGCCGCTGACCGAACGGGACCTGGATTGCCTGGGCGCTCAACAGCGGAAGCTCGTCAGGCAGTTCCTCGGACGGCCGGTGTGTGGGCTGATCAACTCTGCTGAGCTGACCGGTAGAACGGACGATGGTTTCCGCCCTTCGGCCGCGTTCGTGGCCCAGCAGGCAGCCTGCCTGGTCGTCGGCGCCTGGATCGCACGCAGCACGGGCCTGGTCAGCGGGCCTCCACGACGCATCGAGTACGACACCCGCTTCGGCCCTCGGCCCGACCAGATGATCGACCGCCGGCTTCCCACTCCCGGGTGCGTGTGCCAGAAGGACGCCGGTCTCATCAACCGCATCCGAGAAGCCCGATGCGCCCGCCGTTGACGCCCGATTGGAGGCAGCAAGGAGCCAAGTGGGCACGGAACGGTTAGAACGACCACTGTCGGAGCGTCGACCCGTACGCGCTCCGTAAGAGTGACCTAGCAGATGGGCAGTTCGCATCAGGACTCTCTACTCAGCTCTTCCTGAATTTCGGTGATGCGACGCTGGGTCGCCGCCGCATTTTTCTGCTGACGGGCCAGCTTCGCCTTGGCAGCCGCCAGTTCTTGAGCGAGCCGCTCCGTATCAGCTTCCGCACGGTCACGGACGGTCCCGTCATCTTGGTATGCCGGCCCTACCCGCTCACTGCTCACCACTCCGCGGCGCTCCCCACATTCTGGGCAGTCGACGACGCGGGCGGAAACGTAGCTGTTTTCGCGATGCTGGATGTGCGGGACCACGTGGTCGCAGCGGAGGGTGAGGTTCCACGTGTCGAGGTCTTTCTTACGCTCTTCCTGCGATGGCCAGGAAGCGAACAGTCTGGCGAGGTCCTTCATCTGCTTCGGCCCCACAGGGGGTGGTGGGCAGCAGAAACAGCAATGCGTTACCCGAGAACCACTGATGCTCCACCGTGCATCCCTGCAGTCGGAGTGCCGATCGCGGAACCTCCGGTCGGCTTCTTCATACTCGCGCTTCTCTTCATCGGAGAACTTCATGAGCGGTGGCCAGCTTCCCAGCCCGTCCTGCATGGGCTCTCCGCAACCCCGACATGGCTCACCGGCCACGTACTCCGCCCAACTGAGGTGCGTACCCTCTCGCTGCCATCGCTCATCCCGCTCGCGACGTCGCTGCTCATCCGCTTCGGCATCGAGCGCCGATCGCAGAGCACGTTTGGCGGCTCGCCGTCGACGCTGTTCCTCTGTCAGCATGGCCATAAGCTCCGCCTCCCGCTGCGCCCAGTTCTCGTGCAATCCCCGGGTCCATGTTGGCGTGGCCGTCCTTGGTATCGCTCGTACCTGCCCTGGATGACGACATGTGACCAATCTGGGTACGCAGATGATGCTTACCTATCTGCTGTCGCTTGCCACTTGGTTGGTTTCGGTTCTGAGGCTCAGGGTTAATGCGGCCGGGTTCACGAGCGTGCTCTGGTGGAGTTCGCGCGGCGGCGACGTCCCTATGCCTGGAGTGACAGGTCGGCCACCAAGAGATCGAGGGTGACCTCTTCGTGGAGCGCGACCCCAAGAGCGGTCATCGCAGGGGCGAGGCCCGGGTCCCAGACCGCGCTGACGGGCTGGCCGTCGAGCGGCAACTGAGGGATCCCCTCCGCCTGGCTTCGAGCGGCCAGGTGCTCGTAGTCCTCGGCGCCCATGCGCCATGGCTGGGCTCCGTAACGGCGGATGATCCGGTTCGCCAGAGCGATGCCCGGCCAGTCGAAATCGCCGTGGTATGCGAAGCGGCAGCCGGTGGTGGCGAGAGCGTCGAGGAGTGTGAGGACCACGGTGGCGGCGCTGCCGGACGTACACACCAAGGGCCGGACGCAGGCAGCGTCCGCCGCAGCTTCCACCACGCGCGGATTCTCACAGATATGGACCACTTCTCCGGCAGGTAGTCGCAGCTGGAGGTCGTGAAGATCGCGCGGCGTGAGGTGGGCTTCGGCATGGTGGTCGGTCCGCTCCCGCAGGGCCTGTTCCCGCCAGCCCCCGCCGACGGGCCGCAGCCCGTAGGTCAGCACTGTGCTGGAGACTTCGTCCGGTGTGACGGACACCAGCCGCCAAAGTGCGCGCCGGCCGGCCGCGTCGCCGGGAAACTCGGTGCCGTGGGCCAGGGCGATGCCGCGTTGGACGAGGCGTGTGAGCCAGGTGCCGTCGTCCAGGCCGTGTGCAGACCCGGTCGCCAGGGCGGCGAGTTCTCCTCGGCCTTGGGTGCCACCCCGTTCCGGGCCGAGCAGTACGGTGAGGACCTGCACTGCCTGCTGAAGCGTGCGTACCGCCGTTTCGGGTGTCACTCCCCTCGGTACGCCGGTGCGGCGCAGCACGTCGTACCACTGCCCGGTCCAGTCCTGTCCGGCGAGCGGAGAGGCGTCCAGCGCCGAGGCGAGCGACGACCAGACGTGCTCGCGCCGTGCCGCGATACCCGCGCGGACGGCACGGCGGTCGGTGAGCGGAGGGCCCAGTTCCTCCAGCACCTCTCTGAGACGGAGTCCGGCCGCCGAGGCGCGTAGCCGTGTGTCTAGGGCGTCGAGGCGCACAGTTACGGCAGCACCCGTGACGGGTTTGCCCAGCAGGAGCGACAGGTCGTTGCGTTCCTGGGCGCTCACCGAGGTCAGCCGGAGGGAGCCGGCGGCCTGCACGCCGTTGCTTTCCAGGCGTTTGCGTACGGCTTCCCAGAGCCTGGTCAGCCCGGGACCGGCCAGCCAGTCCCGTGTCGCCGCGGGCAGCTTGCTCATACGGACACCAGACGCCGGTGCCGGCCGTTCCAGGTGTAGTGCAGGGTGGCCACCCCGCGCACATGGGGATCGCGGAGGCACTCGTAGATGTGGAGGGACGGCACCTCCGGCCAGTTGCCCATGAGCCGTTCGCTGGTGAGGACGAAGTCGAGATCGAGATCGACGAGGATGCGTCCCAGCCTCCCGTGGGTGGGTTCGTCGACCTTGGCGAAGGCGTCGTCCAGGAGGATCAGCCGCGGGGCGTGGGGTGCCGACTCGGCGAGGCTGGTGAAGTGGGCGGCGGCTGCGGCGAAGAGCACGAGGTAGGAGAGCACGCGCTGCTCGCCCTGGCTGAGCCCGGTGCGGCCGGTCAGTTTCCGCCGCCGTCCCGGAGCGGCGTCCTCGACCACGAAGGTGTGGAAGAGGAACCAGCTGCGGTAGTCGAGAGCGGTCCGCAGGTGGGTGGCGTAACCGGCTGAGGGATCGGCGCGCCGGGCGTCCTCGATCCGGCGTTGCAGCACCTCGCGGAGCTGCTCGGTCTGCTCACGCGTGCGCAGGCTCGACGGACTGCGCAGCAGGTCCACGGCCGCCCGCACGTCCGCGTCGACGTCCTCGTCCAGCTTCCACAGCAGTTCCACGCCGAGACCGTGTGAGGTGCGTACGGTGCGCAGGGTGTCGTTGAGTGCCGCGACCAGGTTGGCCGCGGTGATGACCTGGGCCGAGAGATGGTCGCCGAGCTCGCCGGTCAGGAACCGCTGGAACACCTCGCGTTCGCGTTCGGTGAGCCGTCCCCGGGCCTCCGCTGCCTGGACGGCGATCCGCTCGCCCACGGCCGCGACGTCGTGGGAGCCGTGGTCGTCGATAAGGCGGCATACCTTGATGCCGTCGCGTTCGTCCAGTTGCGCGTCGTAACCGCCGGCCAGCTGGTCGCGCAGGTCGGTGTGCCGGTTGAGCAGGGTGTTGTCCGACACCTCGGCCTTCGGGCGGCCGAGGGCCTGCTGTACCGCGTCGGCCAGCGCCTGTAGCGCACGCAGACGGCTGCGGACGTCCGAGCCGGGGTCGTCCGCCACGTCCTCGGGCAGTGCGGACCGGTCCAGCCCGGCGCCGTGCACCACCTCCGGCCGGCCGAGTGCGCCGCGAAGGGCGCCGCCGGTCGCGATGACCGCCGTCTCCTGCGCGGTCAGGGCCTCGCGCAGGCGCTTCTCCTCCTCTTCTGCGCGCACGCGCCGGTCGTGCAGATCGTTCCGGATACGTTGTGCCGCCGGGACGGCCTGGGCGGCGTGCGCGATGCGCTGTCTCGTTTCCTGCTCGCGGGCGAGGATCTCTTCTTCGGTCGCCCCGATGGCCTCCTCGCGGGTGCGCAGGTCCTGTTGTGCGGTACGCAGCCCGGTGAGGCGGAGCCGGTAGCTCTCCTCCGCGGCCAGGCGTTCTTCACGGGCGTGTTCGTATCGCTCGGCATCGGTGTGATGGGTGCCGAGCCGCTCGCCCGTGCTGCCGATCGCTCGGCGAAGATGCCCGATGCCGGTGAGAAGGGCGGCCAGCGCGGTGCGTACGCGTTCCAGCTCGGCGGGGTCGCTGCGCAGGTCATAAGCGGTGGCGGTGGCGTCCGCCTCGGTGCGTGCGGCTACGGCGAGGGCGCGGGCCTCCTCGGCCAGCCGCGCCGCGCTGGTGGCCTTGGCGGTCAGGTCACGCAGCGTCCTCTCGTCCGACTCGGCTCTGCTCCAGGCGTCGGCGAGACCGCGTGCCCGGGGGAAGTCCTGTTCCGCGAACCTGAGAGCCCGGCGCCGGGCGTCGGCCTCGGTGAGTTCGTGACGGGCGTCGGTCAGCCGCTGCTCCGTCTGCGTGAGCTGCTCCTCCAGCTCGGCCAGGATGCGCCGCCGGGTCTCGGCGCGTACGGCGGCTCCCACGTACTCGGCGTCGCTCTTGTGGTGCCGGCCGCTGAGGATGCCCAGACGCCAGCTTCCGTCATAGTGCACCGCGTCATGAGCGGTCGTTTCCTCGGTCGGTGCGAGCGCGATGGTGGCCAGCAGGTGTTCCACCTGCTCGGACGTGACCCCGCACCCCGGTTGTGGTGCCGGGCGCAGGGCCGAGGCGAGGGTCGGCCCGTCCGGCGCCGCGGAACCGGGACGCAGCAGAGTGTCACGGGTGCCGGAATTGACAAGGGCGCCGTCCGCGCCGACCCACGCGTCCAGGATTCCGCCGGCTTCCAGCGCTGCTTCCAGACCCGCCCGGTACGCGGGGCTCAGCCCGTCCACGAAGTCCACCAGCCGGTAGAAGGGCGCCCCGGTGCCCGGTGTCCTTTCGGCAACGCGGTGGTGGGGGACCGGCGGCTCGGGATCAGTACGTCGCTCCCAGTCACGCTTCTGACTCGCCAGACGACCGAGTTCCTCGTCGAGCCGGCCGACGGTGAGGGCCAGGGCATCGCGGCGTCCGGTGAGTTCCTCGCCGTACGGCTCCAGTGCGGCATGGGCGGCCTGCCACGCCTGGCCGTCGATGTCTGGCGGGAGCGTCCGGTCCGCGAACGGGGCATCGGCGGAGCTCTCGCAGGTGACCACTGCGTGGACGGCGTCCAGCGGCGGGCAGCTGGACCCGAGGGCGGCCCGCGTGCGGGTGACCCACTCGGCGACCCGGCGGGCATAGGCACCGCTCTCCTCGGCGACCTTCTCGCGGCCGGCGTCGAGACGGCCCGCGGCCTCTTCCGCCTCGCTCTCCAGCCGTTCCCGCTCGGTGTCGGCCTGCTCCGCCCGGCTTCGGGCCTTCTCGGCCTGCGCGGTGAGGTGCGTCACCTCCTGGACCATCCGCGTCCGGTTCTTCACGACCGTCTCGGCGTCCTCCAGCTGCCCCTGCCAGGACAGCAGTCCGTCCTGCACCGCCGCCGTGTCCACACGGACGACCGACCGGTGCTGCACGATGTGCCTCTCCCCGTCCGGAGCGGTCAGCTCCGTCTCGCCGGCCTGGGAGCAGACCGTGCGGGGCAGGGTGACTGCCTCGCCGAGATGGCCGGTGGGAAGCCCTGCCTTCTCCGCCTGCGTCAGCAGTTCCTTGCGTTCGGTGCTCAGTTCGGCGAGTCGGCCGCCGAGGTGTGCGGCACCGTCGGCCAGCCGCTCGGCCGCGCCGTCCTCTGCGCTGTGTGCGTTGCCGAGGGCGGTGAAGGCGGCCACTGCGGCGGTGTGCAGTGCCTCGACCGTGGTGCGGCGTTCCGACAGTTCGCGCAGGCTGCGGTAGGCGTGGCCGGCGTGCAGGGCGGCGAGGTCGGTCCGGGCGGCTTCTTCCTCGTCGCGCAGGGTCTCCAGCCGGGCTTCCGCCTCCTCCTCCTGCGTCCTCAGCTCGCTGGTACGTTGTGCGGCGTCTCCGGCCGCTCGGCGTCGCTGCGCGAGGACCTCCAGCTCCCCACTCACCGCCTGCGCGCGGGAGCGCAAGACTCCGGACAGGTATCCGCGGTAACTGATGAGGAAGGTACGCAGCGCCGTATCGGTGCGCTCCAGGCGGCCGAGTTCGTCGCGTACGGCGTCGAGGTCGTGGAGGTTGCGCGCGACCTTCTCGACCACGTCCTCGTCGAGTCCCGGCAGGGTCTCGCTCAGCAGGGAGGCGAGTCCTCCGTGCTCGATGCGGTCCCCGACAGTGGGCCGCCGCAGCCGGTGGAGGAGCTGGGTGAGGTTGCGGTAGCGGGTCGCGTCGGTGATGCCGAACAGTTCCCGAGCCACCCGCGAGCGGTGGACGACCGCGCGGTCGGTGACGTTGTCGGAGCCGACGATCTCCTTGAGCCGGTCGACCGGCAGGGTCCTTCCGCTCTCGACCAGGTGCAGGTCCTCACCGACGCGCAGCGGCGTGACGAAGAACGTCGGCAGCGCCTTCTGCGTCGACTTCGAGGCGCGGATGGCGGCGCCGAGGGTGAGGTGGCGATGGTCGCCGCCGTCGGTCGTGCCCCGGAACTCCACCCACAGGTAGCCGAGACGGTTGGTCTGCTCGAACCCGTCCAGCATCAGCCAGGCGAGAGTGGTCCGGCCGGTGCCCGTCGCGTCCAGCGCCCGTGAGTCGCCGTCCAGCAGATACGGGAGCAGCATTTCCAGGGCCTTGGACTTGCCCGCGCCGTTCTTGCCGCGCAGGAGCAGCCGTCCGTCGCCGAAGGCGAACTCCTGCTCGTCGTACTGCCACACGTTCTGGATGCCTGCCCGGTGCAGCCGGAAGCGGGTGCCGGCGGTCGTCGTGGGGCCGGAACGCGGCAGCGGGACGAGGCCACGCGCATCGGTGGTCACAACGGCAACTCCTCTTGAACATCCGTGCCCTTGCCGGCTGCGGTGGCCGGGCGCACGGTCACGTGGGTGGCGTAGCGCGCCGCCGCGGCCAGCAGTACCCAGCCGTCACCGCCGGGACGTACCCCGCGGACATCGGTCACGGTGCGCCCCTCCGGTGCCTCATCGGTGTACCCCTCCGGTAGGCCAGAGCCCTCGGCACGCAGCCGGCCGGTCCGGGCCATCAGCCGCATGCGGGCCAGCAGGTCCAGCACGGCCTCCCGTAGGGCGCGGATGTCTTCCAGGTAGCCGCGCTGCCAGTTGCTGCGCTGGCCGTACTCGGCGACCAGTTCGGCCAGCAACTCGTCCACCAGGCCGTCCGGAACAGCCACGCCGATGACGAGCGTCCCTCCGGTCGCCGGGTGCCCGGGCTCCTGCGGCCGAAGGCGCTCCACGAGCCGTTCCACCAGCAGCAGCGCGGCCTGCGCGACCGTCCCGGTGCCGGGCAGGTGCAGGTCCGTCAGCTCGTCCTCTGGATCCACCAGCGCCACTCCCTCGGCGCGGATCTCCATCTCCAGGCCCAGAAGTTCGGAGAACGCCTGCGCTTCGCGGCGCTGCCGGGTGCGCAACCAGTCGCGTTCGGCGTCGGTCAGCTCGTCCAGGTAGACGACGGGTGTCTCGACGAGCATCCGGCGCACATAGGTGCGAGGACCGCCGAACCCCGGGTCAGCTGCCCGCCGGACCAGGTCGGCGCCATCACGGGCCTGGGCGAGCGGGCCGGCGACGACGACACGGGCCAGCTCGCGGTCCACTGTGATCAGAGCCTCTCCGCCCGCATCCTGTGCGAGAACGGCCACATGGCCCTCGGTCTCGATGAGGACGCCCCACTCGACCAGCAGGCGCAGAGCCGCTGCCAAGGTCCGCTTCCCGGCCGCCCTGCCTGTCTCCTCCAGCTCGACCTCGGCGTCGGCCGCGGCGGCCCTGATGTCGGCGACCAGCTGTGACAGCAGCAGTTGTTCGGGTGCGGTCACCAGCACGGACAGGGCCAGCGCCACACAGGCGTAGGTGTGCGGGGTGAAGGGGGTGCCGGTGGAGCGCTCCAGCCGGCGGCCCGCGCCTGCTCCCAGGCCCGCCTTGAAGAGTCGGGCGTAGGAGCTGTCGACCAGCAGGCGGTAGCCGAGCACCTGCTGGAACCGTTTGCCCAGCCAGTCGGCGTGCCTGCGGATCAGCGGGAAGAGGTCGGCGTGCGGGCCGTCCGAGGTGACCAGCGGATGTGCGAGCAGCAGCCGGGCGGCGCTGCGGCGCTCGGCGGCCAGGGCGACGTCGTGTGCCGAGGGAAGGGTCATGACACGCTTACCTCCGCATCGCCGTCGGCCGCGTCGGAGGAGGTGCGGCCGACGTCCAGCTCAAGGTCGTCCAGCAGCAGGTCGCCGTCGACCGAGTGCAAGACGCACCGGGCGCCTGACGTGCGTCGCACGGTGAGCCGGATGCCCAGCTCGGCGTCCTCGCTGTGCGCCTGGTCGAGGTCGAATTCCGTCGCGCCCACCCCCTCCGTGCCGGCGCGACGCCTCAGCTGCGCGTTTCCGAGTGCGGTGGCCAGCAGCTCCAGAAGCAGACCGAGCGCAGCCGAGGTGAGGCGCACCTCGGCGAACCGGCCCGAGGCGCTGCGCAGTTCGTCCGCCGCCGCTGCCCTGGCCGTCGCCCGCTCACGGGCTTCATCCCGCAGCCGCCGCTTCTGCGCGGAGTGGTCCTCCACCGCGGACGTCCGGCCCCGCTGGGCGCGGCTGCCCCTTTCTCGCAGGGCCACCGGCACCTCGACCACCGGCCCGGTCCACCAGCTCGTGTAGGCGGGCACCATCTCGTCGGTGGCCGGGGGTATGCCCAGATGACGGGCGCCGTACAGCCCGAAGGCGGCGACGGCGATGTCGTGCGCGTCCTGCGGCGACGCTTCCTCGAACCACCGGGCCAGCCGCAGCAGGTCCTTGCGCCGGGACATCTCCCCGGTGGCCGACCGCAGCATCCGCTTGGCGTTGGCGAGCAGCGACTGCAACGCGCGCAGCGTGGCGTCCCGCAGTTGATCGACCTGGCTGCCCTGCCCGTCGGTGTCGCTGAACCAGCCGCGCAGGCCCTCCCAGTCCGCGAACTCGCGCCCACGGCTGCGCTGCACCCGTGTCGCCAGGCGGCCGTCGCCCTGCGGTGACAGGCCGGTGAGCCCCTGTGCGTGGGCGTCCAGCCGGGCGAGCAGATCCGGGATGTGCGGCCACAGCTTTTCCAGTGCCGCCGAGATCCGGGGCGCGCGGAACGCCACGTCTTCAGTGATCGCCTCGACGTAGTCGAGGAGCAGCTCCTTGAAGCCCTGGTACTCGGCGCCGTCCAGGTCGTACCGGGCCAGAACCTGGCCGAGGTAGGCGTAGAAGTCCCGGATGGAATCCGCGAACTCGGTGAACTGCACGAACAGCGTGCTGACCCGCTCCAGCCCGTCCTGCGGTTCCATGCCGCCGGGCGCGGTCACGAGCTCGGCCAGCTCCCTGAGCCCGCGCTCGACCAGGGCGAGCAGCTCGTTGCTCACCTCCCGGGCGGCGTCCGCCTCGGCCAGGACGCCATCGGCGTCCCGCTGGATGCGCTCGCCCAACTTCGACAGCTGATAGCGGGCCCGGGACCGCTGGTACTCGCTGATGCTGGACGCCTTCACCGTGTGGCTGCTGCGCAGTAAGTTGCCCCACTTCACCAGCTGTTCGAGCCGGACGGTGAGGGTGTCAGCGTCCAGCCCGGCGGCAGGGCCCCCGGCCTGGCGCAGCTTCGCCAGAACGTCCGGGACGGCCAAGTCCGCCAGCAGTGTCCCGCAGAAGACCCGCATGATCGCCAGGTGCTCCAGCCGCTCGGGTGCGCTGAGGTAGGTGTAGGCGTCCAGCCGTCGCAGTGCCTCCTCATCGGCGTCCTGACCTGCACCGGATGCTGATGCCTCCATGTCTGTGAGGTTACGCGGCGCAGCCGGGCGCCGCCGGTGAGTGGCCGAAAATGTCACGGACGTGTGCCAGGCCCCCTGAACGAGTCCTTCGGCTTCAGGCGTGAGCGGTAGTGAGGGGCCCGCTACCCCAGGGGCGCATACGAGGGCTGCTGACGCCGACTCGCCGGCCTTAGGTTATGGACATCCTCTTGTCGCTCGCACGTCTGATCGGGCAGCGGCAGTTTTGATCACTTGCGATCATCCCGATGGGAAGACCGGGCCGGGCATATAGCGTGTGGTGTCCAGTCGTTGGGCTTGGAACCGATCCGTAGGCGGGCCGCTCTCGGCCCAGTGAGTTGTAAGCCCGTTCGGCGAGTTGGACCCCGAAGGGGGCTGGGAGGGCACGGTGCGGCTTGGTGGAGCGCGAGGCCGCTGGCGCATGTGGGGTCGCCTGAGGTGATCCACAACAGCGCGGGGGATGACTCCCTGCTCACGGGGTTGCCCATGAGCGCATCCCTCGAGGAGATCAGCCGGCACCGCCTGGGAATGGTCGTAACAGGCGCCAAATTCCACCTGTGCAACCCCACGCTCGACTATGACGCGATCGACACCATCATCGCCTCGTCCCAGGAGTACGAGGAGTGGTACGCGCCCTCGATCAAGGTACAGCTGAAGTGCAGCGCCAGCCGCAACGTCACTCGGCTGCTGCGGAACGGGACGATCTCGTTCTCGCTTGACCGGGCCTCGTACACGAAACTGAGCAACCCCAAGCGTCACACGCCGACCTTGCTCGTGGTGCTGATTCTTCCCGAGGCATCCGATCCGGCGGAGTATGTCCAACAGACGGAGGACGGGCTGACCTCGCCCGGTCCGCTTCTGTTCTCCGACCCGAGTGGGTGGCGGCCCCTGCCGCCGGGGCAGAAGTCTGGGACGGTGTCACTTCGGCCGATGGACTTGCTCAGCCCTGCCAGGCTGCAGGACCTCATGAAGACATTCGGAGATGGAGGTGACTGGTGAACGGATCGACGCGTGACCGCTTCCGTGCCCTTGTTCCGGCCGTCACCCCTCCCGCGGTTGCACGGTTCATGGCCGGACAAGGTTGGGAACTCGAGAAGCGGCGGGAGGGCGTAAGGGAGATCTGGCGCTATCCGTCGGATGAGAGTCCCGGATATCGGTACCGAGTCATGCTGCCTCTGGCCGAGGACTACGAAGACTATGAAGAGCGCTTCGGGGACACGTTGATCGCGCTGGGGCGAATTTATGACCTTGATCCCTGGGGCCTCCTAGGGAGTATTGAAACTCCAGGCTTTGACCTTATCTCCGTTCAGTTGAACAAGGGGGACGGAGATTCGGCTGTCACCTTCATTCAGGCGAAATCTGTTATAGATGGCTTCCACGGACTGCTGGAAAACGCTGCTATCCGTGCCCGAAATCCGAATAGTTCCGGTGGCGGTCGTCGAGCGAAGCAGGTAACTCGCTATCTGAGCGATAGTGTTAATTTTTCGCGATTCACCTCGGAAAAGTCGATTTCGCTCATGGTTATGTCGCAGCTGAACGTTGACCGGCTCAAGGTCGTATCTGGCGACACCGAAGGTGTCCCGTACGCTCGGCAAGTGGTCAGGACGCTGATGCGTGATCTTGCTTCCATGCAGACTATGACCGGGAACCTTCAGAGCGGGTTGCCCGTTTCTTCGGGTCTCCGTGGGGCAACTGTAGGTGCGGCTTTGGCGAAGAGCCTGGCGAGCATGATTGATTCGCTGGAACTCCGGTCTATCGACTTCTCGTTCCAGTTGGCTGCCGGTTATGAAGACGTCGGAGATCGCGACGTCACGCTCACTTTCCAGCGGGGTGATCTAGAGCGCATCCCCGACCTAGAGCAAGTGCTCTCAACTACCCGGAGGCGATGGCAGTCCGCCAATCTGGTGGCAGCGAACTTGCGGTCGCTTGAAATCGAAATGCCAGAAGAAGCGGAAGAGCTTACTCTTAACGGTCCCGTTCTGGGAGTATTTCGCGATTTCGGCGACATTTCAAACGTTCACGCTGGCGGAGTCATGGTGATGTCGATTGGCTTTGGAGGGAGTGAGGGAACAGTTCATGTGCGACTGAATGAACACGAGTACGCGTACGCCATCGAGGCTCACCGAAGGAACATTACCGTCACGGTCAGAGGAAGGCTGGTTCGTGCAGGAAATGTAGTTGAGTTGCGCGGAGACTCGGTGCTGGACGTCGACGAGCTGACGTGAAGCTTGGACTAGGAAAGGATCTCCTTTTCTCTCGGTGGCATGAGTGTCCTCCCAAGGGCGCCAGGGTGTGGCACGTGCGTTCGGGGGCGTGTTGGGTATCAGTAGGGGGAGCCGGAGAACGGGGATCCAATGGGCCGCACGAGCCCTCACGGAGGTTCGGTGGGGATTGCCGCCGCCCGGATTGCTGTTTGGCCTGGTCAGAGCGTTGGGGTGCGGTGGTCTCGGGTGGCGTCGAAAGGGGTTGGGGAGCGGGTTGGCTCCCAGCAGGAAGCGGTCAGCGTGTGTCGTCGAGCTTGCGCATCAGCTCGGTGACCAGCGCATGGTCGCGAGCGGCGTCGGAAGACTCGGACGGATCACGCAAGATGCGGCCTTTCCGGAGCCACTCGTTTCGTTCCGCCTCCCTGGCTGCGAACACGCGCTCGGCCCTGCGGTACACGACAGAGAACACCTCCGGGCGCTCCTCCTCGGCTCCGTGCTCCATGAGGAAGTCCACCAGTTCTTCCAACGGCTCCAGGTTGGCGACACGCGGCTCGCGCTCTGGCTCCGCGGCGAGTCGACCCAGCTCCTCCAAGGCGCACTGGACCAGACCCTGGGTGACCGGCTCACGGGACGCTCTGGATCGTGTCCGGCGCAGCTGTTTGTGTAGCGCGATGGACCGGTACCAATCGCCGGCCTCGACGCTCTCCACCAGCTCGCCATAGACGGCGTCGGCCACTTCCTCCCGGAACCGCTCGGCGTGCTCTTGGGACACCAAAGGGCTGGCGTCGAGAGAGTCGGCCAGGCTTACGAGGTGGGGGTAGTGCTCGTAGTGGGTGAACGGAGGGAGCGTCTCCCGCATTACGTACGCAGCCAGTTTGCTGGAGTCCAGCAAGTCGGCCGTCTCCAGCACCCACTCCAGACGGGTCGACCGGCTCTCGTCCTCATCCGACAGGCCCGTCTCGACATCGTTTCCTATCTCTCGGACGGCGGCGGCCACTGCTGGCTCGTGCTCCCGCAGTCGGGCTAGAAGCCCCGCCCCGTCGGCCATCCGGGCTGCAGCGAGGAGCCGGCGCACTTGTTCCCCGCGGACGAGAGCCCTGAGCAGTTCGGGGAGGTGGGCCCGGCCGATGTCGAGGTGGAAGCGGAAGTAGTCTTCGATAGAAGGGTTGTGGAACGCCACCTGCCCCCGCTCTGCTGAGACCATCGTGCCGTCCAGTACCTGCAGAGCCCTGCGAAACGTCCGGCCGTCCGCCGCCCGACCCATCTCCTTGCGGTACCAGCCCCAGGACTCCTCCAGGTCCTCTAGAACGGCGGACCCGAAGGTGAACAGCACCTCCAGCAGGTGGACAGCCTCGTCCGTCAGCTCGTTTTCAACGATGCGTTCCCATACGCGGCGCGGGTCGTCCAGGTTCTCGAGCATCGCCGCGGCGACGTCCTGGCCCCGGCGCGCGGACAGCCGGAGGGTCTCCTCGATAAGGCGAGGGTTGAAATTCTTGTGTCGGACCACCGGACGCCACACTTCCGGATTGGCAAACCGGCGTTTGTCGTCCGGCGGCAGAGACGAGTGGTGGACGTGGTTGTAGAGGATCTGGCCCCGTACCCGTAGATCCAGGTCGGTCAGCCGGATCACACTGACCGCCTCCGACACGTCCGGCGCCGCGAGCCGGTCGTGTCGGAGACGGGCGTGCTCCAGCAGGTAGTCGCGGGTCGTCATTACCAGTGCCTTGCCGGGCGTCTCCTGGATCTCCCGGATCACCGACAGCAGGCGATTGTCCTCGTTCTTATTCAACGACGCATCCAGGGTCGTACGCCCCAGGAAGTCGTCATACAGGAACACCTGCTGGGTGCCGTCGTGCCACACAGTGCTGATTTCTTCGACGTCCTGGGAGATCTCGTGCACCTCGTAGCCGTTGCTCATCAGCCAGGCCACGAGCATCAGTGCCACCGTCGTCTTGCCCACCCCGGGGATGCCGGCGATGACACAGACCTGCTGAGTGTCCAGAAGCTGCTTGGCTCTTTCGAAGCCCTCGTGCGGGACGAAGGTGTCGGCGATGCTCTGCAACCGCTTCTGAAGCCACGACGACCGCAGGTACTTGCCGTGGTTCAGCACGGTCTGAAGGACGGCGGTGCTGCTCAGCCAGAGCCGAAAGTGCCGCCGGACCAGGTCCGGACGGCGCAGCAGCTCGGCGACGATCTCATCCACGCCGTACAGGTCGCCGGTGTCGCGCACGTATGGGGCGAAGGCGCCGCAGAGCTCTTCTTTGCCGCCGACGGTCAGACCGACCGTTGTGGCGACGATGTAACGGTCGGGTGCCAGCGCGCGGACCTTGGGCAGTTCATCCTTGATCAGGCGCCTGATCAGCGTTGCCTGGGTCGCGTGCGGCCAGTGCTTGCACTGTACACTGGTCGTCCCCGAGGGACCGGTGTGCCGCAGGTCGATGCCACGGTCCCGGCCGCGAGGAAAGATCTCCAGCGGGATACCGAGGACATCGCTGAACAGGTCACGGCAGACCACCTCGAAGTCATGGTCCGTCAATCGCCCCAACTCGAAAGAGTCCATGCCGTTGTCACCCCGTGAATACCGCCACCGGCCTCCATTCTCCCTGCAGCGATCCGAGTGCTGACCAGCGGGGCAGGTTTTCCTCCAGATCCACTCCGGGGCCATGTTTGAAGGAAGCGGTCAGCAGTCGAGTAGGCAACGGAGTGCCGTCAGCGGCAGGCGAGCTTCCCGAACGGCGGCCTCGCCCTCGAATCGGACGCCTTCGGCCACGAGGACATCCACGGGTATGCCCGTGCGTGTCGGATCCATCGGAAGCCGGCACTGACGCCCTCGTAGCGGTGAGGACCCGCCAGGTGTTGGGGCCTCGGCTGAAGGTGGCCAGGCGGGTGCCGACCGGAACGGCGTGGCTGCCTATAACGGTCGTCACGTCACCGTACGTCGTCCACCGTCCGGATGGGAGGCACCCAGCAGGGTGTGGAGGCTCGTCCAGTCCTTGCGGGCGCCGCTGAGCTGCTTGGCCAGGTCCGGCGAGGTTCATCGATCCGAGCCGGCGGCGGCCCCTGCACCCCCTTCGTGCTCTTCATATTGGAAGTAGCAGCGAGATACAGTAATTTGACATTCCATTAGTAAGTCGCAGGTGGGGGAACCGCGGCTGGCCGACGGGGAGGGACCAGGGCATGGCTTATCCACGTGCGGTGGGTTGGCTTCTGGCCAGTCTCGGCTGGGTTCCGGCGAGTCTTGAGGCTGACGCATAAGCATGCAGGCCCCAGGCACGTTTGAGCGTGGTCAGAGAGTAAGGGTCCAGGCCGCTGGCGTACCGGAGTTCGCCACAGTCAGGTTCGCCCTGCCCGGAGATCAACCGGGGTCATGGGACCTCATCCTGGTCGACGACGAAGACCGTCGTCACGAAGTGAATCTGGCAGCTGGAGACACGGAGACCGTGCGGCCTCTCGTCAGCGACGGGAAGGCTGACTCCGCACGTGTGCTGGCGGCCATGTGGACACAGTGGATGAACGCCGCGGCGACCAACGCCGAGTCCAGCGCGATGGCAGCCACACCGCTGAAGCCGTACGCGCACCAGACGACGGCCGTCTACGGAGCGATGCTTCCCCAGCCCCTGCTGCGTTTCCTCCTGGCCGACGAGCCGGGTACCGGAAAAACGATCATGGCAGGTCTGTACCTGCGTGAGATGCAGAGGCTCGGCCTGATCAAGCGGGCGATCATCGTGTGCCCGGCGAACCTCGCCACGAAGTGGGTGGACGACTTCCAGCGGCTGCTGGGGGGCGGTCTGCGTCAGTTAACCTCAGCCACGGTGCGTGAGGACGCCCTGAACTCCAACGACCTGTGGGTGGTTTCGCTCGAGTTAGCAGCGGTGAATCCCGCGGTACAGGACGCCATCCGGCCGGACAAGGCTGGCTGGGATTTGGTCGTCTTCGACGAGGCGCACCGGCTGACTCCGACTGCCGCCGGATTCCACCAGGTCGGACGGCTGCTGGCCAAGAACACACCGCGGGCGTTGCTGATGACGGCAACGCCTCACCGAGGCAAGGAGTGGCTCTTCCGGCACCTGCTGCACCTGGTCGACCCGGAGATCTACCCGGATCCGGGCAGCGACCCTAACGTCGAGCTCAGTGCGCTGCGCCCTGGCCCTATCCACTTCTTGCGGCGGATGAAGGAGGACTTGGTCGACTACGACGGCACGACCCGGTTGTTCAAGGGGCGCACGGCGCACAACCACAGCGTCCCGCTGTCGCAGACCGAGTACGGCTTCTACAAGGCCGCCCTGGAAATGGTCGACCGGTTCTTCCCTCCGGTGGCGCAGCCGCTTGCCCGCATGGTCTACGGCAAGCGAGCAGCCTCCAGCCTCTACGCTCTGGCCCAGACGCTGCGCCGGCGGCATGAGCACATGGGGGCGATGAGCGAGGCTGAGGCGGCGCTCATCGCCGACCGCGAGGACCACGGTGACGAGGCCGAGGTCGACGAGGCGAAGGTGATCCATACGGTCTCGGCTTCTACAAGGGCGGAGCGAGCTGCAATCAACAGCCTCGTGCAGCAGATCGAGGCAACGCTCAACGACTCCCGCTGGCAGCCGTCGAAGTGGAAGCGGCTCACCGACGACTGCCTGGCCCCCCACGGGATCCACCCCGGAAACGCTGATCAGGCCGTGGTCTTCACCGAGTATGCCGACTCGGCCGAGTGGATCGCCCGGCGGCTCCAGGACCAGGGATATACCGCCCAGCTCTACTCCGGCCGCCAGAGCAAGACCGAACGTGACGAGGCGCGCAAGGCATTCATGCGCGGCGAGTTCCAGATCATCGTCACCACCGATGCCGGCAACGAGGGTATCGACCTGCAGGCCGCGCACGTGCTCGTGAACTATGACATCCCGTGGTCCCTGGTCCGCCTCGAACAGCGGATGGGTCGCATCCACCGCGTGGGTCAGCAGCGCGACGTCTACCTCTACAACCTGGTCGCCACCGACACCCGGGAGGGCGTGACCTTGCTGCGCCTCCTGGACAACTTCGTCACGGCCGCGAACGAACTGCGCGGCCAGATGTTCGACAGCCTGTCGGTGGTCGCCGAAATGACCGGCGTGGACTACGACAAGTGGCTGTCGGACCTCTACGGCAACGACGAGCTGAAGAAGCAGCAGGCCATCGACGCCGTCCAGGCGGTCCAGGCCCAGGAACTCGTCCGGGCGGCCCGGAAGGTACGGGACAACGAGCGACGCCTAGCCAGTCAGGTGGACGCGGTGGCCGCGCTGACGCTGCTCCAGCGTGACCTGTTCGCACGCATCAATCCGGCCATTGTCGAGGCATACCTCGACCGGCTCGCAGCGGCCGGTGTGCTGAAGTCCACGCCCACCGCGGCCGGGCCCGGGTTCCGGCGGCTCTCGCTGAGCGGCAAGGCCATATTTCCGGCCACGTTGGGTGGACGGAACGAGGTCCACGTCGCCACCAGCGGGGACGTGGTGCGCGAAGCCTCGGAGAGCATCGATGTCGGTGACACCGTCACCCTCGGCCCCGGTGAGCCCGGCTTCAGCGACCTGATTGACATAGCCGAGCACACCCTGGCCGAGGACCTGTACCAGTCTGGCGCCGCGGCAGACCCCACCAGCCTCACCCCGTACGACCTGTACGCGTACGAGGCCACGATGACCGAGAGCAACGGCAAGCGTGCCAGCGTATGGGCCACCTTGATCAAGGTTGACGACAGCGGCACCGCCCGCCCGGTGAGGTGGGAGTCCCTGGCCAACCTCGTGCCCACCGACCAGAACGGCAGCGCACCGCATCCGGCCCGGGAAGGACACGCGCTCGCAGCTGCCCGCCGAGTGGCCGCCGCGACCGTCGCTGAGCACCGGAAGGTGCGCGCCGACTGGTTCGCTCAAGCCCGCCGTGACCTGACCAACCTGCCGCTGAGCCTCACCGACCGCATCGATGATCGCGCTGCCCGGCTGGAGCTGCGGCATCGGCTTCAGGCCCAGACCGCTCAGCGACTGGAAGAGCTCGAGCGGCTCGCAGACGTGCAGCTGACCGAACCGAAGCAGGTGGGTCGGATCCGGGTCCTGGCCACTGCCGACATCAGCGTCCAGGCCGAGATCGACGCCGAACTGGTCTCCATGCGGCGCGTGCAGCAACTCCTTGAGGATGACGGCTGGACAGTGGCCGATGTCCATACCGAGGGCCGCGGTTACGACCTGGAGGCCCGCCGCCACAGCCAGGTCCGCCATGTCGAGGTCAAGGGCGTGCTCGGCAGCGCGGCCAGCGACGGCATCCGGATGACCGGCAACGAAGTCCTCATCGCGACCCAGCACCGCAAGGAGTACTGGCTGTACGTCATCGACCAGTGTGCCGACGGCAAGGGCCGATTCTTCGGCGCCTATCAGGACCCCGCCACCCTCTTCGCGAACGTCATGACCGGGAACGCGGTGTTCCGCGTCCCGGGCAGCAGTCTCAAGAACGCCCCCGGGAGCAACGCATGACCCGCATGATCGAACGCTGGTTCCCCTGTGCCGAAGTTTCGGTGAACAGTTCAGCGGGGTGGGGAAGCGGTGCGACCGAGATCGGGCTGTTTCCGTGGTTCGCAAAGCGTCCTGTCGCACAGGCCAAGGCAGCGGTGCTCTGCTCGCTGCTGCCCTGGCCAGAGGATCAGGTCGAGCAACAGCGTCTTCAAGAGCTGGTGCACACTGCCATGTCCGGGCGCTACGCCGCCTGGCAGATACTCCACGACGAGATTCTCAAGGCGAACCCTGAGGGCGCATCGGTCCTGGACCCGTTCAGTGGGCGCGGAATGATCCCGCTCGAGGCGGGGCGGCTTGGGCTTGAAGCCCACGGTGTCGACTACAGCCCGGTCGCGGTGCTGGCCAGCTCGCTCCTCACCGACTTCCCCTTCCGGGACTGGTCTCAGGAGCCGAGCCTGCCGTTCGCCGAGGAGAGCGACGCTCTCTACGACGACCGGCCGCGGCTGCTTGTTGACGTTCGCGCCACTCTCGATGAGGTGGGACGCCGGTGGACGGCAGCCATGGCGGACTACTACCCCGAGGTCAACGGCAAACGACCGTGGGGGTACCTGTGGGCCATCGCCATACCGTGCCAGGAGTGCGGCAACCGGTTCCCTCTGGTCGGCTCGTACGAGCTGCGACGGCCGAGTCAAAAACGTGGCCGCAAGGGCGCCCCGCCTGTCAATGATCCCGGCCAGTCGTTCTACATCGAAGCGGACCCGGCTGCTGGTACCTGCGCACCGGTGGTGCACGAGGGACCTCCAAGGCGTACCCCAACGCTGACACGCGCTCGTACGGCTGAGGGTCGGACGCTGCCGGGGAAGTCGGCGATCTGTCCGTTCTGCAGCCATGTACACCCACTCGATGTGCATCGCCGACTCACCGACGAGAGGCGTGCCACGGACATGCTCCTAGTGGTGGCCGACCACTCGGACGACTTCGGCAAGGAGTATCGGGAGCCCACCGAGTCGGAGCTCGAGGCTGTCGCCGCAACGCCCGCCGCACTACGCGAGCTGTCCGACCCGAGCCCCTTTCTGAGTGCCGTACCCGACGAACGGATCGCACCGGGCAACAACAACATCATCGGGCCGTCCATCTACGGGGCGCGCACCTACGGCGACTTCATGTGTGATCGGCAGACCCTGGCCTTCGTCATGCTCACCCAGACCATTGCTGAGGTGGCCGACGAACTCATGTACAAGGCGGGGGTGAGCGCTGACTACGCACGGGCGCTGAGCGGATACGCCGGGTCAGTCGTTGCGCGGAAGCTTCGACGCGCTACCCGCGGGTGCACGATCGACATCAGTCGCGCAGGGGTCCATGACATATACGCCAATCAAGGGTCAATTACCTTCTCTCAGGACTTCTTCGAAGTGGGAATCGGCACTGGGCCGGGCTCTTGGGCGTCTCTGTGCAAGAGCAGCATGTCGACGCTTTCGAATCTGATGGCTGATATCCAGGGGACGTCGGTCAGCGTGACTCGGGGGTCGGCTACCTCGATGAATCTGCGGGACGCGTGCATCGCTGCTGTGGTCACCGACCCGCCGTACGACGAGATGCTCGCGTACGCCGACTCCTCCGATCTGATCTACGCATGGCTGAAGCGAGCCCTGCACAACACTTGGCCCGAACTCGTCATCACTTCCGATGAACACGGCTGCCAGGAGAAGTCGGAAGAGATCATCGTCAAGCGGGTCCGGGGGGAGGCACCCAACGAGCACCGAACTCGCGAGCATTACGACACGAAGATCGCCGAGGCATTCAGTGAGATGCGTCGCGTGGTCCGCGACGACGGACTGGTGACTATCGTGTTCGGCTCCGGAGACCCGGAGGTCTGGCAGCGCCTGCTCACGGCCATCGAGAAGGCTGGCCTGGTGATGACGGGCTCCTGGCCCGCGAACACCGAGGCGAGCAACCACCAGGGCAAGGCGAATATCGAGACCACCCTGACCATGTCGTGCCGCCCCATGGCGCCCGGACGATCCCCCGGGCGAAAGGGCGCGGTCGAGGCCGAGATCAAGGCCGAGATCAAACGGCGTTACCCGGACTGGGAGCGGTGGGGCTTGGCGCCGGCGGACATGCTGATGGCCGCTGCCGGACCCGCCATGGAGGTCGTCGGCCGTTACAGCGAGATCCTCGACGCTAAGGGCGAACCCGTCGACATCTACACGTTTCTTCCGCTGGCGCGAGCTGCAGTCCAGGAGGCCATGGCCGTCGAGATCAACCACCAGCCGCTGGAGACCTTTGACGCTCGAACGCGGTTCGCGTTGTGGTGGATCACGCTCTACAACCGCCAGATCAGGGCGAAGTCCGAACTGCGCTGGCAGGCTCTGGCTTCCTCGCTCGACCTGGCGGCGATACGCGACCTGGTTCCTGATGCCGACAAGGGTGTGCGGTTCATCGCCTCCCGGGATTACAAGGGCAAGATCGACGGGGATTCGACCGTGATCGACATTGCCCTCGCGCTCGCAGCTGCCTCGGAGGAGGGCCTACAGGCCATGGGGCAGGTACTGGCGGCCGCAGAGCACGCGGCCGACGACACCTTCCTGTGGGCCGCCGTCCAGTTCCTTGCAGACCGGCTTCCCGACAACGACCCAGACTCCGTCCGCTTCACCCGCGTGTTGCGCAACCGGCCCGGCGTGGTCAGTGCCGCTGAGGCCGTTGCTGCGAGCGACTACGAAAAGGGCCAGCCCCAACTGACCGACGACGTCCAGTTGCGGCTCATGTGATGACGACCAACACCACCCTCACCCCTCACCCCCGTGATCCTCGTATCCACCAGCCCAGGAGAGCAGCCATGACGACCAGCGTGACGCCGTGGTGGAAGGCGCTCAAGCTCCGCCAAGAGATCCGCAGTGCCTCCGGGCAAATCGATGACGTACAGATGTCGCTGTTCCGGGCCGTTCACGCCACGGGAGCGGACCGGCCGCCCTATGCCGACGCCGACTACTACGGTGACATCACGCATCCGACCGAGCGACTCATCGACCTGCTCAGCGAAATTGCGGTCCGCATCGGTGGTGGCAACGACTACTTGAAAGCCCGAGCAGTCACTCGACTCGACCAGGGCATGGGCGGCGGTAAGTCGCACGCGTGCATCGGCGCCTACCATCTGGCCGCCAACCCAGGGGCGCTACTGCGAACCGAGCTCGGTCAGAAGGTGACCGAGCGCGCGAGGGCCAGGATCGGCCACCCTCTTACCGGCGACCTCGGACGTCCGCATGTCGTCGTGCTGCCCTGCGACAACATGACCCCGGGGGCCGGGGTGCAGGAGCTCGACGGGCCTGCGGTCAACCTCTATGAGCGTTTCCTGTGGCGTCTGTTCTCCAAGGACTACACCCTCTTCGAGCGCTACCGGCGGTTCTGGAGCGACAAGCACAAGATCGCTGAGGCCATCAGCGCGGTGAACCGACCCGTTCTGATCATCATCGACGAGGTGCTCGACTACATCGGCAACGGGCTCGATGGCGCGAACCAGACCGACCTGGCAGCCCAGGACATGGCGTTCCTGCGGGCACTGCTCGATGCCGTCAACGATGTCCCCCACGTCTCGATGCTGGTCGTGATGATCGCCTCCGACATCGACAAGACTGCGCTCTCGCCCGCCGCTCAGGCCCGCCGCGACGACCTGAACAGTCAGCTCGACCGCAACGGCCTGCCGACCACCGTGACCGGCGTGGGTGACTTCGCCGACATCCTCCGGCGCCGGCTGTTCGACGCCGAACCCGCCGGTGAAGTGCTCGCAGCGACTGCCGCGCTCTACGAGGATGTGCTGACGGACAAGACCTGGAGCAAGCAGGTCTGGGACCCGATCGGAGCCGGGTGGCGCCGCAACTGGCCCACACAGATGGCAGCTTGCTACCCATTCCACCCCATGCTGATGAGCCTGGCGCAGGAAGAGTGGAGCAAGGTCGCCGGTTTCCAGCGAGTCCGGTCCACGATCCGCATCTTCGCCGCCACGGTCTATGCCCTGCAGCAGCGCGGCAAGGCAGGCGAGTGGGTGCCGGCACTCATAGGGCCCGGAGACCTGCCACTGTCGGACAGCACCGTCCGGGAGGCGCTCCTGGGCAGCGGCCTGGTGGAAGACGACCGCACCATCGCGAACTACCGGAGCCTGGCCGAGATCGAGGTTATCAACCACGACGGCTCGTCGGGCGCAGCGCGCCGCCAGGACCTTGAACGGCCATCCAGCACTTGGGGCAGGAACAATCCACGCGCGGCTGAACGTGCGGCCACCTTCATCTTCCTGGCGAGTGTTGTCGGCACCCTGCGCCCGGGACGGGGCCGCGGAGCCAGTGCTCCTGAGGTCAAGGCGGCCACCAGCGTGCCGGAGACCACGTACACCGTCACCGACGCCGACGGCGTCGTCGATGAGCTAGTCAACCCCAACCGAGGGATGAGCGCTCTCGACATCACTCCCGGCCAGGGCAACAACAAGCCGGCCCGTTACTTCCTCTCCACCCGGCTCACCCACCGCATGCTGGTCAAGAACATCCGGCGCACCATCACCGAAGCCGAGCGTGATCAGGTCATCGCCGCCATCTCGAAGCGACTGGCCAGCAACGGCCCCTTCCGCGAGGTGCAGTTCGTCTCGGCGGACCCGCAACGCAGTCCTGCCGACGTCCTTGCCACTGCAGGCTTGGACACCGCCTATACCACCCGGCTCATCGTGCTGGACCCCGCGCAGTACAGCCTGCGCAACGGCATGGAGAAACCGACCCTTGAGGCGCTCACCGTCGCCATGGGGCTCGGGCAAGGTGCCCAGCAGCTCCCCGTCCAGTGGGCCAGCAGTGCGGTATACGCCGTGGTGAACACCCAGCAGCGAGCCCTGGCACGCAACCTGGCGGTGGAGTATCTAGCGAGGCAGAAGGCTCTACAGGCTCCCGAGATCCAGAACGACGACGAGCTCAAGACCATCGGCGCCAAGGAGCTCGCCGAGGCCAAGACTCAGTTGGAGAGGGCACTCAAGCGGGCGTACCAGCATGTCGCCTACCTCGCCCAGCCCGATCCGGACGGGGAGCGGTACCTCGACCAGCTCACGTTCGACAAGGACAACATCACCGCCCTCGACGGCATGCTCGTCTGGAAGGGCCTCGCTGCTCGGGACAAGGTTTTCGACACTGGCCAGTTCAGCGCCAAGGCTCTCCTGCACAACCTTCGCGACCACGACTACGGCAAGACCCTCTCCGACATCCGAGCCGCCTTCTACAGCGCCCCACGATTGCCGCTGCTGTACGGCGGTGACCGCGACCTTCAGCAGGCGATCTACGATGCTGTCAGCCAGGGCCTGCTGAGCATCGTCGACGGAGCGGGCACCGAGGTGGAGGTCACAGCACCAGGGCAGGTCAACCTCGCGAGCACGGGCCTGCGCCTCGCCAAGCCACAACCCAAGACGTGCGCCGACTGCGACCAGCCGGTTCACGAAGGTCCATGCTTTGTGAGCGCCGACGACACCGTCGACAATGGCTCACCGCGCAAGCCCGGCAGCTCAGGGGTCGACACACCAAGCGTGCCCCGGCAGCGGGAGACCGACAGGCCGAGTCCGGACCAATCTCCGAAAACGGAACAGGTTAAGGACCGGCAGGTCGCCTTCTCGTTCACCAAGAACCTCCTGGCCAACGGTGACAGCGCCGACGGCTTCGCCGCACTATTCCGGGCGTTCTACATGGCCCTGGACGAACGGCAGATCAGCTATCTGCAGGGAACACTCCAGTTGGTGATACAGGCCGATGAGGCTGAACAAATCCAGCAGCGCCTAGAAGAACTCGGCATAAAGGGGACGTTCAAGGAGATCTGACGGGACAGTCAGCATGCCGGTGACGGCGACTCCCCGGTTGTGTGGATAGGCAGTCATCCGTTGGTGCAGAGTGCGGCACCGGTTGAACGGTCTGGAGCAGTATCTGGAGGTGCTGGCTGGGGCGGACGCGCTCTGCGGCTGTCGCCTGACAGACGGCCTCGAAGTCGGCCGCCATAGGGGTCGGCCTTGAGGGAAGCACGAGACGCAGCTCACAGCCCTGCGATGGGTTGTCCCGTGAGTGCCTGTGCGATCTGCCAGCTGCCCTCCGCGGGACGCCTTCAGAAGGACGACGTCGCCCGGCCGAAGGATGGAACGGACAGCCCTGTTGTCCCTGTCAGTGGCGGCGTGGAGGCTGCATGGGTATCCCGTTCCCTTGAGCCGGGCGTTGTCAGTCCCTCCCAATAGCATGCGCCGCCATGAGCATGAGTAGGCGCAGGGAGTGCGAGTTTGCCGGATGCGGCCGGGAGGCAAACCGCGGGGTGCTCTGCCAGAGCCACTACAACCAGAAGCGCCAGGGCAAGCAACTGACCCCTCTCCAAACTCGCAACGCTTGGAGGGGGTGCAACTTCGAGGGGTGCGAGCGTCCACACCTTGCGAAGGGCTACTGCAAGGGGCACTACGACCAGATTCGGAGAGGGCGCGACCTGCGTCCGCTGGTGAACAAGGGCATGAGTGGAACCTGTGGGTTCACCGGTTGCGACAGGTCGCACCAGGCTCGGGGGCTCTGCACTGCGCACTATCAGCAGCTCAGGAAGGGGGCGGTACTCACTCCCCTGTACGACTGGGTGATCAACCCCGAGGCCAAGTGCGTGGCGATGGCAGGGTGCGAGCACGCCGTGTACAGCGGTGGCCTGTGCAGGACACACAGTGATCAGCGGCGCCGCGGAGTGCCGTACTCCGTTCTTCCTGCCCCTGTTCGAAGGGAATACCAGTGCCGGGTCCGGAGTGTGCAAGGGCGCGTGAAGATGCGGAAGGGCTATGTCGATCACATGCACTGATGAAGAGACGCGGTCAGCCGCTCACCCCCCTTGTGCTTAGGACTCCGCCCGACGCGGGCCGACAGCTCATAGATCGAGGCGTCTACTGGTGTACTTCGTGTCAGCAGGAACTTCCGCTTACTCGCTTCGGAACCGATGCCGGGCGAGGTGGCCTGCCCCGGGGTAACTGCAAGCTGTGTCAGGGGATCATGACCCGAGCCGGTAAGCACAAGCGATCGTTCTTGGATGTGTATCTCCTTTTTGAGTATCAGGGGTACAAGTGCGCTATTTGCCCGGTGGTGCACGGCGACGGAGATGGTCTGCATCTTGATCACGACCATGAGTGTTGCCCCGACAAGGGTGAGTCCTGCGGTCAATGCATCAGGGGATTGCTGTGCTGGGGATGCAACGGGGGTGTACTTCCGTGGTACGAGCGCATCCGCGGTCAAGCGCCCCCGTATCCGCCGCTGGAGTCGTACCTGAGTGATCCTCCAGCAGCAGCACTTGGGCTAACGACGGCCCAGTCCGGTAGCGAGTAAGGCCGAAAACATCGGTGTGGGGGTAGGGCGAGTGGTCCGGGGTACAGGTCCGGCGTCGGTACCCTGGAGCGCATGTCTACTGCCCCGGTTCGCGTTCGTTTCGCCCCGTCCCCGACCGGCATGTTCCATGTCGGTGGTGCACGGTCCGCTCTCTACAACTGGGCGGTGGCGCGACAGTCCGGCGGCAGGTTCGTGCTGCGGATCGAGGACACCGACGCAGCCCGGAACAAGCCGGAGTGGACCGAGGGCATCATCAGCGCGCTCGCGGCGATCGGCATCCATGGCGAGGATGCGGCTTTCGAGGGGCCGTACTTCCAGTCGCACAATGCCGAGCGGCACCGGGAAGCGGCTCAGCAGCTCTTCGCGGCCGGCCGGGCGTACTACTGCGACTGCACCCGGGAGCAGCTGAAGGAGCGCACGGGCTCGGAGCACCTCGGGTATGACGGGTTCTGCCGGGACCGGGGGCTGGCCTTCGAGGAGGGGCGGGCGCTGCGGTTCCGGACGCCGGACGAGGGGGAGACCGTCGTGGTCGACCTGGTCCGCGGGGAGCCGGCGTTCCCGAACAGCGCGATCGAGGACTTCGTAATCGCCCGTGGTGACGGGTCCCCGGTCTTTCTGATCGCCAACGTCGTGGACGACCTGGACGAGGGAATCACGCAGGTCATCCGCGGCGAGGAGCACCTGTCGAACACGCCGAAGCAGCAGCTGCTGTGGGAGGCGCTCGGTGCCAAGCCGCCCGTGTGGGCACATCTGCCGGTGATCGTGAACGAGAAGCGGCAGAAGCTGTCCAAGCGCCGGGACAAGGTGGCGCTGGAGGACTACCTCGCCGAGGGTTTCCTGCCCGAGGCGATGGTGAACTACCTCATGCTGCTCGGCTGGGGCCCGGGTGAGGACCGGGAGATCAGGCCGTACGAGGAGCTGGAGCAGCTCTTCCGGATCGAGGACGTAAACACCGCGCCGGCCTTCTTCGACGTGAAGAAGCTGACGGCGTTCAACGGCGAGTACATCCGCGCCCTGTCGCCGGAGCAGTTCGCCGCCGCCTGCGCGCCGTGGCTCGTCGCCCCCTACGCGCCGTGGCGGCCGGAGGCGTTCGACAAGGACGTCTTCGAGGCTGCGGCTTCCCTGGCCCAGACCCGGCTGGCGCTGCTTTCCGAGATCACCAGCTATGTGGACTTCCTGTTCCTCGACGAGCCGGTCGAGGACGAGGCGTCGTGGAACAAGGCGATGAAGGCAGGCGCTGGCGACATCCTGTCGGACGCCCGCGCCGAGCTGGCCGGCGTCGCGGACTGGAAGGCGGACGACCTGAAGGCCGTTCTGCTCGCTGTCGGCGAGAAGCACGGGCTGAAGCTGGGCAAGGCTCAGGCGCCCATCCGGGTCGCGGTCACCGGCCGGACGATCGGACTCCCGCTGTTCGAGTCCATGGAGCTGCTCGGCCGGGACCGCGTGCTGGCCCGTCTGGACGCCGCCAGCAAGAAGCTGGCCGCGCAGGCTTAGCCGCTGCTCAGGCGACCTGCGTCAGCAGGTTGCCCCAGGCGTCGCCGAAGTAGTTCAGGTCGAACCGGGCCAGGGCCTCGTACGCCGCCTTGGCCTCGGTGTGGCGTGCCGCCGCGCGCTGCCGGACCTGTGCCGGGAGGTGGCGGAGGTCCGGGGCCGGCTGGCCGGCCAGCGCGGCGAGGTCGCCCAGGCCGGCCACCGGGCGGATGAGGCAGGGCAGGCCGAGGAGTAAAGCCTCGGCGGCGCAGCGGCTCCAGCCCTCCCGCATGCGGGGGAGGAAGATGCCGACGTCGCAGGCGCGCAGCAGACGCAGGTACCGCTCGCGTTCGACGTCGTAGTGCGCGCTGTCGAGGCCGATGGTGTTGCTGCCGCTGGTGATCACCCTCAGTCCGGGAACGCCGGCGAGGGCTGCGGAGACCTCCTCGGTCCCTTTCCAGTGCACGGCCTTGCCCGCGTAGACGCCGATCACGTCGGGTTGTAGGCCGAACTCGGCGCGGCACTCGGCCCGGTCGTAGCCGCGTGCCTGCTCGATCTCGATCATGTCGAAGGCGTTGTAGATCACCCGTACGTTGCGGACGCCTCGGGCGCGGAGCTGGTCGGCCCAGTACGGGGCGACGCACACAACGGCTGCGCACTGCGGCAGAACGCGGAACAGCCGCTCCCAGAGCATGGCCTCGATGGGGGCGGAGTCATGTTGGAGCGGCTCGTAGTGGTGCAGGAGGAACACCGTGCGGGCGCGCATGTCGGGCGTGAACAGCAGCAGGCTGAGGTCGTCCCACACGAAGGTGCCGGTGGCGCCGTGCAGCGCCCGTATGGAAGGGGCCAGGCGGGTGAGGTGGCGGAGCTTGCGCCAGCGGCGGACCCGGTAGGTCCGCTTGTGGTCCGGGACGGTGCGCCACTCCACGTCGTCGGCCGTCACTTCGTGGAGCATCCGCAGGTAGACCCGGCCGCCGGTCCGGCCGACCGGCTCCATCGAGTAGACGACCCGTTTCACGGACGTACCTCCTGTATGTGGTGGACGTACTCGGCGTGCAGGCGCGCGTGCATGGTCTCCAGATGGGGGCCGAGGCCGCGGGCGGCGTCGGCGAGGGGGAGGTGGAAATCGCCCAGGGTCTGGAGGAACCGTCGGCGCCGGTCGAGGTTCGGGGACGCGGCGAGGTCGCGCAGGTTGTGCAGGCGGTCGGCGAGCCGGACGAGGAGGTCCTCGGGCGGGAGCGCGGCTTGCTTGGCGCGCCAGCGGGTCTCGTCGCCGACGGACTTCGGGCGCTGTTCGAGGCGGTGGTCGGCCGTCATGGCACGCAGGCGGGCGGTGAACGGGCCACCGAGGTGGTGGACGAGCAGTGCTTCCGACTCGGGCGCTACCTCCAAGGCGTCGTGCAGGAGGGCGAGGAGGAGGGGCTCGGGGCGCCGGACGCCGATCTCCGTTCGCAAGAGCCTGACGACGGCCAGCGGGTGCTCCAGGTATGGGGTGCCCTGGTCTCGGGTGTAGCCGTCGTAGACCGTGAGAGCGAGGCCGGCGGCCACGCGGGCGCGAGACTGCTCGTCCGGGCTCCACGCGGCGGCACCGAGCACGGTCAGGACGTGGTCGAGATCGATGGGGTCCATCCGCCTCACCTCGTACCAGCGGACGCGGCACGGGGATCGGGGACGTGGTCGGCGAGCAGCAGGGTGTCCCCGACGGCTAGGGCGTCGAGGCGCAGGTCCACCGCCGCTGCCACGGCTTGCTCAGCGGTCCGCAGGATCGGGGCGCCTTTGCGGTTGAAGGATGTGTTCAGCAGCAGCGGCAGTCCGGTGAGGTCGCGGAACTGCTCAAGGAGATCGCGCAGGCCCTGGTGGTCGGCGGCGACGGACTGGACGCGGGCGGTGCCGTCGTGGTGGGTGACCGCCGCGACTCGGTCGGCTCGGCACCGTCGGACGGTGGCGACACGGTTCATGAAGGGGTCGCCCGCCGACATAAACCATTCCGTGGCGTGCTCGGTGAGGACGGCCGGCGCGAACGGGCGGTACGCGGCTCGCTTCTTGATCGCGTTGAGTCGGTCCCGCGTGGTGGCGTGACCGGGGTGGGCGAGGATCGAGCGATGGCCGAGGGCACGCGGCCCGAATTCGAGCTGCCCCTGCACCCAGCCGACGATGCGGTGCTCGGCGAGCAGTGCCGCCACTGCGGGCGCCAGCCCGAGCCCGAGGTGGGGCAAGGCGTGATAGCCGGGCGGCACCGTTGTCGTTGGTAGCGCGCCCGGGTTCGGGCCCCAGGCCGCGTCGGTCGGCACCGGCAGGCGCTCCTGCCCGAGCTGGTAGTGCCAGCCGTAGAGCGCGGCGCCAACGGCTGTGCCGGCGTCGTGCGGGGCCGGTGCGACGAAGAGGGTGTCGAAACCGCTGTCGGTGGCCAGCTGGCCGTTGAGGTGGGAGTTCAGGGCGCATCCGCCGGAGAACACCAACGTTGAGGCTCGAGTGAGTCGTTGCAGGTGGCGGGCGATGTGGACGACCGATTCGGCGAAGATCTCCTGGACGGCGGCGGCCAGGTCGGCACGCTTGTGTTCCGGCTGTTCCGCGACGTTGTCGGCGGTCCAGGCCCGGCCATCGAGCAGCAGCGGTGTGCTGCTGTCCGCCGAACCCCACGGGTGATCGATGCGGATCTCGCCCTCGTCGCCGAGCCGGACCAGTTCGCGGACGTGTGCTCCGTAGCGCTGGGGATCGCCGAAGGCCGCGAGCGCCATCATGCTGCCCTCGGGCTCGTCGCCGGGTGGGATCACTCGCCGGGCGAGGTTCCGGTAGAAGTGCCCGAGGGAGGAGTGGACGCGCCGAGGCCCGACCGGGCCCGGCATGACGGCCGGCATCCCCTGGTAGAGGCGGTCGACGCGATCAGGCCACAGGTCATACCCCGTGATGCGCTCCCGGCCCGGGCCGAAGTCGGAGCCCAGTGAGGAGCCGCCGGCGTCGATGACGAGGCCCGCGGTGTGCTCGTGCCCGGAGAGCAGGTAGCCGGAGAGCACGTGGGCAGTGTGGTGGGAGAGGAGACGGAGGTGTTCGCCGAGCGGGGCGGGCAGGAGGGCGGCGAGTTCCTCCCGTTCCTCGGCCAGCCACCAGCCGGCCGCGGGGTTGGGACGCATGGAGGCGGCCCAGACGGCGTCCACGTCCTCCAGTTCGATGCCGGCGGCCTCCAGGCACCACTGGAGCGCGCGGGTCGGGGCGGTGAGCGTGCCCTTGCGGGTGGGGTGGTTGTGCTTGACGCCGCTCCAGCGCTCCTCTTCGGCCGCGTAGATGCGGCCGTCGACGACTAACGCGGCGGCCGTGTCGTGGTGGAAGTTCAGTCCGAGGACTGCGGGCATGGTGGTGTACCTCCCGATCAGACGGTGAGGGCGGGGACGAGTGCGGCGCCGGAGTCGGTGTACTCGTGGCAGCGCAGGCAGAACCGGAAGTGGTGCCTCCGGGGCGCGAACACCTTGGCCGCGAAGTCCTCGTCCCAGATGCTGAACTCGCTGTCGTCCTTCGCCATGGCGTTGAAGCAGCGGTAGCAGGACCCGTCCATCTCGATCATGAGGTGCTGGTCGAGGTAGCGGTCGCAGAGGCCGCGCAGCTCGTTCGCGGGCTGGCCGACGTCGACGTGGTGCACGTGGTTGGTGACGTGGATGGCGCCGTACTTCTCGCACAGCGTCCCGAGCTGCGTGAGCCGTGTGGAACTGATGCCTTCCAGGACGCTGTTGACGACGACGGTCTTGCCGGCTTCGCGGAGGCGGGGCACGACGGCGTGCACCTCGTCGTAGTTCCCGTGTTCGTCGTCGCAGCCGATGAGGATCTGGTCGTAGGAGCGGAGGGTCGCGTCCATGATCGGCTGGTTGCGGGCCAGGGTGATGGCGTTCGTGCCCAGGACCATGACTTTGTCCGGCAGCCGCGTGCGGGCGGCGTCGCTGAGCGCCGGGAAGTCCCGGTGCACGGTGGGTTCGCCGCCGTTGATGTGCAGCTGCTGGAAGGGGATGGTCTCCAGCCGGGTCAGGATGGTGAAGAACAGGTCCTGGGACATGTTCTCGCCCTGGGCGCCGTCGGCGAAGATGCAGAAGTCGCAGTGCCGGTTGCACTTCGTGGTGATCTTGACCTTCGCCGTTTTGAGGGTGCGGGGCACCGGCGCACGCGGGGTCATTGCGAGACTCCTTGGGTCAGAGGTGGACGTCATCGGGCGTGAGACTGAGGAAGTCCTGGACGGTGGTCTTCTGCTGGTGCCAGCGCGCGAGGGTCACGCGCAGCGTGTCGGCGGTGGTCGGCCCGGTAGGGATCAACGCCGCCATACGGGCGGCCAGCTGCTGGGCGGCAGTCACCTCGTCTGCCGCGAGCACGGTCAGCGTTTGCGCGGCGGAGCGGAGTTCCTTCGCCTCCCGCCGGATCAGGTACTCGGTCGCCACGCCGGGCGGCGGATCGAGGTAGTACAGCCAGCGGGCGACGCGTACACGGAGCATGCCGGCCGTCATCACCCAGTCGGTACGAGTGTGCTCATGCCTCTGGCCGTCTGGGCGGTCCCCGACAGGAACGCGGCGCATGGCCGCCTCCAGGACGACATGGGCCGCGCGGAGCAGGTGGCGCGGACTCCGTGGGCGGGCATCGGCATGGTGCTCCGAGTGCCGGAGGAACAGCTCGGCGTATCCGTCCAGTCCCTCCGGCCGCCACTGGGTGAGGGCCGCCGTCTTTCCGGGGCAGCGGGTCCGGGTCGCCAGTGCCGCGGCGGCGAACCAGCACGGGGCGAGGTAGTGCCACGCCACGCAGTGGCGCCGGTACGCGGCGATGTCCTCGGCCACGTTGTCCGTGCTGTCCGCAGCCAGCTGGTACCGGCCACCCATCCGGGCCTGGAGGATCCCCCGGTAGAACCGCTCGTCCACGGCGCACCAGGGCGCCATCTGGGCCCGGGACTTCCAGCGCTGGAAGTCCCGCGCGCTGCCGCTGATCAGGGACCAGGTCGCGAGTTCGGGCGCGGACACGAGCCGCCCGTCCGCCTCGGTCACGGTGAACGCGAAGCCGGGCGGGTGCTCCAGGAGACGTCGATGGAAGACTTCCCGTTCGACCGCGGCGGCGTGTGCGGCGGCCAGGCGGTGGTTCCACTCTTCCCAGTCGGCGGGGGCCTGGGGAAGGACGACGCGTACGTCGATGTCGGAGTGCGGAGCCAGCAGGTCGGCCGGCTGCCACTTGTGGGTGAGCATCACGGCCCCGACGCCGTGGGCGTCCAGCTCGCGTTCGTACAGAGCGCCGAGCTCCTGGTAGAGAGGCGGCGCGTCGACGACGACCATCACCGCTCCCCGACAGAGGCGCGGGCGCAGGAGGAGTCAGCCGCTTCCGTGGGGAGGACGGGGAGCAGGGGCAGGACCGGAGTGCCTTCGGGGCGCTCCATCCGATCCCAGCGCAGGTCGTAGTCGACGTAATGGAAGCCCTGCCAGGCGTCGTTGGTGTTGCGGTCGAGCATGGCCTGGAAGAGGTGGGCGAAGGCGTCGCCGAGTGTGCCGTCGGCGAGGTGGGGCTTCAGGGGGATGTCGCGGTTGTGCAGGATGCAGGGTCGCGCCACTCCGGTGGGCGTGATCTTGATTCGGTTGGCGTCGGAGCATGTGGCGCAGCTGGAGTTGGAAATGAAGCCGATCGACCCTGCCCAGCCGTCGGGACGGAGATACTGCCCGGGGCTGCGGACGCCCAGTTGGTCCCGGGGGACTTCGCCGGCGTTCGCGAACCACTCGTGGAGACGGTCGCGGACCTCTGCCTCGGTGATGAACTCGGTGTCGAAGAGCGCCTGGGCGGGGCCGATGTTCTGGAGTTCGATCAGGCGGACGGCGACGGGCAGGTCGCGGGCGAGTTCGGCCACGGCGAAGGCGTCGTCCAGGTAGGTGCGCTGAAGAACGCAGTTGATCTTCACTCGCAGGCCCAGGGAGAGGGCGGCGTCGAGGGTGCTCCGGGTGGTGCGCGGGTCGCCGCCGCCCATGATCGCGGCGGACCGCGCCGGGTCGAGGCTGTGGAGGCTGAGGTTGAGGTAGGTCAGGCCGGCGTCGTGGAGCTGTTCGACGCTCAGCCCCCGGCGCAGGTTGCCGTGGCTGGTCATGCCGATCGCGGCGTCGGGCCCGAGGCCGTCGGCGAGGCCCGCGATGACGTCGAGGATGTCGGCTCGGAGGGTCGGTTCACCGCCGGAGCAGTGTGCCTTCCTGATCTTCCAGGTCCCGGCCTCGGTGGCGATGGCGGCGTAGTCGGAGGCGGTCAGGGGCCGGTCCTTGTGCCCGTAGTCCGGCATGCACCGGGGCTTGCAGAACACGCAGTCCAGGTTGCACAGCGAGTTGAGGGTGAAGGCCAGGTAGGGGTGGTTGCGGCCTGCGGCGGCGAAGGCGGCGGCCAGGTCGTCGTGGTCTGGGGTGGGCATTGGTCAGCCTCCTACGAGCGGAGAGCGGGTGGCGGGCGCCTCGGCCAGGCCGTTGAGGGGCTGGCCCGAGAGGTAGCGGTGCAGGTTGTCGGCGAAGAACGCCACCGCCTCGTCCATGTACACGCGGCAGAACACCGAGCTTTTCGGGGTGAGTACGACCCGGGGGTGGAGCCGCAGCGGATGGCGGGCGGGCAGCGGTTTCGGATCGAATACGTCCAGGGCCGCGCCGCGCAGGTGGCCGGTGTCGAGGGAGGCCAGGAGGGCCGGCTGGTCGACGGTTGCCGCGCGGCCGAGGTTGAGGAAGAGAGAGCGGGGCTTGCACGCCGAGAAGAGGTCGTGGTCGAAGTAGCGGTGCGTGCCAGGGGTCGCGGGCAGCAGATTGACCACGACGTCGGCGACGGACACCGCCTGGTGCACTGCCGTCGTGTGCACCCACGTGATCCCGCCCTCGGAAGCCGCAGGTGGTGTCCGGCGCACTCCGATGACGTTTATGCCGAAGGTCCGGGCGGCCTGGGCGAGGTGGCGCCCGACGCTGCCGCAGCCGACGATGGTCATCGTCGCCCCCGCCAGGTCGAAGAACTCCTCGGCCAGGTCGTCCTTCCACCAGGCACGGTTCCGCTGGACGTGCTGGCTGATGAAAAGCCCGCGGGAGAAGCCCAGGACCAGCCCCATTGCGTGCTCAGCCATGGGCCTGCCGTGGAAGCCGTACGAGCGGGTCAGGGCCACCCCGACGGAGTGCGCCTCGGTGACGGGCAGATGGTCGGTGCCGGCGGCCGGGGAAGCGATCCACTTCAGATGTGGCGCGGCGAACAGCCACGAGGGCGCGAATCGCCATCCGAAGTAGACGTGTGCGTCGGCCAGCTGGTGCGGCACGGCCCCGTCGGTCGCCCTGCGGAACTCGATGCCGGGGAAGGAGGCGGACAGCGCACGCTCGTGATCGGAGGACAGCCGCCAGAAGGAGTGCGGGGACTCCAGGCTGATCAGCACCACCGGCTGGTTCATCGCGCGCGGCCCTCCGCGATGGCTGACTGGGCCAGCGCCCAAGGGGCGATGCGGTCCATGACGGAACCGACGCTGGCCTCGTAGTCATGGCGGGAGCGCACAAGGGCCGCCCCGGCGCTCCGGAGCCGATCGCGCTCTCGGGGCAGGACGGTCAGGGCCCGGTGCAGGGCTGAGGCCAGCGACCTGGGGTCCTGCGGTGCGGCCGTGAAGCCGGTCTCGCCCTCGATGACGGTCTGAGCCAGGCCGCCGGCCGTGGTCGCGACCACCGGGCCCGCACCGGCTGCGAACGCCTCCAGGGGTATCCGGCCAAAGGGCTCCTCGCGAGAGGGAACGATGACCGCGCGCAGGGCCGGGCTGTGCAGCCAGGCACGGATCGCGGGGGTGAAGCGAGTGATCAGAGTCGCGTCCAGATCGTGCGCTCGGATGTCTGCCGCCAGGTCCTGCTGGTACGAGGAGAGGTGCTGGTGTTCCTCCGAGGTCACGGCAGCCAGCAGCAGGTGAGGAACGGGGACACCGCGTTCCTTCAGCAGACGCAACGCCTCCAGGAGGTCTTCGAAACCTTTCGTCGGGACTGCGCGGCCCATGGCGAGAAGGAATCCGGCGCGGGCCTTGAAAGGCAGCGGCAGAGCCGTGGCCGGCCTGACCATCTCCTCACGGATCAGCCCGTTCGGGATGCTCACGATGCTCGACCGAGGGACGGCGTAGTTGACGACGAGGTGGCCTCGCATGTGGGAGGAGATGGCCCCGACGCGCGCACCTCGGAGTGTCGCCGCTTGCAGGGCGTCCCGCTCCCATCGGACGCGGGAGACATCCTTGGGCCGCGTCAGCGCGGTCGTGGAGCGGGGCACGAGCAGCAGGTCCGTGGTCGGCGACGTGTAGGGCGCGAGCCCGAGGAACGGGATGTCGAGGCCGACGATGAGGCACCGGCTCGCCAGCGCGGAGATGCGCATGGCCGCCTCGCCCGCCAGGTCGCACAGCTGAACCGAGCCGCGGACCGAGTCCGGCGGCGCGTTGACCTCCGGGATCGTGATGACCTCAGCCGCGGCCTGCCACAGCATCTGCCGCACCTCGCGGGCCCACCGCTGATTGTGCGCCCCCGCGGTCTCGGGCACGTGCGGGGTGATCACTGAGAGGCGGCCTGTCGGCAGGAGCCGGGCCAGTGCCGTGAGGAAGGCGCGGTTGCTGAAGCCGGTGCCCGACTCCGCTCCGTAGAAGCCCTCGTGGAGAGCGACGACGACCCTGGGCTGACGAGTGGCCTCCGGCACAGCCGTGCGTGAGGGTGGGGAAGTCGCGTGGTCGATGCGCACTGTGTGGTGCCTCCTTGGAGGACGGGTTTGGGCAGGCGTGGACATCAGGCGCCGGCGGACGAGGAGCACGGCCTGTGGGTGAGTCGGCACCAGGCACGAGAGCCGCTGGTGCCAGTCGTCAGCGACCAGGCATCGGCCAAGGCATCGACGATGGCCAGTCCCCGTCCTGATTCGGCCTGCTCGTCGGGCGCGGTAGGAGAAGCGGGTGCCGGGCGGGAACAGCCGCCGTCGGTGACGGTGATCTCGATCTCCAGGCCGCCGCTGGCCAGACTCCTGCGGTCGACGCACAGAACCAACGGAGGACTGCCCGAGACGAAGGCGTTCGTCGCGAGTTCCGACCCGATCAGGCGGGCGTCAGCAAGTACGTCCGTCTCAGTGCCACGCAGCGCCAGCGTCACGGCGCCCCGGGCGACCTCGGCCGCTTTCGGTCCGTACGGCAGATCCGTGATCAGGGTGGTCGTGCCGTCGCCAGCGGCGAGCCCGCGTCCGGGGGTTGGTCGTCCGGCGTCACGGTCCAGCACATCGCCCGGTCGGCCTGGGGAGGTGCTCGTGTGCTGTCTCAAGGCCCACCTCTTTCTCCGTCGGCTCGGAAGACGGGCGCCTCCGCCGGGCTCCAAGAACACAGGAGGGGGACGGTCAGGCGGGACCCGATCAGTGGGTCAACTCGGTCAACTTCCATGCGGCGGTGGTGAATCGTCCGTCCAGGGACATCACCATGGGGCTCGCGAAGTGATGGGACGAACCACTGGAGCGAAGGGTGGTCGCACGTGGCGCCGCAGACAGGCGAGCCGAACGTCGTACTGGCGGGGTGCCTCGACGAACTCGGGTGGAGCCCGAAGGCGCTCGCTCGCAAGCTCAACCGGGTCTTCGGCGCGGGGACGGTGGCCGAGTCGGCGCCGTACCACTGGCGGGACGCCGGCTCCGTGCCGCGCTCGCCGTTGCCGATGATGGCCGCCTACGTGCTCTCCCAGGAGCTGGGTAGGAATGTCTCGGTGGCCGAACTGTGGCAGGGCCGTGTCGGCGACTCGTCAGCGCTGGTCCCCGCGGACACGGATCTCGCGCGGCCTTGGACCGCGCAGGGCATGGAGGCGATCGTGGAGGACTGGGTGATGGGAGGGCTCGTCGACCGCCGTCGGTTCCTCGCGATCTCGGGCGCGGGACTCCTCGCGATCGTCGCCCAGTACCTCGACGGTACCGCGGGACGCGGTCAGTACACACCTCGAATGACGTCGTCGCTCGGCACCGATCCGCTCGTGGACCAGGTCGAGCAGCATCTCCCCATGCTCCAGTTGCTCGATGACGAGCACGGAGGGGCACGTCATCTGCCATACGTTGGAGCGCAGTTCCGGGCTGTAGGGCTGCTGATTCGCGAAGGCGGCCACCCTCCGGCTGTCGCGAGCCGTCTGATCCGCGCGCTGGCGGAGATCGGCCAGTTGGCCGGCTGGATGGCCTTCGACGCGGCCGACCACGGACTGGCGCAGCGCTACTTCGTCACGGCGCTTCGGGCCGCCCATCAGGTCAATGACCTTCCCCTGTGTGCCCACATCCTGGGCGACCTGTCCTTCCAGGCGGCGAGTCGAGGACACCCCGCAGACGCCATCGCCCTCGGAGAGGCCGCCCGCCGTGCGAGCGATGCCGCCCCGCTGGCCGTCCGGGCGTCCGTCCTGTCCCGGCTCGCCTACGCGTACGCCGCCGCCGGCCGTGACAACGACTTCGCCCAGACTCGTGGCGCTGCCCGCGAACTGATCGCAAGCCGGGACGGCCGCCAAGAAGAGCCCCGCTGGATGTACTTCCTCACCGACAACCACCTGGACTGCCAGGCTGGTTACGGCCTCATCCAGATGGGTCGTGCACAGCAGAAGGCGGAGAGCGGAAAAAAGAGCCGTCGCTTCCTCGCCCAGGGGACCGAGATGCTCAAGTCCGGGGCGTACGACGTGCCGCGCGGCGACCCAAGCCAGCGCCGAGCCATGTTCGAGGGCGCCTGGCTGGCCCTGGGGCACAGCGCGCACGGAGACCTGGAGGCAGCCTGCGAGATCGGCCAGATCGCCGCCGACCGCCTCGATGTCGTCCGCTCCCCTCGCAGCGCGGCGCTGCTCCACCAACTTGCCGCCGACCTCCGTCGCCGACAGCGCAACCCTCACGTGCGCGGCTTCCTGCCAGCCCTGGAGAACGCCCTCGCCCAACACGCCCCATCGACGCAACCCGGCCGTTAGGGTCAGGTTCATGACCGCAGGGGAGCGCGTTGTCGTTGTCGGGGCTGGGGTGGCTGGGCTCACCACGGCCGTCGTTCTCGCCGAGGCCGGGGCTTCGGTGCACGTGATCGCCGAGCAGGTGCCGGGGGGCACGTCGCTGGCGGCCGGGGCGATGTGGGGGCCCTACCTGGTCGAACCGAAGGACAAGGTCGACCAGTGGGGACAACGGTCCCTGGAGATCTTCCGGGAACTGGCCCAAGACCCGGCGACGGGCGTCCGGCTCACCAGTGGCATCGAAGCGTCCCGCACGGCCGAGGCCGCGCCGGACTGGGCCACAACCTTGCCAGGTTTCCGACCGTGCGAGCGGGCCGAACTCCCGGCCGGGTTCACAGCGGGCTACCGGTTCACCGTGCCACTGATCGACATGCCCACCTACCTCGACTACCTCCTGCGCCGACTCCGCGAAGCCGGGGGTGTGGTCGAGCGGCGACGGCTGACTTCGCTCTCGGAGGCTGGTCCGGCTTCGGCGATCATCAACTGCGCGGGCCTCGGGGCGCGCGACCTGGTTCCGGACCCTGACCTCCGGCCCATCCGCGGCCAGCACGTCGTCGTCACCAACCCCGGGCTGACCGAGTTCTTCTCCGAGGACACCGGCCTCTCCCCGGACCTCCTGTGCTTCTACCCCCACGGCGACACCGTCGTCCTGGGGGGCACGGCGATCGACGGCGAGGGCGATCTGGCCCCCGACGACAAGGCGGCTGCCGACATCCTCGCCCGCTGTGCCGAGGTCGAGCCCCGCGTCGCCGAGGCCCGTGTCCTGGAGCACCGGGTCGGCGCTCGACCGACCCGCGCCACGGTCCGTGTGGAGGAAGAGGTGGGGGAGGCCGGCACCGTGGTCGTGCACAACTACGGGCACGGAGGCGCCGGCGTCACGCTGTCGTGGGGGTGCGCCGAGGAAGCTCGGAACCTGCTTTCGGCCAAATGATCTACGACTTCTTCGGAGCACGTTGAGGGAAGCACCGTCTGTGGTGTGACGCCGTGGATCGGGGTGGACCCCTCCGACGGCTGTCGCCGTCGGAGGGGAGGGGCGTGATCCCCTGTGCGCTCGCTCAGCGATCACCGTCCTCGTCGTCGCGGCCACCCGGAGGGGGCTGCCTCCGAAGAAGATCACGAAGTCGCTGGAAGACGCCGATCCACGTCGTGAAGAACTGCTCGACGTCGCTGGCTAGTTTTTCGCCCATCACGAGCACGAGGCTGATGAACCCAACCACCGCCAGCACCGACAGAGTGAGGCCGTTCACTGGTGTACCTCTCGAAACTACGGGCGTCAGCCGCCCGTAGCTGAACAGCTCAGGCAGCAAGCGCGCACATGTGGGAAGGGGCCGGCAGAGCAGCCAGTCCTCCCGGTGCCCGCGGTACCCGAGGCGCAGAAAGGCCGATCACCCCACACGGTGAGGACTCGTGCGGTGGTGCCTGAGATCCCAACTCGTAGCGGCCGGGTTCAAGACGCCCGGACAGCAGGTCTACTGTGGCGAGCCAAAACAGCGCGACGACCTTGCTGGCCGCCGCCAGCTCGTCGGGAGCTAGGGCGGGCCCAGTGCCCCAGATCGTGGTCGGCCGACTCACTGGCGTTGTGATCGAGGGAAGCCGGGTGTCCTTCTCGGCGGAAGAGAGGAGACGCCGCGCAAGATCAGCAGTTGCCCGCTGATCTTGCGCCTCGTCAAGGATTGCCTTCGCGTCCCTGAGGACCAAGGCGCTGCGCAGCAGCACCCCCAGCGAATGTGACTTTCCTGACCCAGCTGTGAACTGCACGACCCCGTGGCGAATGAGCTTGCCGTGCAGCTGAATTGCGGCGAACTGCAAGTCGTTCATCGTGGCCCGAGGGCTCGTCCCCGGGATTGGCCCCAACTGAACTAGCAAATTGAAATCAGCGAGAGGCTTGATAGATGTCGCGCGCGCGTACGACCCACGGACTTGGGGCGCGGCGTCTGCGGCATCGGACATAGCGCGCAGTCTAGGGGTTGGTCTTCCTGGGTGGGCCGGTTTCGGGCGTGCGCGTTTGTGGCCGATTGGCCAGCGGGTGACCACGGTACTGAGATTCGGCCACAGAACGTGAGATCCCACATGCCGCGATCTGCATCGCAGTTCGCTGGGGGCAGACAGCAAAGATCCACGGATGACTGGCCAACGCCGGAGCGGCATGTGAACCTGGACGACCTTCTTGCAAAGCACCAGGTCAAAGAGGTGATTGCCCGTGACTGCGGCACCCCAGGGCCCCGGATTCTCCACCAGCGTCGAGGCCCTGCGGCTGCGTGAGTGGCTGCTCGGCCCGGGTCAGGCCACGCTCGTGATGGATCAGTTCTCCGCCGACGACTTTCACCTGGTCGTCGACGACCGCGCGGACGTACACGTCAACTCGAAGGATGGTCGCTTCTATCTCGGATGGTTTCCGTCCGGCCGTCCTGGTACCGACTGCGAGGGGTGGAAGATCGCCGTCACCGGTACGGCCAAGGTGCGCGGCTACCAGATGTCCTTCGACACCGAGACACCGGCCGATGTCGTCGCTGCCGCAGTTGCGCGCGTGCTGGAGACCTACCAGCGCGTGTGACAGCCAGATGCTCGAGTCGGCGCCCTGGGGGAACCTGTCTCCGCCTGGTGAGGGCGAGACGGGGTAGCCCGGTCATCGGCCACCCAAGGCCGCCGCGAAGCCGGCCCGGCACCCCCCTCCAGCTTTACGCACCGCTGGCGGCATCAAGCCCCCCAGCCCCCAGCCCCTTGGAGGCGTACCTGCATTCCGATTTCCCGATCGATCCACCCGCTCCGGCCTGTGTTCCGTCCGCGTATTGGGTCGGGCCCCGTCATCTGGCCGGTGACGACGGATGCCTCTACGACGCCGTCGCTGACACCCTCGCTGGCCTGGGGTGGACGAGCCTGACGATCGTCCGCGGGCGCCAGGAGCCGGACGAGGCGCCGGAGGACCGTCAGGTCCTGCGCAGCACCGTCCTGCACTTCAGCCCCGACTCCCTGCGGTGGGCGCAGTGGGTCCTGCCGGACGAGCCGTTCCACCTGGGGAACCTGCCGATCGCCTGGCAAGTGTCCGCTCGTACGGACCCGAGCAGCCCGCTCGCCCACTGGTCGGCCTACTTCACCTCCGATGTCCCCGGGGAGATCCTCGCCGGCTTCCTTGCCGCGCTCGACGCCCAAGATCAGCCCGCCCTGCCGTGCGGTGGCCCCGAGCTGGTCCTCGACGCGGTAACGGCGCACGGGTGGCTGCGCGACATCGACCAGCCCGGCACAGGCGCGGTGGATCCAACGTTCGCCTCCCACATCCGCCTCGGTGAGGTGCCGCCCCTCATCCAGGATGGCGACCCACTCGCGCTGGTGGCTGAGGCTGACGAGGCGGCCCTGTCCGGGTGGCAGGCGTGGGCCGAACCGGTGCTCGGCGCGGGCTACCTGTGGGCGGCGTCCTTCGGCCCCAGCGTGCCGCACGACCTCGTCGCAGCCTTCGCCGACTCCCTCAGCTCCAGCGCACCGGTCCTGCGCCGGGTACTGCCGGAGAGCACACGCGACCGGCTCCTGCGCGCTCCGGCCGGCTGAGGGCCATCCAAGGCATCGAAGGCGGGCCTCGCTTCGGGGAGGCCCGCCTTCGTGCTGCTGTGCCTTGGCCGGCGTCTGCGTGGCGTTACGGTCCGCGGTTACAGGGAGCGGTTCGTCACTGCGCCCCGTGCTTCATTCGAGGCAGCGCGTTGGACCGACTACTACCGCCCTGTGCTTCATTCGCGGCGGCGCGTTGGACCGGCTACCGCCTGAACTCCCGCGGCTCGGTGTGTCAGAGGCTGGCTCCGCCTTGGGAGCGGAGCACCGCCACGTTGGACATGCGGGCCCAGGCTCAGAAGGCGTACGGGGCGAAGGGACGGACTGGTTCGACGATGAGCCCGAGGAGGTGATCGAGTTCGGCTCGCTCCTCCTCGTTCATGAGCTCGACGGCGTTGCCAAGCTTCTTCTCGGCGAGACGCTCCATGAACGGGGCCAGGAAGCGCTCCAGAGCATCCGGAGCTTCGTCCATCGTGCGCCGGTACTCCCGGTATCGCTTGAACTGCTCCTGTATCTCTTCGAACTCGAAGCGGGTGGCACTGAGGACGAGGGCCCGTTCCTCCTTGCTGAACGGGCGCCCGTCGAGGTGGTTCCACGTGTTGGTTTCACGCTTGCGCTTGATGTCCGCGTCGCACAGCAGGACGACGATTTCGGGTCGGGCTTGGGTTGTGGGCATGCGGGTGCTCCTCACAGGAGTGGGGTGGGTGGGGGCATCAATGATCCGGAGAATCGGCGGTTTGCCCAGCCGGCGATCGTCGGCTATGTTCCGCCAGTTTTTGGCTGGTCAGCGCCGACGGCTGGGGTCGGTTACGGCGCTGTTGGCCGGTCGCGTGGCGGGCGCCGGGGGTGCGGTGAGCCGAGTGCCTGGGGTGGCCGTTCCGTCGGGGCTTGCGGGTAGGGCCAGCAGGTGGGCGCCGCGGCGTAGTCGCCATACGAGGACGTCGCTGATGGAGTCAGCGGTATCGAGTTCGCGTCGTCGGGCGGCGTCGGTCAGTAGAACCGCCGGGTCATGGCCGGCCTTGCGGACGTCGTCGAGGGTGGCGGCCAAGGCGGCCCAGCCGGCCTCGGCACGGATGCGTTCGGCCAGATCTGGCAGGACTTGCTGGAGAAGCTCGGCTTGCCGCTGCCGAACACGGGGAGTCAGACGCTGGCCTCGCTGTCGGAGGGTGGCCATGGGCTGGGCTGCGGCGGTTTCGTAGGCTGCCCGAAGGTGTTCGGCTGCCTGCTGGGCTGCGGCAGCCTGCTGCGCGTGCTCCCTCTTTGCATGCCAGTTCGCCGCAGCGATGACGAGGAAGAAGGCCATGTCGATGAGCATGGCGGTGGTGGCGCCGTCTTCCCCTCGGCCCAGGGCGGGCCCGCTGCGGACGAGATCGCGGGCGGCCTGGCGCAGGGAGCGGTCGTGCCCGCGTACGGCCTTCACGTGGGAGCGGCTGGCCCGCTCGAACACGAACGCCGCCTCGCGCATCTCAGCGCGGGTGTGGGCGGCGGAGGTCTTGGCCAGCGCGTCCAGCACCTCACCCGCCGCGGTGATCTGGGCCGCTGCCGCGCCGTCGTCACCGGCATCGATGATCAGCAGGGCCTGCCAGGTAGCGGCGGTGGCCCGGCGCCGCGCGAACGCGGGACCTGTCACGTCCGGCAGGGCGGGTTGCTCCAGCCGTGAGCCGTCCGCCGAAGCGGGCTCCGCGGGAAGCGTCCAGCGTTCGCGGATGCGGGGCAGGGACAGATCGGGTGCGAGCGTGGAGCCCGCGTAGAACACCGGCTCCTGCTCGCCGTTGCGGTCGTCGGGCAGCGCGACCTTGTAGCCGAGCAGGTCACCGGAGGGCGCGACGCGCTTGCGTATGAGCAGGCCGGCGGCGGCCAGGCGGTCGAAGAACTCCTCCGTGGAGGCCGTGCCAGCAACGGCGCGGCGCACGGTCTCCCGCAGCTCCTCCCGCGCGGTACGCTCCCGGCCTTCCCGCTCTGCCTTGTGGCGTTCGGCGCTGGTAGGCCGCTGGGCGGCAGTGCCGTCGCCGGTGCTTAGGCGGCGCAGCCCGTAGTCGATCTCGATCTTGCGGGCTTCGGCCTGGGAGCGTTTGCCGTCCTGGCGGAGGCGGGCCTGGCGGCCGTCTTCACGGACGATGGTGGCGATGATGTGGATGTGATCGTCGGCGTGCCGGACGGCCGCCCAGCGGCAGGCGGCGTCGTCGCCGTCGGGGGCGATACCGGTTGCGGCGACCATCCTGCGGGCTATCTCGCCCCACTGCTCGTCCGACAGGATCGGGTCTTCGGGGGCGGCGCGTACCGACAGGTGCCACACGTGCTCGGCGGGCCGCCGGCTCTCGGGCAGGGCCATCACCGGCTGGTCGAGCAGCCGCTGGAGATCGCCGTACGTGGCGCCGGGGTCTCGGTCGGGATCGGGGGCAAGACCGTCCCAGGCGGCCACCAGGTGCGGGACGACGTGCTCCTCATGTGTGCCGGGCCCGTACAGGTAGTGGAGCAGGCCGATGGTGCGCGTGCCCCTGGCGTGGACGCGCGGGATCACGCAGCCGTCCTGTGGTCCAGGTACTGCTGGGTGAAGGCGTCGACACGCTTGGCGGCGCGCTGGACAGCGGCGAGGACCGCCTCGGCCTGCGGGGCGTCGGCTCCGGAGTTCAGCGCTTTGGCCACCTGGTTGAGGTTGTTGCCGATCTGCCCGAGGTGTCGCCGCAGCGCGAACAGCTCCTGCAGCATCTCTTTCTCGCCCGCGATGTCCGCAGCGGTGCGCTCCAGGTCGCGGGCAGCGTTGAGCGCCGAGCGGGCAAGAAACCCGGCCACGCTCATGTGGCACACGGCGGCTGCCCGGAGGAGGAGTTGGTACTCGTCGTCGTTCATGCGGCAGCTGGGCTGGTGCACACGCTTCTTCTCATCACGCAGACGTTCACGTTGCTGCACACGGGGCTTCGACGGGGCAGCGTGAGCGCAGTCGGTGCTGTGGCAGGGACGCGGTTCTTCCCTCTCAGGATGCGATCCGCCCTCGGTCGCATCCTGATGGGTCGGCGCCTCCCGGTGCCGATCCGCTCCCGCCGCTGCCGACGCGGGAGAGGCAGGAGCATTGCTCCCGACGGGAGCAATGCTCCTGCACCAACTTGCTCCGCCTGGGGCAGGGGTGGTCGGCAGGGAATCCTCGTGGGTGGTGGGGTCTTCGTGGTTCGGGGTGTGCATGGGGCCCTTCGGGTCGGGGTCTGGTGGGAGTGCTGGTGCTGCGACGATCAGCGGAGTGGATCGCCGGCTGCGGCCTTGAGCCGGGCCTTGAACTCGCGGACGACTCGTCCGACGCCGTCGCTGGAGACGGTGTAGCCGACGGCTCGCAGGGCGTCCTCGACCCGGTCGCGGCCGACGCTGCCGGTCCCCTCGTAGATGCGGCGAGCGTGCTTGAGGATGACCTCATCGGAGGCACGGGCTTTGCCGGCGTCACGTTTCTTCCGGGCAGCCGCCTTCCGCTCGCGCCTGCCCGACACGCTGCCCACGCTGCTGCCCGAGGGTGCCGGGCTGTCTTCGGCTTCTGCCCGTGCGGGCAGCCCGGCCTCCGGGCGGGCAGGCTGCGGGCGGGCAGCCAGAGGGACCTCGTGGTCACCCGGATCTGACGGGTGCGGGCGGGCAGTTTCCTCTGCCTGCGGCAGTTGTGCGGCGCGACCGGCGCGCGGGCTGCTCTGCCCGGATTCCCGGGCGGGGTTGGAGGCTGGGACCTCCCAGCGCGGCGGCAGCGTGATGGAAGCGAGGCCGAGGGCCTGCTTGCGGGTGGCGAGCTTGCGCAGCAGCAGCTCGTCCTGGAGCGGATCCCCGTCCACGCCGGCCCGCTCCAGGGCCTCGTGCAGGCGTTCTGCCAGGCGTCGTTGCCGCCGCTTGCCGCGCTGGCGGTCGGTCATCGACTCGGCGCGCAGGATCAGGGCGACGGCTTCGCTCAGTGCGCGGTCGCGGATGAGGCGGGCGGCGTCGGCGTCCTGGTCGGCGATGCCGAGTCTAGCCAGGAGGCGTTCGCGGGCCTGGCGGACCAGGACGGCGGCCAGGCTGCGTGAGGCGGCGTCGGGGGCGCGGTGGCGCAGCTCGATGCCCATGGCCAGGTGCCACAGCATCGCAGCCATGACCGGGCCGACGAAGGCTCGCACGGTGCCGCCGACCAGTCCGGACTCGGCGTAGGCGGGCAGAACCTGGACTGCGGTGATGACCCAGGTGAGGGTGCCGGGCAGGCCGGGAGCCTGTTTCGGGCCGTTGAGGTTCTGCCGGGCCATCAGGGCGGTGGCGAACAGGGCCAGCTCGGCGGCGGCGAACATCGCGACGCGCTCGGCGGTGCCGCCCATGTCGAGGTAGTCGGCGGCGAACCGCCAGCTGGTGTCCGCGCTGTAGGCGGTGCAGCCGAGGGCGGCCACGGCCGCGACCGGCACCGCGACAGTCCCGCGCCAGCGGTTGGTCTGATGCTGCCGGCGGCGTTGCTGGCGGATCAGCCACACGGCGAGCAGGACGAGCAGCACGGGCGGGATGAGGAGCGCCACGGTCATCACCGGGGAGGTGGCCCAGTCAGGGAGGAGCGGCGTGCCGCTGATCCGTATGGCGAGGTGGACGGGGCTGTGAGGAGGCAGGAGGGGGCTCCAAGGCGTCGAGGATTGAGGGCGAAGGCTGAATCGACGGGGCGTTGAGCACCGTCTGCGCGAGTGGTTGGTGCGGGCAGGGCTGGTGTGAGCGCGGGTGATGCGGCGGGGTCGGCCAGGAGAGGGCGCTGAGGCGGCCAGTCAGGCGGCGGGCGCTGTGCGGCGTCGTCGGTCGGGGCCGTCGAGGATGACGCGCTCCGTCATCTCGGCGAGGCGGGAGGCGACGCGGTCACCGAGGGTGACGCGCAGCTGCTCCATCGGAAGGTTGGTGGTGATGAGGGTTGGGAGCATGTGCTCGTACCGGTGGTTGATGAGCCGGTAGGTCAGCTCCTCGGTCCATTCGCTGGTCTTGGCCGCGCCGAGGTCGTCCAGGAACAGCAGCGGGCAGCGCGCCAGGGTCTGCAGCTCCCGTTCGGCGTCGTGGCCGGCGCGTGGGCGCAGGCGCGCGTGGAAGTCGGCGGTGGTGGTCGCTTCCCAGCGCAGACGGACCCCTCGGGCGAGCAGGGTGCGGATGGCGCCGTACGCCTGGTACGTCTTGCCCGTGCCCGTGGGGCCGGCGATCAGCAGCGACGGGCCCTCAGCGATGCCCGGCCCGCCGGGGCCGGGGCGTCCGGCGCGGGCGATCTCGTCGGCCCAGGCGGTGACCTTCGGGTGGTCGGCCAGGGCTCGGCGGTAGCGGGCGGGGATCCTGGCGTCGGCGAGTTCCAGCGCGGTGACGGGCTCGGCGTGCCCGTCCTCGACGGCGGCGGTGGCGAGGTCGATGCCGCGACTGGCAAGGATGCCGTTGAGCCGGTCGGCGAGCGGGCCGACCCGGTGGGGCTCGCGGGTGAGGGTGGCGGTCAGAGGTCACCTCCGTAGGCGGCTTCGACATCGGCGGGGTTTGTCCACGACCTGTGGGCAACCGGCACGGTGGGGGCCGCGTTCATGGCCTCGTGCACGAGGCTCGGCAGCGTGCTGGGATGCAGGCCCTTGGCGCGGTGCCGTTCCAGGCCGGCCCGGATGTGGGCGGGGGCGATGCCCTCGCCGAGCAGCTTGCGCACCTCGCGAGCGAGATGGCCGAGGACGTCCTTGGGCGGACGGTGTGTGCAAGCGGCGGCGTACTCGGCGATGAGCTCGTTGGCCGAGACGGCGTGGGGTGCGGGGGCGCTTGCGCCCCCCGAAGGGGTATTTCCTAGATCCATGATCCTAGGTCCTAGATCCGGACGCTGAGGCGTCACCGCTCCCTCACTGAGCCCTCCTCGCTGCCTCACGGAGGGCTCACTGAAATCGCCCTGACCTGCTGTTTCGTCATCGGTAACCGGATTCACCGCAGGCTCGCGTATTCGCCCGGAGCCCTCACGGAGGGCTCCGTGAGGCTGCGGTGCGGGCTCCGTGACGCCCACTCCCGCAGCCGACGCATCGACGCCAGGCGCGGTGCGAGCCTGCGTGTCGTGGTGCGGGCAGGCTGGAAGACGGCTCGCGCTGGGGCGATTGATCTTCTGATGCTGCCGCCAGGTGACGATGTGCAGGTAGCGCTTGTCGCCCGGACCCTTGTAGCGGCATATCAGCCCAGCGTCGGCGAGCTGGGCGAGGTCCTGCTCGACAGCGCCAGGCGTGTGTTCCGGGCGCAGAACCCACAGCTGCCCGGCGATGATCGCGGCGTGGTCGCGGTGGCGCCCCTGGTCGTCAGCCTGGGTGAGCAGGCCGAAGAAGGTGCGCTCGGCGGTCAGGGAGACGGCGGCCAGGGACTCGGAGACGAAGGCTTCCGGCTTGATGGTGCGGATTCGTGCCAAGAGGGGCGGTCCTCACTCGGTGACCGGTGGGCTGGGTGCCCACGGTTCACCGTCGGTCGGGGGCGGGTCGGGCGTGAAGGGCGGGGATGTCGGGCCGTTGACGCGGGAGCGTTGATGGCCGCTTGCGCTTTCCGAGGTGTCGTCAACATAGCCACACCCACAGCGCGCAAGTCCAGCCCTATCTGGCGCAATCTCTCACGGCAGAAATGCCGCTGGAAATCGAGTCGGCGAGGGCGGTGCGAAAACGGTAGGGCACGATCGGCGGTTGACCAAATAGTTGCCCCGCATCCCGAGCCAGAAGGATCACATCGGCAAGCCGTTGACGTCCCGCGAGCGACGAAGCTACAACACAACACCCCACGTCAGAGAGGCTCTATGGTGTCGGGGCACGTTCGGGGATCCGGCCCTGCGCAGCACCCCGATCGCCTCGCTCACCGATTGAGCGCGGCGCAACATAGCCGACGATCGCCGGTTAACCAAACCGGAGAATGCACGCTACAACTAGAGCCATGGCAGCACGATCTCTGGAAATAGGGCCCGCAGGAATGCTGGCGGCTCGCACCATCGAAATCCTTCGCGCGGAACGCGGCCTTGGGCAGCGCCAACTCGCCGCGCGGTGTACCGCTTTGGGCCGTCCTATGTCCAACACAATGCTGTCCCGCATCGAACTCGCCAAGCGGCGATGCGATATCGACGACCTCGTCGCCATCGCCGCAGCCCTGCAGGTGTCACCCGCCGCCCTCCTCCAGGGGCCGGGTGCCGCCTGAGCCGCCCACGCAGCCCTCCCCAACCTCCCGACCAGGAGCCGCCGCCTTGCACCGATCCACGCCCGCTCCCGTCCCCCACAGGCCGTCCGACGCCCCTCCACCCCGCCTCTACCGCCCCGAAGAGATCGCCGACACCCTCGGCTGCTCGGCCTGGTGGGTCAAGGACCGAGCGCGACGGCGCCTGATACCGCACACCCGGGTCGGTCGTGCCTACCGCTTCACCGCCGAGCACCTCGCCGAGATCATCCGCCTCTACGAGGAGCGGCCGGCCCAGCCTGCGCAGGCAGTCGCACGGGTGACCGAGCCGCTCTCCGAGCCCGGTGCGCAGACCGGCTCCGGGCAACCTCGCCGCCCTGTCGTTGCGCCGGCGACCCGCCTGCGGGCCCGCCCGCCGCGTCGACAGCAGCAGTACGGCACTGTCGCGTGACCCGATCGCATCTGCCGTAGCCGAGGACAAGGAAGAGGGGGGCAGCGGGACTTGGGTTTCGCGGAGAAGCGTGGAAACTACTGGCGCGGCCGGTACAAGGTCGCGCCCGGCAAGCACAACACGGTCGTCGACGAGAACGGCAAGGCGATCCGGTTCGCCACCAAGGGCGAGGCCCAACGGGCAGCGGCTGAGGCCGAAAACAAGTACCGTCGCGGCGACTGGCGCGACCCGGCCCTCGGCCAGGAGACCTTCGGCGAGTACGCGAACCGCTGGTACGAGGCCCAGGACCTGGCCGCCTCCACCATGCAGAACTACAAGCGCCACATCGAGGAGCACCTCCTCCCTGAGTTCGAGGACAAGGCGCTCGCCGGCATCCTGCGCACGGACGTCGACCTGTGGGAGAAGAAGGAGAAGGCCCTCTATGCCGCTTCCAGCGTCAAGACCTGGCGCTCGACGCTCCACCTGATTTTCGAGGACGCGATCGACGAGGGCCTGATCACGTCCAACCCGGCCGCTCGGCGGCGCGGACGGGGCAAACGCGCCGGCCGCTCCCGAGACCGTGGCCCGGAGAAGGTGGTCACCGACGCGCTCGGCATCCTGCTGACCGCCGAGCGCGCCGCCCTGCTCTCCGGCCGCGACGACGAGTTCGTCGCCGTGGTCCTCAAGGGGTACACCGGCATGCGCTGGGGCGAGATCGTCGGCCTGGAGACCGCGTTCGTCCGCCCTGGAGCCGTCCGGGTCGAGTGGCAGCTGTACGAGCTCGACACGGGGGAGCTGGTGCGCTGCCCACCGAAGGACGACAGCTACCGCACCATCGACTCGATGGACTGGCTGTCCGCGCTGGTCGCCAACCACATCGCCCGCACGAAGCCCAAGCCATGCCCCTGCCACGGCAAGACCTACGTCTTCCGAGGACAGGGCCCGGCCCGCACAGGCGGCCACCAAGGCGCGAAGCTCGTCGACGTCGCCCGCCGTGCCGGCGTCTCGACCGGCACGGTGTCCAACGTCCTCAACCACCCCGAACGCGTCACCGAGGCCACGCGAGAGAAGGTCGAGCAGGCCATCGCGGACCTCCGATTCGTCCGGGGCGGCGTCGTACCGGAGCATGCCGCCCACTGGCGCAGGAACGGTTTTGCAACCTGGCTGTTCACGCCGGCGGTCTCCGGCTGGTACCCGAAGAAGGCACCGCAGGAGCCACGGCCGGTACCCCTACTCGGCGAGCCGTGGCCCGGTGTCCCGGCACGGGGTCGGGGTGCCAGCGAACGGGCCGACGCCTGCTGGCTCCCGATAGCCAAGGGACTTACGCCCCACGGCCTCCGCCACACCCACCGGACGATGATGGAGGACCTGGGAACCGAAAAGGTGCTCATGGACGAACGCATGGGCCACATCGACGGCTCGGTCTCGGCGCGCTACGCCCACGTCACCTCAGGCATGCGCAAGCGGCTCATGTTGGGGCTGACCGAGCAGTGGGAGGCAGCGCTCGACGCGCGTTTGGCCATGAGTGCCACGTCACCAGTGCGCGTGCTGAATGATCTCCTGCGGGCACGCGAGGTGTCCCGGGTGCCCGTCAAGTCGTAGCAGTAAATGTGCTGTGCCCTCCGGCGACAACTCCCGGAGGGCACAGCCATGTCCGTGATGCCTCCGCGAGGCCGCGTCAACTCCGCGCGGCCGTCTCACTCCAGCAGTTACGACGATTGCCCAGTAGCGGGGCCAACGGACCTGGCTCAATAGGTACATGGAGACTGGCGAGCACTGGGCATACCGCGCGAGGCCGAAGGAGCTGGGCAGCCCTGTCAGGCAGGTGGAGATCGTCCGGGTGGGCGGTCGTGGCAGGTCTGGCTGGGTCCATGTCCGGTTCCTGGAAGGGGATGACGCCGGCCTGCAGGAATGGGTCAGCCCCGGCTGCCTCGTAGCACTGTGGTCAGACGTCGAGGCGTTCCGCGCGGATGACGAGGCCGAGCTCAGACTGGCCGAGGTGTCACGCCACGTACGAGGCAGCACGGACTTCGAGGCCGCGCGCCTGATCCTCGGGTTCGTCCGGCCGAAGAACAGGCTGCGCCTCCGCCGAGGGGTGGCGGACGCGGGAGTTCTGGAACTGAGCCGACTCGACGAGACGGCGCCGCTCATCGGCATGGACGCCACCGCGCTCCGCAGTGACCCGATGGTGCACGAGGACCGCGCCGGCATGTGCCTGGCCGGCTGGCCGGTCACCGAACGCGTCGCCCGTCAGGTAGCGGGCCGCCTCGCCGATGAGATCCTCCCAGAGGTGGACCGCAAGCAGCAGGACATCGAGCAGGAGCGCGCACAGCCCTCCTGGTACTCGTACCGTCGTCGGGACGACCGCAAGTTGGATGCGGAGGCGGCCGTTCTGCGGACCGTCCGGGTGTGGTGCGGCGACGACAAGGCTGAGCGCTACGACGAGCTGGTCGCACTGCGCGAAGAGGTCATCCGGCTCGGCCAGCTGGTGGAGAAGGCGGTCAAGGCCCTACGCGACCGTGGGCACGGCGTCATCGCCTCCACCATTGAGCGCGACCTTGGCGTCCATATCGCCAGCCTTGATCCTGACGTGCGTCGATAGAGCCGCGCCACGGCTCCGGGGTCGGCTTCTGCGGCTCAGGCCGTGCCGCAGGCTGCTCCCTCTCCGGCCGGTGCGGGTTCCAGCCACCGAGAAAGGGCCGTAGCTGATCTCCCGTCGGCTCCGAGTAGAAGTCGAGAACGGCCAGACCCCTGCCGTTCATGGTGGGGTCCAGCTGGTCGGCCTCCGCCTTTCCCCAAGCCGACCACTCTCGCAGCCGCTCGGCTTCGACGGCGTCGTCCGATGTGGCGGCGGCTTCGTCCAGAGCGCCGCAGAACACCCGGATCTCCCCAGCCACCTTCCACTGCTCCAGGGCTGTGCCGAAGTGCTCCGCCCGTAGGGCGTGAACCGCCTTGATCGAGGCGGCACTGACGGCGGACTCCCACTCCCGCCTCTCGCGCTCTTCCCGCTCCGCCTCCAGACGCCGACGCTCCGCCTCCTGCCGCTCCCGCTCCTCTCGCAGGCGCCGCTGCTCCGCCTCCCGTTCCAGCCGAGCCCGCTCCTGCTCCTCCGCGCGCGCCTTCAGCGCCCGCAACACCGAACCGACCTGCTCCTCCAACGGCTTCTTGGCGGTGTCGGCCCATTCCTTCTTCCAACCGTAGCTGTGGCCGTAGCCGTAGCCCGAGTGCTGGCTGATCAGCAGTTCCAGCTCGCCGGATGGCTCGAACCTGTGCGCCGGCGTCACCCGCTGCCAGTCGTACGTACGTCGGCCCGGCTGCTTGGGCACGTACCGGACCTGCTTCTGCCGTTCACGGAAGCTGACCTCGTACGTCCTGCCGTGGACGGTGAGCAGGGGCCTGGGCTGCTTGCGCTTCTTGGACACAGTGATCTCGCCGTGGCGGGCGAGTGCCTGCTCGGCGAGGAGCCGGAGCAGCGAGAGGACTCGCGGCAGGACCTCCTCCGAGATCTCGAAGGCGCTGTGGTCCGCCGTGACAGCGGCGATCACGTCCTCGACATCGCTGATCACCCGGCTGCGCGCCAGCCGGATGCGGTTCCACTCGGTGTCGTCCTCTCCCGACACCCTGAGTAGACCGAGGAAGAAGTCCCCCTTCGCCCGTCCGCTGTACTTCAGGTGGTACCCCTCGGGCGCACACTGCCGGGCTGCGTCGAAGGCCCTGCGATAGCGGGCTCGCTCCTGGTCGCTGGGGCTCGGGATCCGGAGGAACCGCCCAGCCTGCTGTACTTCCGCGATCAAGGCGGCTCCGATTTCCGCCGACGACACCTGCGGGGGCTTGGCGGCGCGTTGCGGCGCCGGCTTCGTCGTGGACGGAGCCGTGTCTTGCTTCTGCGGAGGAGGGGCAGGCCGTGTCCGTTGCTCGGAACCCGCCGAACGCTGCTTGCGTGGCGCCGGTTCCGGCCGGTCTGGGTGATGGCCGTGTTCCAGGTAGAAGCGCCCCGCGTCAGTGATCTCCGCCTGCCACTTCCCATCCTGCTTGGGCATGGTGATCAGGCGCCGCTCCTTGAGCGCGCGGGCGGTGAGAGCGAACTCGGGGCTGTCCGACGTGACGGGGTCGGTTCCGTCCTCGATGCGGGTGAGGAGCGCGAGCTGCCGGTCATTTAACGGAGACCATCGGTGCATGGCGATCGTCGTACCGCCTGTGATCGGCCTCGCACAACCGTAGGGATGACCCTTTCCCAGCGTGAGCGGCAAAGAGCGGGCTGGACGGCGGACGGCCGCTCGCTGGGAGCCGCCGGGAGCCGGTTTCTGGAAGTTGGCTCCCAAACGGCTCCCAAAACGGGGTCACAGAGCAAATCAGGCCCAATGCTGATCTCTCAGCACCGGGCCTGACCTGGTGTTTCACTGTCGGGGTGGCGGGATTTGAACCCACGACCTCTTCGTCCCGAACGAAGCGCGCTGCCAAGCTGCGCTACACCCCGGTGTCGCTGCAGGTCCTGCTTGTCGCGGCGACGTCGTTTACTTTAGCCCACCGGTGGCTGTAGACGAAATCCGGTTTTGGCGCGGTGGCGGATCGGGTTGGGGCGGGCGTGGTCGAGGGCCACGAGGAGGACGGCCAGGGCGTAGAAGGAGAGGCCGAGGAGGAGGGCGTTGCCCAGGACGCTCCTGTAACCGTGCAGGTCGACGTCCAGGAAGGGGTAGAGGTAGCGGGCCGGGGTGGAGGGCTGGAGGAGTTCGCCTCGGGTGAGGGAGAAGGCCAGGTAGGCCAGGGGGTACAGGAGCCACGGCGCGGCCTGGCGCAGGTGCAGGCGGCCGGGGGACGTCAGCAGCAGCCAGTCCAGGAGCGCGGCTATCGGGACCGCCGTATGCAGGAGGGCGTTGGTCAGTCTGGGCCAGCCCGTCAGTGGGGCCGCCGGCGTCGGGGTCGTCATCGAGAACTGCGTGCCCGTGCGGACCAGGAGCAGGTGGTACACCAGGCCCGCGATCACGACGTACAGCAGCGTCGCCCCTGTCAAGCCGGCCGGCAGCGGGCGGCGGGCCGTCCAGGCGCGGCGGGCCGCCAGGGCGAACACCAGGGCCAGCAGGATGTTGCTCTGGATCGTGAAGTAGCTCAGGACCAGGGGCGGGCTGCCCAGGAGCAGGTCCAGCGTCACGGCGCCTGCCGCGGCCAGGGCCACCAGCAGGCGGTATACGGCGGTCAGGGGGCGGCGCACGGGGGCCACCACCGCCGTTGCGGGGACGGGGGAGGGCAGCAGCGCGGGTACGCCCGGGACCGCGGGGAGGTCCGGGATGTCCCTGGGTATCGGGGCGGTCATGCCCTAAAGGTAGGAAAGGGGCGTATCGGTCACCATGTGGGTGGGCTGTCCGGGGGAGGCCCCGTACCCCATTTATCCCCAGTTACCCCCGGTTGCCCCTGGTTGCCAACGCTTACCTCTCCGCGCCCACCAGCGTCAGCAGCGTCGCCTCCGGCGGGCACGCGAACCGCAGCGGCGTGTAGCGGTTCGTGCCGCAGCCCGCCGAGACGTGGAGGTACGACGTACGCCCCTCCGACGTGTGCGTCGACAGGCCCTTCACCCGGTCCGTGTCCAGATCGCAGTTGGTGACCAGGGCGCCGTAGAACGGGATGCACAGCTGCCCGCCGTGGGTGTGGCCGGCGAGGATCAGCGGGTACGCGTCCGCCGCGAAGGAGTCCAGGACGCGCAGGTAGGGCGCGTGCACCACGCCCATCGAGAAGTCCGCCGACGCGGACGGGCCGCCGGCCACCTGCGGGTAGCGGTCCCTCTTGATGTGCGGGTCGTCCAGGCCCGTCAGCTCCACCGACACGCCCTCGACCTTCAGCGTGCCCCGCGTGTTCGTCAGGTTCAGCCAGCCCGCCGCGTCGAAACCGTCGCGCAGGTCCTCCCACGGGTTGTGGATCGCGCCGACGACCGGCGGGTTGCCGTTCAGACCGTGGCGGCCCTGCACCTTCTCCATCAGGTAGCGGGCCGGGTTGCGGAACCGGGGGCCGTAGTAGTCGTTCGAACCGAAGACGTACGCCCCCGGGAACTCCATCAGCGGGCCGAGCGCGTCCAGGACCTCCGGCACGCCCTCCGGGTCCGACAGGTTGTCCCCCGTGTTGATCACGAAGTCGGGGCGCAGCCCGGCCAGCGAGCGCAGCCAGCGCTGCTTCTTGCGCTGGCCGCCGACCATGTGGATGTCGGACACCTGGAGCACGCGCAGGGGGCGCATCCCGGCGGGCAGGACGGGGACCGTCACCCGTCGCAGGCGGAAGGAGCGGGCCTCGAAACCCGCCGCGTACACCACACCGGCGGCGCCAGCCGCCGCGATGGACAGAGGTACTCCGTATCGCGCGCGCATACGCCCATCGTGTCAGACGCGGAGGGGCACTTGAGCCGCGCCGTCCGTCCGCCGCCAAATGAACGGGCATCAGGTCTCGCGCACCTGCGACAATCGGACGCATGACCACCACGCTCAAGTCGAAGCTGCAGGAAGACCTCAACGCCGCGATCAAGGAGCGCGACGAGCTGCGCTCCTCGACGCTGCGGCTGACGCTCACCGCGATCACCAAGGAGGAGGTCGCGGGTACGGAGAAGCGCGAGCTCTCCGACGACGAGGTGCAGAAGGTGATCGCCCGTGAGGCGAAGAAGCGCCGGGAGGCGGCCGAGGCCTTCGCGCAGGGTGGTCGGGCCGAGTCGGCAGAGCGTGAGCGGGCGGAGGGCGAGGTGCTCGCCGCGTACCTGCCCAAGCAGCTCGGCGACGACGAGCTGAACGCGATCGTCGCGCAGGCCGTCGAGGAGGCGAAGGCGGCGGGCGCCGAGGGGCCGCGGGCCATGGGCGCCGTCATGAAGATCGTGAACCCGAAGGTGGCCGGTCAGGCCGAGGGCGGGCGTGTCGCCGCGGCGGTGAAGAAGTTCCTGGCCGGCTGAGAGGGAGAGGGAGAGGGAACGGGAGCGGGGCCGGACGCGCGAGCGGGAGCGCAGGCGGGAGCAGGACGCGGGGGCCGGACGCGGGAGTGGGAGCGCGGGCGGGACGTCGGCAGCCGTCATGCCGACGGCGCCCGTCAGGCGACGCCCCAGCCCGCCGACGACCCAGTCGGGCGACGCCCCACTCAGGCGACGCCCCAGTCGGGTGATGCCCCAGCCAGGCAAAGCCCCACTCAGGTGATGCCCCAGTCAGGCAAAGCCGAGCCAGGCGAAGCCCCACTCAGGCAAACCCCAGCCAGGCAAACCCCAGCCAGGCAAAGCCCGACTAGGCAAAGCCCCCCTCAGGCGATCACCATGAAGCGACGGCCCCTTCTTCCTCGTGCAGCGGATCGCGTACGACGGAGAAGGGGCCGTCGGCCGTCGTGAACAGCCCGGAGCGCAGCCGCCGCCCGGCCTCAGCCGCGCCGCCCGCCGTTGCCGTTCCCGTTGCTCGTGCCCTGGAACAGGTTGTCCGGGATGGAGAACGTCGGCGTCGGCGTGGTGCCGCCGTCCGTGCCGCCGTTGTCCGTACCGCCGTTGATCAGGCCGCCGATGAGGCCGCCGTCGGTGGTGCCGCCGTTGTCGCCGTTGTTGCCGTCATCGTTGCCGTTGCCGTTGCCCTTGTCGTTGCCGCCGGGGATGTCGACCAGGTTGAAGGACTCGACGGGCTTGCCGTCGAGCGCGCCGGTCATGGCGTCCTTCCAGATCGGGCCGGGCGTGTCGGCGCCGTAGACGAGGGAGTGGTAGACGCCGCCGATGGAGATGTCGCGCATCTTGACCTGCTGGCTGGCGCTGCCGACCCAGACGGCGCCGGCCAGGTTCGGCGTGTAGCCGACGAACCAGGCGTTCTTGCGCTCGTCCGTCGTACCCGTCTTACCGGCGCTCTCGCGGTCGGTCAGACCCGCCTGCTGGCCGGTGCCGGAGTCGATCACACCACGCAGGAGGGTGTTGACCGTGTCGGCGGTCTTCTCGCTCATCGCGCGCGAGCAGGTCGACTTCGGCACCTCCAGGGACTTCTGCTTGTCGCCGATCTTCTGGGTGATCGACTCGATCGCGATCGGCGTGCAGTACATGCCGCGGTTGGCGAAGGCGGCGTAGGCGGTGGCCATGGTCAGCGGGGCGATGCCCTTGGAGCCCAGGGCGATGGCGGGCACCTCGGGGATCTTCTGGCCGTCGCCCTGCACGACGCCCAGCTTGCTGGTCATGTCGACCACCGGGCACAGGCCGATGTCGGAGATCATCTGCACGAAGTAGGTGTTGACCGACTTCGCCATGGCCTCCCTGAGCTGGTACGGGCCGTGCTCCGACTCGCTCTCGTTCTCCAGCTTCTCGCCGTTCTGGTTGGTCCACGGCTTGCCGCTGCACGTCTGGACCGGGCTCGGGTACTCCATCTGGTACGGCGAGGAGTACTCCTGGTTGGCCGGCCGGCCCTCCTCCAGCGCGGCCGCGGCCACGAAGGGCTTGAACGTCGAACCGGTCGGGAAGCCGAAGTTGGAGCCGCCCATGTCGGCGCCGACCGAGTAGTTGATCTCGGTCTCGTTCTTGCCGTAGCCGTACGGCTTCGACTGGCCCATCGCGAGGACCTTGCCGGTGCCGGGCTCGACCAGCGTGGCCGCGGCGGCGACGCTGTCCGACTTGTAGACGTGGTCCTTGAGGGAGGCCTGGACGGACTGCTGGGCCTGCGGGTCCAGCGTGGTGCGGATCGTCAGGCCGCCCTGGTTCCAGATCTTGGCCCGGGCCTCCTTGGTCTTGCCGAAGACCGGGTTGCTGAGGAAGACCTGCTCGACGTACTTGCAGAAGAAGCTGGCGCCCTTGACGGCGGTGATGCAGCCGTTCTTGGGCTGGCTGACCTTCAGGCCGAGGGGCTCCTTGCCGGCCTGGTCGGCCTCCGCCTGGGAGATGTCGCCGAGGTCGGCCATGCGCTGCAGCACGGTGTTGCGGCGCTTGGTGGCCTCCGCCTCGTCGTTGACCGGGTCGTAGCGGCTCGGGGACTGGACGATGCCGGCGAGGAGGGCCGACTGCGGGAGGGTGAGGTCCTTGGCGTGCTTGGAGAAGTAGCGCTCGGCGGCGGCCTCGACGCCGTAGGCCTGCTCACCGAAGAAGGTGATGTTCAGGTAGTTCTCGAGGATCTTCTTCTTGCCGAGCTCCTCCTCGACCTGGATCGCGTACTTCAGCTCCTTGATCTTGCGGCCGAGGGTCTGCTGGGTGGCCTGGGCGACCTTGGTGGGGTCGTCGCCGGCCTCCTCCACGAAGACGTTCTTCACGTACTGCTGGGTGAGTGTGGACGCGCCCTGGGCGACGCCGCCGCTCTGCGCGTTCTTGTTCAGGGCGCGCAGCACGCCCTTGAGGTCGATCGCGCCGTGCTGGTAGAAGCGCGAGTCCTCGATCGCGACGATCGCCTTCTGCATGTACGGCGAGATGTCCTTCAGGCCGACCACCGTACGGTCGCGGGAGTACACCGTGGCGATCTGGCCGCCGTCGGCGTCGAGGATGGTGGTGCGCTGGCTGAGCGGGGGCGTCTTGAGGTTGGCCGGCAGCTCGTCGAAGCTCTCCACCGACCCCTTGGCCGCCAGGCCCAGCGCACCGACGGCGGGCAGGGCGATGCCGGCCAGGACGGCTCCGGAGAGCACGCTGACACCGAGGAACTTCGCGGCCTGCTGCGTGGGGGACAGACCACCGCCCGAGCGCTTCTTTGGCATGGGGGCAGCCTAATCCGTACTCCTGAGCGTTCCGATGGAGCGGGTGCCTACCGGGAGGTTCGCGCCCCGGATCGTGACATGACGTCCGGGCCCTGTGGCCGTCGCGCATGCGCGCCCCGTCCTCCCGCTCCGGCATGACGGCATGGCAAGTGGGCTGCCTACGTTCTCATTCGCCGGACACGCGTGCAGGCGTTGGCCTAAGCTGCTCTCAACTGTCACAGCAGCAGGGCCACGTATCAATACGTCCGGCGACCCCGAATCGTTCCGGAGGTTCCCCGACTTTCTGGTGGGGGCGTGTCCGAATCCGCCTTGTGTGTCATCCGGCGTCCGTTGTGACTCAGCAGAACTGTCCCGGTTTGCCGGGATGATCACGCATGTCACCAGCTCACTCCCCCGGGTGATCTGCCGCTTACGCATAGTCCGTTCGGGCCATTCAAGATTGGGCCCGAAGGGGGTGTTGCGCTGTGCCCACCTTCCGTAACGTCCTCAACTGGCGGCGGTGAATATGCCGCTGCCGCCGTGGGGGAGCCTCGATTCGGGAGAGGACGGCGCCGGTATGGGCTGGGTAACCGACTGGAGTGCGCAGGCTGCCTGCCGCACTACCGATCCGGATGAACTGTTCGTTCAGGGAGCAGCGCAGAACAGGGCCAAGGCGGTGTGCACCGGATGTCCGGTACGCACCGAATGCCTGGCCGACGCGCTCGACAACCGCGTCGAGTTCGGCGTGTGGGGAGGCATGACGGAGCGCGAGCGCCGCGCCCTGCTGCGCAGGCGGCCGACCGTCACCTCGTGGCGCCGGCTGCTGGAGACCGCTCGCAGCGAGTACGAGCGCGGTGTGGGCATCGTCCCGCTCGACGACGACCAGGTGTACGAGAACTACGCGGCGGTGAGCTGAGACCCCGAGGCCGTCCCCCGACCGGGGAACCCTCGGAACCCCCGGGCGACCGGGAACCCTCAGGCACCCGCCGTCGGCAGCTCCGGCCGGTTGGCCGCGAGCCGGTCACCGATGTCCCGCAGCCCCGCGAGGTCGTGCACGTCGCCGGGCAGCGCGGCGACTTCGGCCACCGCCACCTCGGGGTGGAGCGCGGTGAAGCGGTCACGCGTGCGCTGCTCGCGGGAGAGCAGCCGCATCCGTTCGGCGTGCAGCCTCAACAGGCCCGCCGTGAGCCGCTCGACGGACTGCTCGTCCGCCGACGCGGAGGGGTCGTCGGCGGATGCGGAGGAGCCGTCGGCCGCCGACGCGATGGAGCCGTCGGGTGCCGATGCGGGAGAGTCACCGGACGCCGAGGCGGGAGATTCTGAACTGCCGTACGTGTCGGGAGAGTTACGAAGACCAGCTTTCCCGCCGTCCTGATCGACAATGCGGGACTCCACAAGATTTTCCGCGGCGGCGAGCGCCCGCTCGGCGGACAGCCGGTCGGCGCCGCTGCCGTGGACCCGGTTGAGCACCAGCCCGGCCAGCGGCATGTCCTCGGCCGCCAGCCGCTCCACGAAGTACGCGGCCTCCCGCAGCGCGTCCCGCTCCGGCGCCGCCACCACCAGGAACGCCGTACCGGGTGCCTGAAGCAGCTTGTACGTCGCGTCCGCGCGCGTGCGGAACCCGCCGAACATCGAGTCCATCGCCGCCACGAACGTCTGTACGTCCTTCAGCAGCTGCCCGCCGAGCAGCTTGCCCAGGGCGCCGGTCATCATCGACATCCCGACGTTCAGGAACTTCATCCCCGCGCGTCCGCCGACCTTGGCCGGCGCCAGCAGCACGCGGATCAGCTTGCCGTCGAGGAAGGAACCCAGCCGCTTCGGGGCGTCCAGGAAGTCCAGCGCCGAACGCGACGGGGGCGTGTCGACGACGATGAGGTCCCACTCGTCCCGGGCCCGCAGCTGGCCCAGCTTCTCCATCGCCATGTACTCCTGCGTGCCCGCGAAGCCCGCCGAGAGCGACTGGTAGAAGGGGTTCGACAGGATCGCGGCGGCCCGCTCCGGATCCGCGTGCGCCTCGACGATCTCGTCGAAGGTGCGCTTCATGTCCAGCATCATCGCGTGCAGCTCGCCGCCGGCGGAGTCCTCGATGCCCTTGACCCGGCGCGGGATGTTGTCGAGGGAGTCGATGCCCATGGACTGGGCGAGCCGGCGGGCCGGGTCGATGGTCAGCACGACCACCTTGCGGCCGCGCTCGGCGGCACGCAGCCCCAGGGCGGCCGCCGTGGTGGTCTTGCCGACCCCGCCCGAGCCGCAGCACACCACGATCCGGGTCGTCGGGTCGTCCAGCAGCGGGTCGACGTCGAGCACGCGCGCGGGAGCCAGTCGGTGTGCCGGTTCGTGCGGGCTCATGACATCCCCTGCTTCCGCAGCTCGGTGGCCAGTTCGTACAGGCCCGCCAGGTCCATGCCCTCGGCGAGCAGCGGCAGTTCGTGCAACGGCAGGCCCAGCTCGGCCAGCACGGAGCGCTGTTCGTGCTCCAGCGCGTACCGCTCGGCGTACTCCTCGGCCTGCCGCAGCAGTGGATCGACCAGCTTCTCCGCGTTGCCGCCGCGGCGCGCCCCGCCCAGCCCGGCCGCGGACAGCGACCTGGCGACGGCGGTGCGCGGCACCGTCCGTACGAGTTCCAGGTCGGCTCCGTCCAACACCTCCGGGCGCACCATGTTCACCATGATCCGGCCCACCGGCAGCCGCGCCGCCCGCAGTTCGGCGATGCCGTCGACGGTCTCCTGGACGGGCATCTCCTCCAGCAGCGTCACCAGGTGCACGGACGTCTCCGCGGACTTCAGCACCCGCATCACGGCCTGCGCCTGATTGTGTATCGGGCCGATCTTGGCGAGGCCCGCCACCTCGTCGTTCACGTTCAGGAAGCGGGTGATGCGGCCCGTCGGCGGGGCGTCCATGACGATGTAGTCGTAGACGAACCGCCCGTTCTTGTCCCTGCGGCGCACCGCCTCGCACGCCTTGCCGGTCAGCAGGACGTCCCTGAGGCCCGGTGCGATGGTGGTGGCGAAGTCGATCGCGCCGAGCTTCTTCAGCGCTCTGCCGGCGCCCCCGAGCTTGTAGAACATCTGGAGGTAGTCCAGAAGGGCCAGTTCGGGATCGATGGCGAGGGCGTACACCTCCCCGCCCCCGGGAGCGACGGCGATCTTCCGCTCCTCGTACGGCAGCGCTTCGGTCTCGAAGAGCTGCGCGATGCCCTGCCGGCCCTCGACCTCGACGAGAAGCGTCCGCTTCCCCTCGGTCGCGAGGGCGAGCGCGAGTGCGGCGGCGACCGTCGTCTTTCCGGTCCCGCCCTTGCCGCTGACGACCTGGAGCCTGCTCACGTCTTCGAGCCTAACCAGTCCCCGTGCGGATCACGCGACAGCCTGTGGATAACTCGACAGCGGATGGTGGCCGGGCAACGGCTAGAGTCGGCCACATGACCAAGTGGGAATACGCAACCGTGCCGCTGCTCGTCCACGCCACGAAGCAGATTCTGGACACCTGGGGCGAGGACGGCTGGGAGCTCGTCCAGGTGGTGCCCGGACCGAACAACCCCGAGCAGCTGGTGGCCTACCTGAAGCGGGAGAAGCAGTAGTGGGCGCCGTCGAGACGCGGCTGGCCGAACTCGGCCTGACGCTGCCGGAGGTCGTCCCGCCGCTCGCCGCGTACCAGCCGGCCGTGCAGTCGGGTGCGTACGTCTACACGGCCGGCCAGCTGCCGATGGTGGAGGGCAAGCTGCCCGTCACCGGCAAGGTGGGCGCGGAGGTCACCCCGGAGGAGGCCAAGGAACTGGCCCGCACCTGCGCCCTGAACGCGCTGGCCGCCGTGAAGTCCGTCACCGGCGACCTGGACCGCATCGCGCGCGTGGTGAAGGTCGTCGGCTTCGTCGCCTCGGCCGCCGACTTCACCGGCCAGCCGGGGGTCCTCAACGGCGCGAGCGAACTGCTGGGCGAGGTGCTCGGCGACAAGGGCGTGCACGCGCGCAGCGCGGTGGGCGTGGCGGTGCTGCCGCTGGACGCGCCCGTGGAGGTCGAGATCCAGGTGGAGCTCGTACCGTAGGCGCGCCGCGGGGGCGGCGCTCTGACCTCGGGGACCTCTCGAACATTCGCGCACCACGGGATAGCCTCCGGCCATGGCGAATGGGCAGTGGTTTCCGCAGGAGTGGCCGGAACGCATCCGTGCGCTCGCCGACGGCACCCTCACACCCGTCACCCCCAAGCGCGCCGCCACCGTCATGCTCCTGAAGGACACCGCGAGCGGCCCCGTGGTGCACATGCTGCGCAGACGCGCCTCCATGGCCTTCGCCGGAGGCGCGTACGCCTATCCGGGCGGCGGCGTCGACCCGCGCGACGACGAGCGGCACGTCCGCTGGGCGGGCCCTACGCGCGCGTGGTGGGCCGAGCGGCTCGGCGTCGACGAGCAGACGGCCCAGGCGATCGTCTGCGCGGCCGTACGGGAGACGTACGAGGAGGCGGGCGTCCTGCTCGCCGGCCGTACGCCCGACTCCGTGGTGGACGACACGACCGGGCCCGACTGGGAGGCCGACCGTGCCGCGCTGGTGGCCCGCCAGGAGTCCTTCGCGGAGTTCCTGGACCGGCGCGGCCTGGTGCTGCGTTCGGACCTGCTGGGGGCCTGGGCGCGCTGGATCACGCCCGAGTTCGAGGCCCGCCGCTACGACACGTTCTTCTTCGTCGCCGCCCTCCCGCACGGCCAGCGCACCCGCAACGCCTCCACGGAGGCCGACCGCACGGTGTGGACACGGCCCCGGGACGCCGCCGACGGCTACGACAAGGGCGAGCTGCTGATGATGCCGCCCACCATCTCGACCCTGCGTCAGCTGACGCCCTACGCCACGGCGGCCGAGGCGCTCGCGGCGGCTCCGCAGCGGGACATGACGCCGGTGCTGGCGCGGGCCCGGCTGGAGGAGGGCACGGGCGAGATCGTGCTGAGCTGGCCGGGACACGACGAGTTCACCAAGCACATCCCCACCGGCGGAGCCTGACCATGACGGACGCGACAGGAAGCACCGTATGACGGACGCGACAGCCCTTCCCGGCCAGCCACGAGGCGCGGTGCTCACCGGCCCCGCCACGCCGCGAGCCGTCAACGTCCTGGCGCCCAACCCGTCGCCGATGACCCTCGACGGCACGAACACCTGGATCCTCGCCGAGCCCGGCTCCGATCTGGCCGTCGTGGTCGACCCGGGGCCCCTGGACGAGGGGCACCTGCGCGCGGTCGTCGACACCGCCGAGCAGGCCGGCCGGCGTGTCGCCCTGACGCTTCTCACCCACGGCCACCCGGACCACGCCGAGGGCGCCGCCCGTTTCGCCGAGCTGACCGGCACCAAGGTGCGGGCCCTGGACCCGGCGCTGCGGCTGGGCGACGAGGGGCTGGCGGCCGGGGACGTGGTCACCGTCGGCGGCCTGGAGCTGAGGGTCGTTCCCACTCCCGGCCACACCTCGGACTCCCTGTGCTTCCACCTCCCGGCCGACCGGGCGGTGGTGACCGGCGACACCGTCCTGGGCCGCGGCACGACGGTCGTGGCGCATCCCGACGGCCGTCTGGGCGACTACCTGGACTCGCTGCGCCGGCTGCGGTCCCTGACGGTCGACGACGGCGTCCACACGGTCCTGCCCGGCCACGGACCGGTCCTGGAGGACGCCCAGGGCGCCGTCGAGTTCTACCTCGCCCACCGCGCCAGCCGTCTCGCCCAGGTCGAGACGGCGGTCGAGAACGGCTACCGCACGCCCTCGGAGGTCGTCGCCCACGTGTACGCCGACGTGGACCGCTCCCTGTGGTGGGCGGCGGAACAGTCGGTCCGGGCCCAGCTGGACTACCTGGAGGAACACGGGCTCATCTAGTGCGCGGGCAGTACGCCGGCCCGTAGCCCGCCGGTCCGCGCGTCTCCTAGTCCGGCCTGGGGGCCTTCACGCCGTGCACGCGCGCGTACTCGTCCGCGAGCCACGGTCCGAGGTCGTCCACGTACGTCCGCAGCACGACCGGATCCCCGACCGGCTCGCGGCCGAGAACGGCCGCCGCGCGCAGCTGCGCGGCGCGCTGCGGGTAGTACGCGGCGAACACCTCGGCCATCTCCGCCAGGTCGCTCGTCCAGCCGCCCCAGCGGGGCATGACGAGCGTGAACCCGGTGCGTACGAGATGCCGGGACAGGAAGCGCACCAGGGGCCGCCGGGCCTCGTCCGTGTCCTCGGCGGCCGCGATCCGCTCGCGCCAGCGGGGCAGGAACAGGGCGAGGTCGCCGTTGGTCTCGCGGGCGAGCAGGGAGTCGGGGCGGTAGCGCGGCAGGTACGCGGCGAGGTCCTCGCCCAGCAGCGGCGTGCACAGACAGGCGACGAACCACCCGAGGTCGTACGTCTCCGCCTCGCTCAGCAGCCGCTCCCGGCCGTACAGCAGCGTGCCCACGCCGTCGATCTGCGCGAACTCCCTGTCGAGCGCCTCGCTGAGCGCGCGCGTGGCGCCCCGGTCCGCCTCGGTGGGCTCCTCCCGCAACGCCACCAGCAGATCCAGGTCGCTGCGCCCCACGCGCGCGGTGCCGCGTGGAACGGAGCCGTAGAGGTACGCGCTGTGCAGCCGCGTGCCGAAGACGTCCTGGAGACGGTCGCGGGCGGCGGCCACCACAGGGCGGAAGGCGGGCGGGATGCGGGCGAGGGAGCCTTCGCGCGCGATGTGGCCCTGGGGGTCGAGGCCCTTCGGGGGCACCGGGGAGGACGTCAGCGCGAGCGCTTCGCCAGGCGCTCCACGTCCAGCAGGATCACGGCGCGCGCCTCAAGGCGCAGCCAGCCCCGCTGGGCGAAGTCCGCCAGCGCCTTGTTGACCGTCTCGCGGGACGCGCCGACCAGCTGCGCCAGCTCCTCCTGCGTGAGGTCGTGGACGACGTGGATGCCCTCCTCCGACTGCACGCCGAAGCGGCGCGAGAGGTCCAGCAGCGCCCGTGCCACGCGGCCGGGGACGTCCGAGAAGACCAGGTCGGACATCTGGTCGTTGGTCTTGCGCAGGCGCCGGGCGACGGCGCGCAGCAGGGCGCCGGCCACCTCGGGCCGTACGTTCAGCCAGGGCTGGAGGTCGCCGTGGCCCAGGCCCAGCAGCTTGACCTCGGTGAGCGCGGTGGCCGTCGCGGTCCGCGGGCCCGGGTCGAACAGCGACAGCTCGCCGATCAGTTCGCCGGGGCCGACGACGGCGAGCATGTTCTCGCGGCCGTCGGGCGAGGTGCGGTGCAGCTTGACCTTGCCCTCGGTGACCACGTAGAGCCGGTCACCGGGGTCGCCCTCGTGGAAGAGCGAGTCTCCGCGTGCGAGGGTCACCTCACTCATGGAGGCGCGGAGTTCCGCGGCCTGCTCGTCGTCGAGCGCCGCGAAGAGCGGGTTGCGCCGCAGAACGTCGTCCACGAGTTCTCTCCTTGTCGACCTGCTCAGGGGATCTTGCTTTCCCCTTGGTACCAGGGGACCTGGTTCCCCATTTTGCCGGACGGTCCAAACAGTGTGATCTGTCACAAGGATGCCGTACACATGTCCCGGGGTAAGCGGCAGGGGTCCAATCGGGGGCCGATCCCCCGGGTCCGGGGCGGATGTCGGTGCCGGGCTTTAGGCTGGCCGGGTGTCCAAAACGCCGGTGAGAGCACAGGCCAAGGGGGCTGGGCGGGTGGTTGTACGTCGTGATTCCGCTGTGGGCGAACAGGGCCCCGACGGCGGAGGGAAACCGGCGAAAAAGACAAAGGCGGCGCCCGTGAAGAAGGCGACGGCGAAGACGGCGACGACGAAGAGGACGTCAGCCAAGAAGACGGCCGCGAAGAAGAGCGCTTCTGAGACGGCCGCGAAGAAGAGCGCTTCTGAGACGGCCGCGAAGAAGAGCGCTTCCAAGGCGGCCGCGGTGAAGAAGAGCGCGGTGAAGAAGACCGCGAAGGTCGCCACGAAGAAAGTGGCCGTCGCACCGAAGAAGGCCACGGCCGCCGTCCAGGACGCCCCGCCCGCGCAGCCGGTCGCCGCGACCGTGCCCAAGGGCGAGTCGCGCACCGCGCTGGTGCGCCGCGCCCGCCGCATCAACCGCGAGCTCGCCGAGGTGTATCCGTACGCCCACCCGGAGCTGGACTTCGACAACCCCTTCCAGCTGATCGTCGCCACGGTCCTGTCGGCGCAGACGACCGACCTCAGGGTCAACCAGACGACGCCGGGCCTGTTCGCGAAGTACCCGACCCCCGAGGACCTGGCCGCCGCCAACCCGGAGGAGGTCGAGGAGATCCTGCGTCCCACCGGGTTCTTCCGGGCCAAGACCAAGTCGGTGATAGGGCTGTCGAAGGCGATCGTGGAGGACTTCGGAGGCGAGGTCCCCGGCCGCCTGGAGGACCTCGTCAAGCTGCCCGGCGTGGGCCGCAAGACCGCCTTCGTGGTCCTGGGCAACGCCTTCGGGCGCCCCGGCATCACCGTCGACACCCATTTCCAGCGGCTGGTACGGCGCTGGCGGTGGACGGAGGAGACCGACCCGGACAAGATCGAGGCCGCCGTGGGAGCGCTCTTCCCCAAGAGCGACTGGACGGACCTGTCCCACCACGTGATCTGGCACGGCCGCCGCATCTGCCACGCCCGCAAGCCCGCCTGCGGCGCCTGCCCCATCGCGCCGCTCTGCCCGGCGTACGGCGAGGGCGAGACGGACCCCGAGAAGGCGAAGAAGCTCCTCAAGTACGAGAAGGGCGGCTTCCCGGGCCAACGCCTCAAGCCCCCGCAGGCGTACCTGGACGCGGGCGGCACACCGGCCCCGCCTCTCGGGACGGCCGGATGACACAACGGCCCACACAGGACGCCACGAAGAACCCCACGCCATCGCATACGACGGACGCGGACATCAGCTCGGGTGGCGTGCGGGTGGCGGACGTGGGTGTCGGCTCGGGTGGCGTGCGGGTGGCGGACGCGGGTGTCGGCTCGGGTGGTGTGTCTGTGGTCGGCCCGGCTCGTGCCCGCCGGGTCGGTCGGCGTCGGTGGCATCGCCGTGCTTGCTGCCGTAACCGCGCCGTTCCGCGCGCTGTGGCTGCTGGGCGGTGGCTCCCTGGGGCGGGGGCCCTGCGTGGCGGCCACGGTGCCGCAGGCGGTCACCCGGCGACGCCCCCCGCTGCCGTCCCCGGGGCGTCCAGGGGGGTCTCAGGGGTACTTCAGGGGCGATCTCGGGGTTCGGGTCAGGAACGATCATCTGGGGGCCGGGCGTTGGACCGGGCAGAACGGGGGTGGCGATGACGAACGCGAGCAATACGCGGGGCGGTCCGGTGGAGCTCAGCAGGGAGGGCCTGCCGGGCTGGCTGGATCCGGTGGTGCGCGTGGTGGAGACGGTCCAGCCGCTGCAGCTGAGCCGCTTCCTGCCACCGGAGGACGGCGCCGGCCGCCAGTCGGCGGTGCTGATCCTTTTCGGCGAGGGCGAGGACGAGCGCGGCCCCGAGCTGCTGCTCATGGAGCGGGCGAGCTCGCTGAGATCCCATGCCGGGCAGCCCTCCTTCCCCGGCGGCGCCCTCGACCCCGAGGACGGCGACCCGCAGACCGACGGGCCGCTGCGGGCCGCCCTCCGCGAGGCCGAGGAGGAGACCGGCCTCGATCCCTCCGGCGTCCAGCTCTTCGGCGTCCTGCCCCGGCTGTACATCCCGGTCAGCGGCTTCGTGGTGACCCCCGTGCTGGGCTGGTGGCGCGAGCCGAGCCCGGTCGGCGTGGTCGACCCGAACGAGACGGCGCGCGTCTTCAAGGTCCCCGTGGCGGATCTCACGGACCCGGCGAACAGAGTGACGGTCACCCACCCCAGCGGCTTCAGAGGCCCGGCATTCCTGGTCGAATCGGCCCTCGTATGGGGCTTCACCGCCGGAGTCATCGACCGTCTGCTGCACTACTCCGGCTGGGAGCGCCCCTGGGACCGGGACAAGCAGGTCCCGCTGGACTGGCGGTCGTGACAGGGTGTCTGCCGTGTTCCGTCTTCCCGGGGGATGCTGTAACCGATGCCGCTTCGCGGCGGGCCGGCCCCCCGGCCGACCTGGAGTGACCGCGAAGTGATGAGGCGAGGCTCGAACCGGTGAACGTGCTGGACATCCTGTTGCTGGTCGCCGCCGTGTGGTTCGCGATCGTCGGCTACCGCCAGGGCTTCGTCGTCGGCATCCTGTCGGTGATCGGTTTCCTCGGCGGAGGTCTCGTCGCGGTCTACACGCTGCCCGTCATCTGGGACGCGCTGACCGACAACGCCGAGGTGAGCACGACCGCCGCCGTCGTCGCGGTCGTCGTCGTCATCGTCTGCGCCTCCGTCGGCCAGGCCCTGACCACCCACCTCGGCAACAAGCTGCGCCGGTACATCACCTGGTCCCCGGCCCGCGCCCTGGACGCGACCGGCGGCGCCCTCGTCAACGTCGTCGCGATGCTCCTGGTCGCCTGGCTGATCGGCTCCGCCCTCGCGGGCACCACCCTGCCCACGCTCGGCAAGGAGGTCCGCAACTCCAAGGTGCTGCTGGGCGTCTCCCGGGCGCTGCCCGACGCGGCGAACACCTGGTTCGCGGACTTCTCCTCGGTCCTCGCGCAGAACGGCTTCCCGCAGGTCTTCAGCCCGTTCTCGAACGAGCCGATCACCGACGTCCAGCCGCCCGACCCGGCCCTGGCCAACAGTCCCGTCGCCACCCGCGCCAAGCAGTCGATCGTCAAGGTCATGGGCACCGCCACGAGCTGTGGCAAGGTCCTGGAGGGCAGCGGCTTCGTCTTCGGCGACCGCCGCGTCATGACCAACGCGCACGTGGTCGGGGGCGTCGACGAACCCACCGTGCAGATCGGGGGCGAGGGCCGGAAGTACGACGCCACGGTCGTCCTCTACGACTGGCACCGCGACATCGCCGTACTCGACGTGCCCGATCTCAGGGCGCCCGCGCTGCGGTTCAGCACCACGGACGCCCGCAGCAGCGACAGCGCCATCATCGCGGGCTTCCCGGAGAACGGCTCGTACGACGTCCGCGCCGCACGCGTGCGTGGCCGCATCCCGGCCAACGGCCCGGACATCTACCACCGCGGCACGGTCCGCCGTGACGTCTACTCGCTGTACGCGACCGTCCGCCAGGGCAACTCCGGCGGCCCGCTGCTGACACCCCAGGGGGAGGTCTACGGCGTGGTGTTCGCGAAGTCCCTCGACGACGCCGACACCGGATACGCCCTCACGGCGGACGAGATCCAGCAGGACATCACCAAGGGGCGTACCGCCAACCAGCAGGTGGACAGCGACAGCTGCGCCCTGTGAGGCGTGGGTGAGGTGAAGGGGGCGTCAGCCGCGGGGGTGACGCAGGCGTACCGAGACCCAGCGGGCCCGGCGGCGCAGGATGCGCGGGATGCCCACCCGGAGATCCGTACCCGCCATCTGCGGGGCGGCCCCTCGCTGGTGGGAGCTCAGGCCACCGGCCGAGCGGCGAGTGCGTGCTGCGTCACTGTAGTCGTGCGTCCAGCCCATACCCCGACGTGTGCCCCTGCCCCAAGGTCGATAACCGCTCGCGGGACCCCCAATTGGCCTATGCGCCGGGCAATTGGCTGTTCGTACGACAGGTGTTCGTGTCCGGATACCGGGCGCGTTCGGGTCGTCACCGATCGGGTTCGGGGTCTTTCAGCCAGTTGACCAGTTCTGTGCTGAAAGCGACCGGATCTTCCTCGTGTGGGAAGTGACCGAGGCCGTCGAACAGGCGCCAGCGGTACGGGGCTTCGACGTACTCGCCGGAGCCGGCCGCGCTGCGGGTGCGCAGGACGGGATCGAGGGAGCCGTGCAGATGGAGCGTCGGCACGCGCAGGGGGCGCTTCATGCGCCGGTAGAACTGGATGCCGTCCGGGCGGGCCATCGACCGCACCAGCCACCGGTACGGCTCGATGGAGCAGTGCGCCGTCGAGGGGATGCACATCGCGCGGCGGTAGGTGTCGAGGCTCTTGTCGTCGGGCGGGTTCGGCCCCGACCAGTCCCGGATCAGGTCGGCGACGAGGGCGCCGTCGTCGGCGGTCAGCTGCCGCTCCGGGATCCAGGGCCGCTGGAACCCCCAGATGTAGGAACCGGCGCGCGTCTGGCGCAGGTCGGAGAGCATCGCCGAGCGCCAGCGCCGCGGATGCGGCATGGACACGACCGCGAGCCGGCGCACCAGCTTGGGCCGCATCACGGCCGCCGTCCACGCCAGGTAGCCGCCGAGGTCGTGCCCGACCAGCGCGGCGTCCGGCTCGCCCAGGGAGCGCACCACGCCGGTGATGTCGAGCGCGAGGCCCGCGGGGTCGTAGCCGCGCGGGGTGCGGTCGCTGCCGCCGACGCCGCGCAGGTCCATCGCGACGGCCCGGAAGCCCGCGTCGGCGAGCGCGGTCAGCTGGTGCCGCCAGGTCCACCAGAACTGGGGGAAGCCGTGCAGCAGCAGCACCAGCGGCCCGTCGCCCATCTCGGCGATGTGGAAGCGCGCGCCGTTGGCGGCCACCTCCCGGTGCGTCCAGGGGCCGTCGGGCCGTACGACCGAAGCGGGTTGCGCCGGATGGAGGGCGGGATCCGTCATGAGGACGAGCGTGCCACAGCCTCGATGGCCGCGGGGGCGCGGTCCTCGAGAGCCGGCGTCTCGGCGGGGCGCGGATGCGGCTTGGCCTTCTGCAGGACGCCCGCCGTCTCCTTCATCGACGCGGCGACCTTCTGCGGGCCCTTGCTCTTCTGCGCCTTCTTCGCGAAGACCACGCCGATCAGCGCGAGGCCGCCGGCGACCAGGACGTTCGCCGCGAAGGAGAGCAGGAAGCAGACGGCGAGGTTCCAGTCACTCCAGGTCCGGATGCCGTACGCCAGCGCGAAGTTGAGCATCGGCAGGGAGAACACCAGCACCGCGCCGGCCACCGTGAACGCGCCGCCGCTCGCCGCGCCGCGCTTGACGTCCTGCTTCAGCTGCGCCTTCGCCAGCGCGATCTCGTCGTGCACCAGCGCCGACAATTCGGTCGTCGCCGAGGCGAACAGCTGGCCGATGCTGCGTTCGGCGCCGACCGGGCTGCCGTCGGGTGCGCTCATCGCGTTCTCCCTGCTCTCTGCCTGACTGCTGTCCACGGGCCGTTTCCACGGCCCGTTTGCGTACGGTCCTTTTGTACCGTCCCGTCAGATCATGCCGGACGGTCGCCGTCCTCGCCTGCCCCGCCCGGCACTTCGGCAAGCGCGCGTCGCTCGGCGGCCTTCTCCTCGGCGATCCGGCGGTGCTCGGCGGCCTTGCGCTCGTGGATGGCCGCCATCCGCAGGTGGTACTCCGGCTCGTCCTCCTCGTAGACGTCCGGGATGCCGTCGAGGTCCTCGTCGCGCTCCTCGGCCTCGCACAGCCTGCGGTACTTGGCGTTCCGTATCTTCAGCAGCACGGTGGCGAGGGTCGCCGCGATGAGCGATCCGAGCAGTACGGCGGCCTTGACCTCGTCCGTCGTCGTCGCGTCGCCCTCGAAGGCGAGCTCGCCGATGAGCAGCGACACGGTGAATCCGATGCCGGCCAGCGTCGCCACCGCGAACACGTCGGCCCACGCGAGGTCGTCGCTGAGCGAGGCCCGGGTGAAGCGGGCCGTCAGCCACGTACCGCCGAAGATGCCGAGCGCCTTGCCGACGACCAGCCCGAGGACCACGCCGAGCGTCTCCGGCCGGGAGAACACGTCCCCGAGCGCGCCGCCGGAGATGGTCACACCGGCGCTGAACAGGGCGAACAGCGGCACGGCGAGGCCGGCGGAGAGCGGGCGCACCAGGTGCTCGACGCGTTCGCCGGGGGAGTGCTCCTCGCCCTCGTGGCGGTGGCAGCGCAGCATCAGGCCCATCGCGACGCCGGCGATCGTGGCATGGACGCCGCTGTTGTACATCAGCGCCCAGATCACCAGGGCGAGCGGGACGTAGACGTACCAGCCGCGCACCCCCTTGCGCAGCAGCAGCCAGAACACCGCGAGGCCCACGGCCGCCCCGCCCAGCGCGGCGAAGTCGATCGAGCCGGTGAAGAAGACCGCGATGATCAGGATCGCGAACAGGTCGTCGACGACGGCGAGGGTGAGCAGGAAGGCGCGCAGGGCGCTCGGCAGGGACGTGCCGATGACGGCGAGGACCGCCAGCGCGAAGGCGATGTCGGTGGCCGTGGGCACGGCCCAGCCCTCCAGGGAGCCGCCGCCCGTGACGTTGGTGAGCGTGTACACGAGGGCCGGTACGGCCATCCCGCACAGGGCGGCGACGACGGGCAGCGCGGCCGCCCTGGGGTCGCGGAGGTCGCCGGCGACCAGTTCGCGCTTGAGCTCGATGCCGGCCACGAAGAAGAAGACCGCGAGCAGTCCGTCGGCCGCCCAGTGCGCGACGGACAGGTGCAGGCCGAGGGCCCCGGGGCCGAGGTGGTAGTGGCTGACGGACTCGTAACTGCCGTGCAGCGCGGGGATGTTCGCCCAGACCAGGGAGGCGATCGCGGCGACGAGGAGCAGCACTCCGCCGACGGTCTCGGTGCGCAGTGCGTCCGCGACGAAGGTCCGCTCGGGCAGCGACAGACGTCCGAGGACCTTGCGGGGACGGGGGGTGCGGGGCGCGGCCAAGAGAGAACCTCCGGTCGGTGGGCAGAGCAGGGCTGTTCGCCGACCAGACTTCCCGGCACACCATCGAGGTCACGCTGTTTTGCTTAGTTTACCTAAAAGGGGCGCCCGGCGCGCGTCCGCGCCGGGCGCCCCGAGGGTCCTGCCAGAGCGCCGGGGCTCAGTCCTCGCTGGGCGCCGCCGGGAGCTTCGCCTGGATGAGGTCCATCACCGTCGAGTCGGTCAGCGTGGTCACGTCACCGAGCTGGCGGTTCTCGGCGACGTCCCGCAGCAGACGGCGCATGATCTTGCCGGAACGGGTCTTCGGCAGCTCGGCCACCGGCAGGATCCGCTTCGGCTTGGCGATCGGGCCGAGCGTGGCGCCCACGTGGTTGCGCAGCTCGGCGACCAGGTCCTCGGTCTCCGCCGCCGTACCGCGCAGGATCACGAAGGCGACGATGGCCTGCCCGGTCGTCTCGTCGGCGGCACCGACGACGGCCGCCTCCGCGACGGACGGGTGGGAGACGAGCGCCGACTCCACCTCGGTGGTGGAGATGTTGTGCCCGGAGACGAGCATGACGTCGTCCACGCGGCCCAGCAGCCAGATGTCGCCGTCGTCGTCCTTCTTCGCGCCGTCACCCGCGAAGTACTTGCCCTCGAAGCGCGACCAGTAGGTGTCGATGAACCGCTGGTCGTCGCCCCAGATCGTGCGCAGCATCGACGGCCACGGCTCGGTCAGCACCAGGTAACCGCCGCCGCCGTTGGGCACCTCGTTCGCCTCGTCGTCGACGACCGTGGCGGAGATGCCGGGCAGCGGGGTCTGCGCGGAGCCGGGCTTGGTGGCGGTCACGCCCGGCAGCGGCGAGATCATCATCGCGCCGGTCTCGGTCTGCCACCAGGTGTCCACGATGGGCGTCCGGTCGGCACCGATGTGCTTGCGGTACCAGATCCACGCCTCGGGGTTGATCGGCTCGCCGACCGAGCCCAGCACCCGCAGGCTGGACAGGTCGAACTTCGCGGGGATGTCGTCGCCCCACTTCATGAACGTGCGGATCGCCGTCGGCGCCGTGTACAGGATCGTCACCCCGTACTTCTGCACGATCTCCCAGAACCGGCCCTGGTGCGGGGTGTCCGGCGTGCCCTCGTACATCACCTGTGTGGCGCCGTTGGCGAGCGGCCCGTAGACGATGTACGAGTGCCCGGTGACCCAGCCGACGTCGGCGGTGCACCAGTACACGTCGGTCTCCGGCTTGAGGTCGAAGACGGCGTGGTGGGTGTAGGCGGTCTGGGTGAGGTAGCCGCCGGAGGTGTGCAGGATGCCCTTCGGCTTTCCCGTCGTGCCGGACGTGTACAGGATGAACAGCGGGTGCTCGGCGTCGAACGCCTCGGGCGTGTGCTCGGCCGACTGCCGCTCCACGATCTCGTGCCACCACACGTCCCGGCCCTCGGTCCAGGCGATCTCCTGGCCGGTACGGCGGACCACGAGCACGTGCCGGACGTTGTCGACCTTGGAGATCGCCTCGTCGACGGCCGGCTTGAGCGCCGAGGGCTTGCCGCGCCGGTAGCCGCCGTCGGAGGTGATGACGACCTTGGCGTCCGCGTCCTGGATACGGGTGGCGAGCGCGTCCGCCGAGAAGCCGCCGAAGACGACGGAGTGCGCGGCGCCGATCCGGGCACAGGCCAGCATCGCCACGGCCGTCTCGGGGATCATCGGCATGTAGACGGCGACCCGGTCGCCCTTCTGCACGCCCAGTTCCAGCAGGGCGTTGGCGGCCCTGCTCACCTCGTCCTTGAGCTCGGCGTAGGTGATGGCGCGGCTGTCACCGGGCTCGCCCTCGAAGTGGATGGCGACCCGGTCGCCGTGGCCCGCCTCGACATGCCGGTCCACGCAGTTGTAGGCGACGTTCAGCTCGCCGTCCTTGAACCACTTGGCGAACGGCGGGTTCGACCAGTCCAGCGTCTCGGTCGGCTCCTTGGCCCAGGTCAGCCGGCGGGCCTGCTCGGCCCAGAAGCCGAGCCTGTCAGCCTTGGCCTGTTCGTACGCCTCCGCTGTGACGTTGGCGTTCGCGGCCAGGTCGGCGGGGGGTGCGAACCTGCGCTCCTCGCGCAGCAGGTTGGCCAGGCTCTCGTTGCTCACGGCATCTGCCTTTCCCAGGGTGTCCGTTGTGTCCCAGGCCACAGCTCATCAGACCCGGGGGCCCGATGACAAGGGTCGACCGGAAATTGGTTTAGACCTGTCGTCGGCTGGTCCCGGGACTGCTCGGCGGCCCGCTCGACCGACCGACTCGACCACTGTGGCCTGGTCATCCGTACCCACGGGAGGCGGCCGGACGGGGTTCAGCGGTGTAACGCCCTTCACACCCGCCCGGCCCCTGGTTCACGCGGACAGATCCGTCACCCCCACATGGTCGAACAACTGCTCCTCACTCGTCCCGCCCAGCAGATACGCCTGCGCCTCACCCACGTGGAAGTACATCCCGTGCAGCTCCAGCGCCCCGTCCCGCAGCGCCCGCGCCACCGACTCGTGCGCGCGCAGATGCTCCAACTGCTGGACCACGTTGGTCAGGCAGAGCTGCTCGACGGCGTCGGCGGGAGCACGGCCGGCGAGCCGCGCCCACGGTCTGCTGCCGTCGGCCATCCGCTCCAGGCTCGGCCGGCCGTGCCGCAGCCACCGCTTCAGCGGCGTCGGCGCGCCCCCGGGCTCGGAGGTGAGCAGCGCCTGCATGGCCCCGCACCCGGAGTGCCCGCACACCGTGATGGACCGCACCCGCAGCACCTCCACCGCGTACTCGATGGCGGCCGCCACCGAGTCGTCGCCGCTCTCCTCGCCGGGCAGCGGGACGAGGTTGCCGACGTTGCGCACCACGAACAGGTCGCCCGGACCACTGGAGGTGATCATCGAGGTGACCAGGCGGGAGTCCGCGCAGGTCAGGAAGAGCTGGGAGGGACGCTGACCCTCACGGGCCAGCCGGGCCAGCTCGCCCCGCACGAGCGGTGCGGTGTTGCGCTGGAACGCGCTGATGCCGCGCGCCAGCCGGTGTCCGCTGCCCTGGTCCGCCGGGCGGTCGGCGGGCCGGACGGGCTGCGGGCGCTCGCACTGGTGGTTGCGCCAGGGCGTCCAGGGCCGGCAACGGCACGCGTCCTGGCGGGTGTCGTGGTCCGTGTCGGTGTGGTGGCCCGGTTCGCCGATGGTGACTCCGGCGCGGCGGCCGGTCAGCTCCACCGAACCGCCCTGCGCGGTGTGGGCGTTCTGCCAGTCCTGCAGTGACTCGTACGCCGCGTGGTCCATGAACGACCCGTCCAACTCCACGACGGCGTGGGCGCCTTGGGGTACGAAGTGCAGGGCCCGGCTGAGCCGGGGCACGGCGAGGAAGGTCAGCTGACCTCGGACGTGTACGTGATGGGTTCCCTCCTTCTCCTCGTGCGTGATGCGGGTGCGGGCGAGGCGCTGCATGGCGACGGCGACGGCGACGGCGATCCCGAGGGCCACGCCCTCCAGGACGCCGAGGACGACCACGCCCAGGGTGGTGGCGGCGTAGACGAGCACCTCTCGGTGGCGGGTCACCGTGCGGATGTGGTGCAGGGACACCATCTGGATGCCGACGGCCATCACCAGGGCGGCGAGCGAGGCGAGCGGGATGAACTCCAGGACCGGGACCATCAGCAGCGCGGCGACTACTACGAGAACGCCGTGCAGCATCGTGGAGTTCCTGCTCACGGCACCCGCTTTCACATTCGCCGAACTGCGCACCGCGACACCGGCGACGGGCAGGCCGCCGAGGGCGCCGGAGACGATGTTGGCGGCGCCCTGGCCGAGCAGCTCGCGGTCGAGGTCCGAGCGGCCGACGCGGGCGGTGAGCCCGGGCCGGGCGGCGACGAGCTTGTCGACGGCGACCGCGCCGAGCAGCGACTGCACGCTGCACACCAGCGTGGTGGTGAGCACGGCGGTGGCGATGCCGAGCACCGGGCCCTCGGGCAGACCGGCCAGGGCGTGACTGCTCCAGGACGGCAGGTCGACCCTGGGCAGGGTGAGCCCGGCCAGGGACGCGGTGGCGGTGGCCCCGGCGACGGCGACGAGAGCGGCCGGCACCCTGCGCAGCAGGCGGCCCGGGCGGCCGGGGATCCGGGGCCAGAGCAGCAGCAGGGCCAGGGTCAGCGCGCTGACGGCCACGGCGGCCGGGTGCAGATGCGCCAACTGGGCGGGCAGCGCGCGGACGTTGGCGAGCACGGAGCTCTGCGGGGTGCCGCCGAGGACGATGTGCAGCTGGGCGACGGCGATGGTGACGCCGATGCCGGCGAGCATGCCGTGCACGATGGCGGGGCTGACGGCGAGCGCGCCGCGGGCCACGCGCAGGCAGCCGAGGCCGAGCTGGGCGAGTCCGGCGAGGACGGTGATGGCGCAGGTGGTGCGCCAGCCGTAGCGGTGGATGAGGTCGGCGGTGACGACCGTGAGGCCGGCGGCGGGGCCGCTGACCTGGAGCGGGCAGCCGCCGAGCCGTCCGGCGACCAGTCCGCCGACGGCGGCGGCCACGAGGCCGGCCTGCAGCGGGGCTCCGGTGGCCAGGGCGATGCCCAGCGACAGGGGAAGGGCGATCAGGAAGACCGCGATCGAGGCGGACACGTCGGCGCCCGCGACGCGCAGGCGTCGGGGCGGGGTTGGTGGCGGGCTGTGGGGCTGGTGGACGTTCTCCGTCCCTTGCGGGTCGGTGGCGCGGGTGGGGACGCAAGCTGACATGTTTCCCGTCTCCTCCGGGGCAGCGCGGTCGCGGAACTGGTGGGCCCCCGTCGATGGCGGGGGGTCGGTCGCGGCCGTGGGTCACGGCGTGCAGTGGCGGGATGAATCAACGCTCGGTAAACGAATCGTAATGCAGAGTAAAGGTCGAGCATAGGCTTTTCTGGCAAATGGGGCAAAACTTCACTCGCGGGAGTGAAGCAAGTATTTGATCGGCTTGTCGTACTAATTCCTTCTCGGTCCCGTGCGACTTTGGCGGCGCTGTCGGGCCTTCCCGGCGCATCACCAGAAAACGCCCTCATCGGCGTTGGCCTGAGAGAAGGAAGAAGGTGGGCGGAACATGGCCGCCACCCGCAGGATCTCCGCCACCCGCACGACTGCCGCACCCGCCAAGACCTCAGTCCCCGCCCGGACCGCCGTCTCCGCTGAAGCCCCTGTCCCTGCCCGGACCGCCGTCTCCGCCCGGACCGCCGTCCCCGCCGGAGCCTTCGCCCCCGCCAAGGGCGCCGCTTCTGAGGCCGCCGCCCTCAGGGCCTCCGTCCCCCGCCGGAGTTCCGCGTCCCGCAGGATCACCGCGGGCGCCGTGATCGCCGCGGCCTGCACCGCCTCGCTGGCCGGCTGCGCGATCGGCTCCGACGGCTCCGGGTCCGGCGTCGCGGGTCCGCAGAAGGCCAAGCCGGTCCAGGCACCCAAGAGTGTCTTCCGGCTGATCGGTGACGGCTCCACCGCCTACACCGGCGCGCAGCCGCATCTGCCCAGACCCGAACGGCTCAAGGCCGGCCAGAAGCCGCCGCAGTTCGTCGTCTTCTCCTGGGACGGCGCGGGCGAGGACAGCCAGAAGCTGTTCTCGCACTTCCGCAAGGTCTCCCGGGCCAACCACGCGACGATGACGTACTTCCTCAGCGGCGTGTACATGCTGCCGGAGGACAAGCGCGACCTGTACAAGCCGCCGCAGCACTCGCCGGGCCGCTCCGACATCGGCTTCAACGACGAGAAGGGCATCGCCGACACCGTGAAGCAGCTGCGCCTGGCGTGGCTGGAGGGCGACGAGATCGGCACCCACTTCAACGGCCACTTCTGCGGCCCGAACGGCGGCGTCGGCGAGTGGTCGGTCGACGAGTGGAAGGACGAGATCGCACAGGCGAAGCAGTTCGTGAAGTCCTGGAAGACCAACGCCGGCATGAAGAAGGCCGCCCCGCTGCCCTTCGACTACGACAAGGAGCTCATCGGCGCTCGCACCCCGTGCCTGGAGGGCCAGAAGAACTTCGTGAGGGCCGCGAGCCGGCTGGGCTTCCGCTACGACACCAGCGGGGTGAACGAGCAGCTCTGGCCGAAGAAGAAGGAAGGTCTGTGGGACCTGTCGATGCAGCTCGTGCCCTTCCCCGGGCACTCCTACGAGCAGCTCACCATGGACTACAACTTCATGGTCAACCAGTCCGGGACGCAGACCCAGGGTGACCCCGGCAAGTACGACTACTGGGGCGACCAGATGCGCGACGGCCTGCTCGCCGGCTTCCACCGGGCCTACGACGGCAACCGCGCGCCGCTGATCATCGGCAACCACTTCGAGTCCTGGAACGGCGGCACCTACATGCGCGCCGTCCAGGACGTCGTGGAGAAGGTCTGCAACAAGCCCGACGTGCGCTGCGTGTCCTTCCACCAACTGGCCGACTGGCTGGACGCCCAGGACCCGCAGGTGCTGGCGAAGCTGCGCACCCTGCAGGTCGGCGAGGCCCCGAAGCAGGGCTGGGCCGCGTTCCTGTCGAACCACCCGGCCCCGGCTCCCAAGGGCGTGCCCGGGGCGCCGGCGGCCAAGCGGTAGGCCCGTCAGGCCGTCGCCACCAGCCCTTCGCCGAGCACGAACCCGGGGTCGACCTGTGCCGCCAGGTCGGCTCCGGTGCGCTCGTTGCCCCAGGCGTCGGCGTTCTTGAGGTGGAAGTGCACCATCTGGCGCGTGTACCGCTCCCAGTCACGCAGCTCGTACGTGGCGTCCACCGCGACCTGCAGGGCGCGCAGGGCGCGGCGGTTGGCGTCCTCCAGGAGCTCGAACCGGGGCGGGCGGCCCTTCTCCATGGCGCGCACCCAGTCCGAGTGCCCGACGGTCACCAGCAGGTCGTCCCCGACCTCGGCGTGGAGGAAGTCGAGGTCGTCCTGGCCCTGCACCTTGTTGCCGACGACCTTCAGGACGACCCCGAAGTCGCGGGCGTACTCCCTGTACTGCCGGTAGACGGAGACCCCCTTCCGGGTCGGCTCGGCGACGAGGAACGTGACGTCGAAACGGGTGAACATGCCGGAGGCGAAGGAGTCCGAGCCCGCCGTCATGTCCACCACGACGTACTCGCCCTGCCCGTCCACCAGGTGGTTCAGGCACAGCTCCACCGCTCCCGTCTTGGAGTGGTAGCAGGCGACCCCCAGGTCGGCGTCCGTGAAGGGGCCGGTGACCATCAAACGGACGGCGCCGCCGTCGAGTTCCACCGGCCGGGCACAGGCTTCGTAGACGGGGTTGTCCTCGCACACCCGCAGCAGCCGGGAGCCCTCACCGGGCGGGGTCGTCTTGATCATCGTCTCGGCGGAGGCGATCCGCGGGTTGGCGCCGCGCAGGTACTCCTTGATCAGCGGCAGCCGCTCGCCCATGGCGGGAAGTGCCGCGGCCTGCGCCTCGTCGAGACCCAGTGCGACGCCCAGGTGCTGGTTGATGTCGGCGTCGACCGCGATCACGGGCGCCCCGGTGGCCGCCAGATGGCGGATGAACAGGGAGGACAGGGTGGTCTTGCCGCTGCCGCCCTTACCGACGAAAGCAATTTTCATGTTCACGAAGAGTAGTGACAGGGAAGCCGTGAGTGGTGGCGTGACGTGAAGAAGACCACTCCATCGTGGGGCACGCGCGCGAGGTGCGTAGGGTCGTACTCATGAGTACGACAGGCGCGACCGCCGATCCGCTCGCGGCCCTGGGCTCGCTGCCCGGTGTGGCCGAGTCCGTGGAGTCCGTGCGCACGTCCGTGGACCGGGTCTACGGGCACCGGATCATGCGGCGCCGCAGCAACGAGATCACCTCCGAGGCGGCGCTACGCGGTGCCCGCGGGTCCGCGGCGCTGGCGGGCGCCGACTGGGCCCTCGAAGAGGTGCGCCGGCGGACCGACTTCGGCGCCGACGGCGAGGCGCGCGTCATGGGCGCGGCCCTGAGGCTGACGGCCGAGGCCGGACAGTTGCTGTCGATCTGGCGGCAGTCCCCCCTGCGGGTGCTGGCCCGGCTGCACCTCGTGGCCGCGGCGACCGACGCCGACGAGGTCGGACGGCCCCGGAAGGCGGGCGAGCCGGTGGACGAGCCGCTCGTCGAGCTGCCGCTGCCGGACGCCGACGAGCTGCACGGCCGGCTGGAGGGACTCGCCGAGCTGATCATCGCGGGCAGCTCGGCCCCCGCCCTGGTCATGGCCGCCGTCGTGCACGGCGAACTCCTCGCCCTGCGCCCCTTCGCCTCCCACAACGGCCTGGTGGCGCGCACCGCCGAGCGCATCGTCCTGGTGGGCAGCGGCCTCGACCCGAAGTCCGTCTGCCCCGCCGAGGTCGGCCACGCCGAGCAGGGCCGCGCGGCCTATCTGAAGGCTCTGGAGGGGTACGTCTCCGGTACGCCGGAGGGGATGGCCGCCTGGATCGCGCACTGCGGCAGGGCGGTCGAACTGGGCGCACGCGAGTCGACGGCGGTGTGCGAGGCGCTGCAGCGCGGGGCGGCGTAGGCCGGGGTGTCGGCTTCACGGGGGGCCGGAACGGGGTTGCGGCGGTACGAGTATTCGTACCGCCGCTGGCATGCCCATCGAGTTACCAAGCGTCCTCGATATGTCGCCCATCAGGTCGGGAACTTTGCCCGTCACCTGGTGCGGCTGGCCCGTAATCGACGGGTCGACGTCGCGTGGGTGCCCGATGTTCATGCTCGGTCCGTGGGGCCATATGCGTTTTAAAGGTGATCCTCTCGGATGTCCTTGGTCTCGCGGGCCGTTGAGTCCTTTGTACTCCAGGTGCCGGACAAGCGGAAGTCCTGGCTGCAGTTCTTTACTTTTACTCTCAAACAGGTGCTAAACGGGCAAAGGGGAGCTCAGGCGGGCGCCACGCGGCGCCGGCTGGCGTACCAGACGAGTCCGGCCGTGGCCACCGCCGCTCCTATCGCGGCGGCCGCGACGAGCGCCGGGCGCGGCGGTACGGAGAACCCCCGCACGCGCTGCTTCAGACGTACCGGGCGGTTGAAATCGAGAATCGGCCACCCGCGCGCGAGCGCCTCACGGCGCAGGGCGCGGTCCGGGTTCACGGCGTGCGGATGGCCGACGGACCGCAGCATCGGCAGGTCGGTCGCCGAGTCGCTGTAGGCGTAGCAGCGTTCGAGGTCGTACCCCTCGGAGGCGGCCAGCTCCTTGATCGCCTCCGCCTTCGTCGGGCCGTACGCGTAGTACTCCACCTCGCCCGTGTAGCAGCCGTCGTCGCCCACGACCATGCGGGTGGCCACCACGCGGTCGGCGCCCAGCAGTTCGCCGATCGGCTCCACCACCTCGGCGCCCGAGGTGGACACGATGACGACGTCGCGGCCGGCGGTGTGGTGCTCCTCGATGAGGGAGGCCGCCTCGTCGTAGATGATCGGGTCGATCAGGTCGTGCAGCGTCTCGGCGACGATCTCCTTGACCTGGCGCACGTTCCAGCCGCGGCACAGCGCGGACAGGTACTTGCGCATGCGCTCCATCTGGTCGTGGTCGGCGCCGCCCACGAGGAAGACGAACTGGGCATAGGCGGTCCGCAAGGCGGCCCTGCGGTTGATCAGTCCGCCTTGGTAGAACGACTTGCTGAACGTGAGCGTGCTCGACTTCGCAATGACCGTCTTGTCCAGGTCAAAGAAGGCCGCTGTGCGGGGCGAGGAGTGGTTTTCCACGACCCCGAGCATAGGCGCAGCCCATTCGGCGTAAGGTGGGGCGCGTGGGTTTGCCTGAGAGGGCTCTCGGGTACACCATGGAAGTCACGGATCGTTCGCGACCGTGCTAACCCGGTCCGACTCCTCCCCCCCCGAGTCGGCCGTGGAGACGACCCCCACTCTCCCCCCCGGTGGGGGTCGTCGCATGTCCGGGCGGGTTTTTCCCTTCCATACGGGTCCGTACGACCCTCCCCAGGCGGCTCCGGCCGCCCCTTCGCCATGCCCATGGCGTACCCCTGATTCGTCACCGTGCGTAGCCATCGGACTCCTCTGCGGAAGTCGCACAGGGGCTGGTACGGACCTCACCGGTATGAGTGACGCCGATATTCACAACCCCCGGCCTGTCCACAGTTATCGACCAAGATCCACACGATTTCCGGGAGCGCTGCACCGTGATTCCAGCGCGTCCCGCACGAGCCGAGTTCGTGACCGGATCCGGTTTGTCGGGGCGGGTTTGGCCGGTTCCTATCGGCCGTTCATATGGGGGCCGGTCGCCGGTTCTCCACAGGTTTGGGAATCGCGTGACCCCACGGGTCCCACGCGATGCAGCGAAGGGGGATGGACACCGTGGCCGGAGCCGTCACACACGAACCGCCGCCCGCCGCCTCGGGGCGGCAGGCCGGACCGCTGATCGTCACCGAGGACGTGGACCTGCTCGACGACCTGCTGCGCCTGTGCGCCGCGGCCGGCGCGACACCCGAGGTCCACCCGCGCGTGCCGCAGCGCGGAGGAAGCTGGGAGGCCGCACCGCTCGTCTTGGTCGGCGACGACGCCGCGCGGCGGGTGCGCGGGGCCGCGCGCAGACGAGGGGTGGTGCTCGTCGGCCGCGACCAGGACGACTCCGGGGTCTGGCGGCGGGCCGTCGAGATCGGCGCCGACCACGTGCTGATGCTGCCCGACGGCGAGCAGTGGCTCGTCGACCGCATCGCCGACGTCGCCGAGGGCGCCGGCCGGCCGGCCCTCACCGTCGGCGTCATCGGCGGACGCGGCGGCGCCGGAGCCTCCACGCTCGCGTGCGCCCTCGCCGTCACCTCCGCACGCGAGGGACTGCGCACCCTGCTCGTGGACGCCGATCCGCTGGGCGGCGGACTCGACGTACTCCTCGGCGGCGAGACCGTCGAGGGCCTGCGCTGGCCCGCATTCGCCGCCTCCCGCGGCCGGGTGGGCGGCACCGCCCTGGAGGAGTCGCTTCCCGAACTCCATTCCCTCCGGGTGCTCAGCTGGGACCGAGGCGACTGCGTCGCCGTCCCGCCGCCGGCCGTGCGGGCGGTGCTCGCCGCGGCCAGACGGCGGGGCGGCACGGTCGTCGTCGACCTGCCCCGCCGTATCGACGACGGAGTCGCCGAAGTCCTCGCCCAACTCGATCTCGGCCTGCTCGTGGTCCCCGGCGAACTGCGCGCCGTCGCGGCGGCCGGACGGGTGGCGTCCGCCGTCGGGATGGTCCTGCGCGATCTGCGGGTGGCCGTACGCGGTCCGTACGCCCCCGGCCTCGACGGCCGCGAGGTGACCCGTCTGCTCGGCCTGCCCCTGGCCGGCGAGGTGCCCGTCGAGTCGGGGCTGGCGCGGGCGGGGGAGACCAAGGCACCGCCGGGCGCGAACGGGCGGGGGCCGCTGGCGCGCTTCTGCAGGGGGTTCTGGGAGCGGGCGCTGGTGGAAGCGGGTGCGGCATGAGCACGTCCGCGGGGCTCCTGGACGGCGTACGGCAGTGGCTCGCCGAGAGCGGGGCCGAGCCGACGCCCGCGCGGGTGGCACAGGCGCTGCGGGAACAGGGGCGGGTCCTGGGGGACGCCGAAGTCCTCGGCGCGGCGGAGCGGTTGCGGTCCGAACTGGTCGGCAGCGGACCACTGGAGCCGCTGCTCGCCGATCCCTCGGTGACCGACGTGCTGGTGTCCGCGCACGACCGGGTCTGGGTGGACCGGGGCGGCGGACTGGAACTGACCGGTGTGTCCTTCCCGGACGCGGCCGCCGTACGACGTCTCGCGCAACGCCTGGCCGCGGTGGCGGGCCGGCGGCTGGACGACGCGCGGCCCTGGGCCGACGCCCGGCTGCCCGACGGCACCCGCCTGCACGCCGTACTGCCCCCGGTGGCTGTGGGCTGCACCTGCCTGTCCCTGCGTGTCGTACGACCACGGGCGTTTACCCTCGACGAACTGGTCACGGCCGGCACGGTGCCGCCCGGCGGGGACCGTGTGCTGCGGGCGCTGCTGGCGGCACGGCTGTCTTTCCTCGTCAGCGGGGGCACGGGCAGCGGCAAGACGACGCTGCTGAGCGCGCTGCTGGGGCTGGTCGGGCCGGGCGAGCGGATCGTGCTCGCCGAGGACTCCGCGGAGCTGCGACCGGACCATCCGCACGTCGTCCGGCTGGAGAGCAGACCCGCCAACCAGGAGGGCGCGGGCCTCGTCACACTCCAGGACCTGGTCCGGCAGGCGCTGCGCATGCGACCGGACCGGCTGGTCGTGGGCGAGGTGCGCGGACCCGAAGTGGTCCACCTCCTGGCCGCGCTGAACACCGGCCACGAGGGCGGCTGCGGCACGGTGCACGCCAACGCGGCAGCCGACGTGCCGGCCCGCCTGGAGGCACTCGGCACGGCGGCCGGGCTCGACCGGGCCGCCCTGCACAGCCAGTTGGCGGCCGCCCTGTCGGTGGTGCTGCATCTCGTACGCGACCGGACCGGCCGGCGGCGCATCGCCGAGGTGCATGTGCTGGAGCGGGACCCCACGGGTCTCGTGCGGACGGTACCGGCACTGCGGTGGGGCGCGGAGGCCTTCGTCAGGGAGCGGGGGTGGGAGCGGCTGCGGGGGCTGCTTCGGGAGGAAGACGGCGAGTTCGTCGAGTTCATCGGAGGAGGGCGTCATGGGTGAGGTGTCGATGTCTGCTGCGGCTGTGACCTGTGCCGGAGCCGCGGCCGTGCTGCTGGGTGGGCGGCGTTCCGGGGCCCGCCGGGCGCAGTTGCTGCTGGCCGGGGGCGGCGTGGTGGGGGCCGGGCCACCGTCCTGGCGGCGGGCGGTCGGCGAACTGCGCGGGATGCAAAAGCGGTTGCGGGCCGAGTGGTGGGCGCTGGTCGCCGGGCTGGTGCTGGCGGTGCTGGGGACCTCGGTGGTGCCGGTCGTCGCGGGGGCGGCCGGGGTGCCGTTGCTGCGACGGGTACGGCTGGCCAGAGAGGCCCGGCGGGCACGGGACCTGCGCGGGGACGCGGTGATCGGACTGTGCGGGGCGCTCGCGGGCGAGGTGCGCGCCGGGCGGCAGCCGGGGGAGGCGCTGCTGCGGGCCGCGCGGGACTTCGCCGGGCTCGGCGAAGGGCAGGCGGCCGTCCTGGCGGCGGCGCGGTTCGGCGGGGACGTGCCGGGCGCGCTCGCCGTGGCGGCACGGCAACCGGGCGCCGAGGGCCTGCTGGGCCTCGCCGCGTGCTGGCGGGTGGCCGTGGACCAGGGTGCGGGTCTGGCGTCCGGGCTCGACCGGCTCGAAGCGGCCCTGCGTGCAGAGCGCGACCAACGCGCCGACCTCCGGGCCCAGTTGGCGGGTGCCCGTTCCACGGCGGCGATGCTGGCGGGCCTCCCCGTCCTGGGGCTCGCCCTCGGCACGGCCCTCGACGCCGACCCGCTCCACGTGCTGCTGCACACCGGCCCCGGCTTGGGCTGCCTGCTGATCGGCGGACTGCTGGAGGGGCTCGGGATGTGGTGGGCGACGCGGATCGTGCGGGGAGCGGAGGCGGTATGAGCGCGGACGTTGTCCACAGGCTGGGGGTGACCGTGGGGGCGGCGCTCGTCCTGGTGTGGTCGCTGCGGCGGTGGGAGGCGGTACGGCGCCGGCGGCTGTTGCGGCGGCGGCTGGCCGAGTTGGTGGCCGCGGCGGAGGTGAGTGCCGGCCGGCCTCGTGTCGAGGTGCGGGAGGCCGTGCGGCGGTGGGGCCCGTCGGCCGCGGTGGCGTGCGCCGGATGGGTGCTGATCGGGGGCGTCGTCGGCGTCCTGGCGGGACTGGCGCTCGCCGCCGGACTGTGGCGCTGGCGTGGGCGGCAGACGGCCGGGGGCGGCGGGACGGGCCCCGCCGATCCGGGCGAGGCGGCACGGCAACTCCCGCTCGCCGCCGATCTGCTGGCCGCCTGCATCGCCGCCGGCGCCGGTCCGGTGGTCGCCGCGCAGGCCGTGGGCGAGGCCCTCGGCGGACCGGTGGGCGAGGCGCTGGCCCGGGGCGCGGCCGAGGTGCGGCTCGGAGGTGAGCCGGCGGAGGCCTGGCGGCGGCTCGGGGCGTTGCCGGACGCGGGGGCGTTGGCGCGGTTGATGGAGCGGGCCGACGTGTCCGGGGCGCCCGCCGCCGGACCGGTCGCGCGGCTCGCGGCGGACGCGCGGGCGGAGTGGAGCCGTACGGCGACGGCACGGGCCCGGCGGGCGGCCGTGATGGTCACCGCGCCGGTGGGACTGTGCTTCCTGCCCGCCTTCATCGCGATCGGCGTCCTGCCCGTGGTGATCGGACTCGCGGGCGGAGTGCTGGGAGGGGGCGGCGGATGAGACGGGGGTGAGCGCACGACGGACGACGGATGACGACGGATGACGACGGATGTCAGCACTGATGACAGCGTTGACAGAACAGGTCAGAACAGGTCGGAAAAGGTCAGAGCAGAGCGAATTCCTACGGGGGTTGAGATGTACAAGGCGGTATGGGCGCGGCTGTGCGCCCTGGTGTGCGGGATGCGGGCGACGCGGCGGGACGCGGGGATGGTGACCTCCGAGTACGCGATGGGGATCGTCGCGGCGGTGGCGTTCGCGGTGGTCCTCTACAAGGTCGTGACGAGTGGGGCCGTCAGCGCGGAGCTGCAGGCCATCGTGAAGCGGGCGCTCGATGCGCGGATGTGAGAGGGGGAGTGACCGGGGGTTCGTGACGGCGGAGTCGGCCGTGGTGCTGCCCGTGCTGGTGATGTTCGCGATGGCGCTGGTGTGGGGCCTGCTGGTGGTGGCCGCGCAGATCCAGTGCGTGGACGCGGCACGGACGGGTGCGCGGGCGGCGGCCCGCCAGGACCCGGCCGACTCGGTCGTCGAGGCGGCCCGCGAGGCCGCTCCGCGCGGAGCGAGGGTCACGGTGAGCCGGGAGGGGGACCAGGTCCGCGTGATCGTCGTGGCCAGGCCCCCGGCCCTGCACGGCCTGCCCTTCGAGGTACGGGAGGAGGCCGTCGCGGCGGCCGAGGAGACGGTGGGGGTGACGGCGCGGTGAGGAGGGACCGTGAGGTCAGCCGGCGCGGCGCAAGGAGGGCCTCGGCGCTGGATCGGTGCGGTGGCGCGGCGATCGGCCTGGCTGTCGGTCGGTGCGGTGGCGTGGGGATCGGCCTGGCTGTCGGTCGGTGCGGTGGCGTGGGGATCGGCCTGGCTGTCGGTCGGTGCGGTGGCGTGGGGATCGGCTCGGCTGTCGCTCGGGGCGGAGGGGTGGGGATAGGCCCGGCTGTCGCTCGGCTCGGTGGGGTGCGCACAGTATCGACGGCGGCGCTCCTCACACCGCGCCGGCCTGCACCGGGGGCCGGCCCGCGCGACGGTGGCCGGCCGACCCGCACTGCCGATCGGCCGGCCGCCGTGAAGCGGGCCGGCGTGGTGCGCCGCTGCTCGGATCGCGGGTCCGCCACCGTCTGGAGCGTCGGTGCGATCGCCGTGCTGTGCGTGGTGTTCGGTGTCGTGCTCGCCCTGGGACAGGCGGTCGTGGTGCGGCACCGCGCGGCCGGCGGTGCCGACCTCTCGGCGCTCGCCGCGGCGGAGGACTGGGCGCGGGGCGGCGCGGCGGCCTGCGCCCGGGCAGACCGCGTCGCCCGCGCCCAGGGCACGCGGCTCGTGCGCTGCGTGGTCGTCGGCGAGATCTCGGACGTGACGGCGGCGTCGGGACGAGGGCCTTTCACGGCGGAGGTCAGGGCACGAGCGGGACCCGCGGGCCCCCCACCGTCCGTCCCACCGGGACCGCTTACGGCGAAGCCTCCCGCAGGGGAGCCGCTTCCTGCGGGTCCTCCCGCCCCGCCTCCTCCGGCGCCCCCCGCAACAGCACCGTGAGCAGCCGTACCGCCCCCCTCTTGTGCAGCGGATCGTTGCCGTTGCCGCACTTGGGGGACTGGATGCAGGACGGGCAGCCGGCCTCGCACTCGCAGGCGGCGATGGCCTGGCGGGTTGCGGTGAGCCAGGCGCGGGCGGTGTGGAAGGCGCGCTCGGCGAAGCCCGCGCCGCCCGGGTGGCCGTCGTAGACGAAGACCGTGGGCAGGAGGGTGTCGGGGTGGAGGGGGATCGACACGCCGCCGATGTCCCAGCGGTCGCAGGTGGCGAAGAGGGGCAGCATGCCGATCGAGGCGTGCTCGGCGGCGTGCAGGGCGCCGCCGAGGATCTCCGGGCTGATCCGGGCCTCGTCGAGCTGGTCCTCGGTGACCGTCCACCACACCGCGCGCGTGCGCAGCGTACGAGGAGGGAGGTCGAGTTTCGTCTCGCCCAGGACCTCGCCGGTGATCAGACGCCGGCGGAGGAAGGAGACCACCTGGTTGGTGACCTCGACGGAGCCGTAGCACAGGCGGCCGTCGCCCCAGGGGATCTCGGTGTCGGTCTCCAGGACGGAGATGGACGTCGTGTCCCGGGCGACCGTCGAGTAGGGCGGGTTCGCCTCCGTCACCAGGGCCACCGAGTCCTCCAGGTCGAGGGAGCGGACCAGGTAGGTGCGGCCCTGGTGGAGGTGGACCGCGCCCTCGTGCACCGTCGTGTGCGCCGCGCCCGCGTCCACCGTGCCCAGCAGGCGTCCCGTGCCGGACTCCACGATCTGGACCGGGCGTCCGCCCTCGCCGCGGATGTCGGTGAGGTCGGCGGCCCGTTCCCGGCGGGTCCAGTGCCAGGCCTTCGTGCGGCGGCGCAGCAGCTTCGCGGCCTCCAGCTGCGGCAGCAGGCCCTCGGTCTCGGGGCCGAAGAGGTCCATGTCCTCGTCGGTCAGGGGGAGTTCCGCGGCGGCCGCGCACAGGTGCGGGGCGAGGACGTAGGGGTTGTCGGGGTCGAGGACCGTGGACTCCACCGGCTGGTCGAAGAGGGCCTCGGGGTGGTGGACGAGGAAGGTGTCCAGGGGGTCGTCGCGGGCCACCAGGACGGCCAGCGCGCCCTGCCCGGCGCGCCCGGCGCGGCCCGCCTGCTGCCACAGGGACGCGCGCGTGCCTGGATAGCCGGCGATCACGACGGCGTCCAGGCCCGAGACGTCGATGCCGAGTTCGAGGGCGGTGGTCGCGGCCAGGCCCAGCAACTCGCCCGAGTGCAGGGCCTGTTCCAGGGCGCGGCGCTCCTCGGGCAGGTAGCCGCCGCGGTAGGCCGCGACACGCCGGGCGAGGGAGCGGTCGACCTCGGCGAGCCGCTCCTGGGCGATGACGGAGATCAGCTCGGCGCCGCGCCGGGAGCGCACGAAGGCGACCGAGCGCACGCCCTGCACGGCGAGGTCGGTCAGCAGGTCGGCCGTCTCCGCGGTGGCGGTACGGCGGACCGGGGCGCCCTTCTCGCCCTGCAGCTCGGTGAGCGGCGGCTCCCAGAGGGCGAACACCAGCTCACCGCGCGGGGAGGCGTCGTCGGCGACCTCGACCACCGGCAGGCCGGTCAGGCGGCGCGCGGCGACCGCGGGTTCGGCGGCGGTCGCGGAGGCGAGCAGGAAGACGGGGGAGGAGCCGTAGCGGGCGCAGAGGCGGCGCAGGCGGCGCAGGACCTGGGCGACGTGGGAGCCGAAGACGCCGCGGTAGGTGTGGCACTCGTCGATGACGACGAACTTCAGCGCCTTCAGGAACGAGGACCAGCGGGGATGGGAGGGGAGTATGCCGCGGTGCAGCATGTCCGGGTTGGTCAGGACGTAGTTGGCGTACTGGCGGATCCACTCCCGTTCCTCGAACGGCGTGTCGCCGTCGTACACGGCGGCGCGCACGGCGTTTCCCAGCGGATGTGAAAGTTCCTTCACGGAACGGCACTGGTCCGCCGCGAGGGCCTTCGTGGGGGCCAGGTACAGGGCGGTGGCGCCGCGGCCGTTCGGGGCCTCGGAGCCGTCCAGCAGGGTGGAGAGCACGGGGACGAGGTAGGCCAGGGACTTGCCGGAGGCCGTGCCCGTGGCGACGACCACCGAGTCGCCGTCCAGGGCGTGCTCGGCGGCCTGTGCCTGGTGGGCCCAGGGGTGCTCGATACCGCAGGCCTGCACCGCCGCGATCACCTCCGAACGAATCCGGTCAGGCCAGACGGCATGGCGGCCCTCGCGCGGGGGCAAGTGCTCCGTATGAGTGATGCGCGAAGCCCGGCTCGGTCCGGAGGCGAGCCGGTCCAGGACCGTGCCCGGCGCCGGCCGGGAAACGGGCGCCGTCGGGGATCGATCGGATCGGTGATTCTTGGCCATCGGCACCGAGTGTGTCACTGGCGTGACGGACAATGGGACCAA